>JALOLF010000174.1 GCA_025456085.1 Acidimicrobiales bacterium
ACCGACATGCGTCGAGACCAGTTCCGCCCTCCTTCCCTCCGGTTGGCGCTCGCGACCACCGGCGTTGCGCACGCGGTGCTCGCCGCGGCGTGCGGATCGAACACCAGCGCCACGAGCCCCACTACCGCACCGGGCACGGACCCCGCCGGGCGGTTGCGGGTTGCGGCGGCGTTCTACCCGATCGCGGAAGCCGTCGAGAGGGTCGGCGGTGACCGGGTCGACGTGGAGAACCTGACCCCACCGGGGGGCGGGCCGCACGACCTGGAGTTGACACCCCAGCAGGTGAACGACCTGTCGGACATGCGGGCGCTGTTCTACCTGTCGAGAGGATTCCAGCCGCAGGTCGAAGACGCCGCCGCCGGCCTCGGATCCGAAGTGCGGACCGTGGACGTCCTCGACGGCATCGACCTACTGACGGTGCAGGAGCAGCTGGCCGGAACCCAAGGTGAGGTCGACGGCGAGGAGCTCGAGGGCGGCCATGACCCACACGTGTGGGTCGATCCGGTGCTCCAAGCCGAGATCGCCACCCATGTCCGCGACGTGCTCGTCGAGCTCGACCCTAACGGCCGCGCCACCTACGACGCCGGACTCGCCGCCTACACAGCCGAGCTGACCGGACTCGACGACGACTTCGCGACTGGTCTGGCCGACTGCGATTCGAAGGTGATCGTGACCAGCCACCGTGCCTTCGAGTACCTGGCGCGCCGGTACGGGCTCACCCAGATCGCCATCGCCGGGCTCTCCCCCGATGAGGAACCGGACCCGCGCACCCTCGAAGCGGTTGCCGACGCAGCACGGGAACACAACGTCAAGGTGGTCTTCTTCGAAGAACAGGTCCCCGCTGATCTGTCCGAGACCGTCGCCAACGAGATCGGCGCGAGCACCAGCGCCCTGGACCCGGTCGAGACGATCACCGCTCCCGACCTCGACGCGGGGGCCACCTATGAATCGCTCATGCGCGCCAATCTCGCCGCGCTGACCGAGGGCCTGGGCTGTCGATGACCACCGCACCAGGGACGGCACTCGATGTGGACGCGCTGACCGTGCGGTACCCGGGCCGGGTCGCGTTGGACAACGTCACCTTCACCGCCGGGTGGGGGGAACTGGTGGCGGTGGTCGGCCCGAACGGGGCAGGCAAGTCGACGCTGTTCAAGGCGATCGCCGGTCTCGTCCCGATCACCGGTCACGTCACGCTCGCCGGCGACCGCTGCCATCACGGCGCCAACAAGGCGTGCGCCGCCTATCTGCCCCAGCGAGCGGATGTGGACTTGTCGTTCCCGCTCACCGTCGGTCAGCTCGTCCTGGCCGGGCGTCGACCGTTCCTGGCGCCTTGGCGTCGACCACGGCCCGTGGATCGCCACGCGGTCGCGGACGCGCTCGAGGAGGTCGACCTCGCTGACCGGACCCGCGACCCGATCGGTGCCCTGTCGGGCGGTCAGCTCCAGCGTGCCCTGGTGGCCCGGGCGCTCGCCCAGCAAGCCGAGGTGCTCCTCCTCGACGAAGCCCTCGCCGGCGTCGATCTGCCGAACACCACCGACCTGCTGACCTTGTTCGACCGCCTCGCCCGGACCGGCCGCACGATCCTCGTCGCCACCCACGACCTCGCGCTCTGTCGCCGACACTTCGACCGCTGCCTCGCCCTCAACACCGCGCTCATCGCCGACGGACCACCCCAGGACGCGCTCGACGCCGACTCGCTCGACGCCACCTACGGCACCGCTCCCCCACCCCGGCCATCCCGATCGAACCTCGTCGCGGCGGCCGGCTGATGTGGCGGTGGCTCACCGACCCGTACGGGTCGGAGTTCATGCGCAACGCGCTCGCCATCGCGATCATCGTCGGCGTCCTGTGCCCTGTGGTGGGGGTGTGGGTCGTGCTGCGCCGCCTCGCCTACCTCGGCGACGCCATGTCTCACGCCACCCTGGCCGGGGTCGCTGTCGCCTACCTGATCGGTGCCAGCATCGTCGCCGGCGCCCTCGCCGCAGGGCTCGTCATGGGCGGGGTCATCGGGCTGGTCAGCGCACGACGACGCCTCGCCGATGACACCGTCATCGGTATCGCCGAGACCATCCTGTTCGCGGTCGGGGTCGTGATCATCAGCCGCAGCGACCGCGTCGGCGTCGACCTGTCCCACTACCTGTTCGGCCAGATCACCACCGTCAACGACACCGACCTGGGCCTCAACGCCGCCCTCGCTGTGATCGCGTTGGGCACCATCGCCGTGTTGCACCGCGACCTGCTCGCCGTCACCTTCGACCCGCTGCATGCCCGCCAGGTCGGCATCGCAGAACCCCGACTGCGGTTCGTGGTCCTCGTGCTCGTCTCGATCAGCGTGGTCGTCTCGCTCCAGACCGTCGGGCTGCTAATGAGCGTCGCGATGCTCGTCACCCCCGCGGCCACCGCCCGCCTCCTTACCCACCGCATCGCCACGATGACCGCAGTCGCAGTCGCGGTCGGTCTCGCCTCCGCAGTCGGCGGCCTCACCTTCTCCTACCACCTCGCCTCACCACCCGGCGCCACCATCGCACTCACCGCCGCCGGCCTGTTCCTCATGGCGTTCGCCGCCACGATCCCCGCCCGCGTCCGCCACGACCAACCCAACCCGCCTGTACCCACCACCCGTCTCGATGCGGCCTCAATCCCCGCGTCTGGCTCCAAGGAGTACCCCATGACCGACACCGCCCCCACCGCCTCCGACCGGGTTCCTCGGCGCCGGCAAGACCACCCTGTTGAACTACATCCTCACCGAACAGCACGGCAAGCGCATCGCCGTCATCGAGAACGAGTTCGGCGAGATCGGCATCGACGACGCCCTGGTGCTCGACGCCGAAGAAGAGATCTTCGAGATGAACAACGGGTGCATCTGCTGCACCGTTCGCGGTGACCTCATCCGCATCCTCGGCAACCTCATGCGCCGCCGCGATCGCTTCGACCACATCCTCATCGAGACCACCGGCCTCGCCGATCCCGCCCCGGTCGCTCAGACCTTCTTCGTCGACGACGAGATCCGCTCCCAGCTCCGCCTCGACGCCATCGTCACCCTTGTCGACGCCAAGCATCTCCCCCAACACCTCGACGAGATCAAGCCCGACGGGGTCGAGAACGAAGCGGTCGAACAAGTCGCCTTCGCGGACCGGATCGTCATGAACAAGGTCGACCTCGTCACCGACCGCGAAGCCGACGACCTCGAGACCCGTCTCCGGTCGGTCAACGCGCTCGCCGTGGTCCATCGTACCGCCTACGGCAAGGTCGATCTCGACGCGATCTTGAACGTCGGCGCGTTCGACCTCGACCGGGTCCTCGAGATGGACCCCCGGTTCCTCGACGACACCGAACACCAACACGACCAGAGCGTCACGTCGGTCGGCATCGAACTCGACGGCGACCTCGACCCCACCAAGCTCAACGACTGGCTCGGGACCCTCCTCGCCGAACACGGCGTCGACATCTTCCGCATGAAGGGCATCCTCGCCCTCACCGGCGACGATCAGCGCTACGTGTTCCAAGGCGTCCACATGCTCTTCGACGCCCAGCCCGATCAGCCGTGGAAGCCCGGCGAGGCCCGTACCAACCGGCTCGTGTTCATCGGCCGCAACCTCGACCGCGATGCCCTCACCGCATCATTCACCGCCTGCCTCGCCGACTGAACCCATGGCCGCCCGAACCCGCACCGTCGACCGCGTCGAGCTCACCTGGGCAACCAACCTCGACGACTACATCACCCTCGCCGCCCCTTCCCCCGACGGCACCCTGCTGCTCACCGGATCGCTGTCGGGGCGCGCCGCTCTCCTCGACACCACCACCGGCACCGTCATGGCCGAACTCGCCCTACACGACTTCGGAGTGCTCGCCGGCGGCTGGTCCCACGACGGAACCCACCTCGCCACCACCGGCCACGACCACCACCTGCGCATCTACCCCGCCGCCGACCCGACCCACCCAATCGATGTCGACCTCCCGGGAGAGGGCGCCTCGGTCGCCTGGTCCCCCACCGAGGACCTCGTCGCCGTCGCCGCCGGACGTCACCTCACCGTCGCCGACAACACCGGAACCACCATCGCCACCTGGGGACCGCTGCCGTCCACCATCACCGCCGTCGCCTGGTCCACCAACGGGCTCTCCGTCGGCGCCGCCTGCTACGGCGGGCTGCACTGGTACCGGCCCACCGAACCCGAACGACCCGAGAAGCACTTCGCCTGGAAAGGGTCACTGCTCAGCATCGACCCCGCACCCGACGGCCGATGGGTCGCCGCCGGATGCCAAGACGCCGCCGCGCACATCTGGCGGCTCTGGTCCGGTGACGACATGCAGATGTCGGGCTACCCCGCCAAGATCGAACACGTCGCCTGGCATCCCAGCTCCCGGTACCTCGCCATCGGCAGCGTCGGCGAGATCACCATCTGGTTCTTCGCCGGACGCGGTCCCCAAGGCACCCGGCCAACCACCCTCGACGCCCACACCCGCCACGTCACCGACCTCGCCTACCGCCCCGACGGCCAACGACTCGCCTCCGGCGACGCCAACGGCGACCTCTACCTGTGGGCACCACCCAAACGCACCAGCCCAACCAGCCATGCCAACCTCGGCTCGTCCGTCAGCACCCTCGCGTGGCACCCCGATGGCAGCCACCTCTACGCCGGCGGCGCAGACGGCACCATCACCGCCATCGCCACAACGACATGACTCCCAGAGCGCAACCACCAGGAGAAGCGTTCCCTTCGCGCTGACCTCGCCCGCTTCGCCGTCCTCCGGGGACTCCGCGGGCTGCCGGGCAACGAGGTGCTGTACCGGGCCCACATGCGCATCGAGGATGCCGCCGGGAACACGACAGCCGTGCGGGCGGTGTACCGGGAGCTGCTGGACTACCTCGAGGACCTCGACGCCGAGCCCTCCGCCGAGACCACGGCGTTCTACGAGCGGAAGGCGAGCGTGACAGCCGCATCCCGGACCTTCTGACCGCAGCGCGGGATGCGGGAACGGCACTCCGGCCAGGCGATCCGGTTGCGTCATGCCCGATCGTGCACCGGAGCGTCGGCAGCACCTGCGTCCCTGTCGAGGCTGGGGACGGGGGAAAGAGCCGGACGCGGTGCGTCAGCGACTGCCCCTCCGGGCGCAGGTCGAGGTCGCTGACCAGGGGGCGTGGCCGCTGGCTGGGCGTCTCCCCGTCGGTCGGACGGGTGGTTATGAAGCTTGACGGTGCTGCTGTTCCCAGCGGACGGGTGGAACCCCGTCGAGACTGGTGTGTAGCCGGCTATGATTATACCAGTTGATCCACTTGAAGATGGCGCGGCGGGCCTCAGCGCGGGTGGCGAAGATGCGGCCCTGCACGCACTCCCGCTTCAACGACTCCCAGAACGATTCGGCCACCGAGTTGTCCCAGCACACCCCGGTCCTTCCTGCCGAGGGGCGCAGCTGGCGGGCCTGGCAGTAGTCGAGGTAGCCGTCGCTGGTGTACTGCCCGGGTCGCCGTGGGTGATGATCCCAGCCACGGCATCGTCCCCGCCCCGAGCCGCCACGCCCATCCCGAGGGCGTCGAGGACCAGCTCGGTGCGCATGTGGTCCGCCATCGAGTAGCCCACCAGCCGCTGCGAACCGAGGTCGAGCACCGAGGCCAGGTACAGCCACCCTTCCCGGGTGGCGATGCAGGCGATGTCCTGGACCCACGCGACATCGGGGGCGCCCGGGTCGAAGCGCCGCCCGACCAGGTCCGGGATCATGAACCCGTCGGGGCCGGGGAACGTGGTGCGGCACGTCCGGGGCCGGAACCGGCCCGCCAGGCCGTGCTTGCGCATCAGGCGGTGCACCTTCTTCTTGTTCACCACCAGCCCCGCATGGCGCAGCGCCTTGTACATGCGCGGCACTCCGTAGTTGCCGTCCGCCTCCGCGTACAGCTGGCGCATCAGCTCCACCAGCTCCGCCTCGGCCAGCTCCCGCAGCGTCGTCGGCGCCGCCGCCTCCCGCTGGCACCAGTCGTAGAAGCCCGACGTGGACACCTCCACCGCCTCGCACGCCGCCGTCACCGCGAACCCGGCCGCCTTCTGGGCATCGACACACTCGTAGCGGCTCACGGTGTCGACGTCTCCTTCACCCAGAAGGCCACGGATCGTTTGAGCAGATCGCGCTCCATCCGCAGGTGCTTCACCTCCGCCCGCAGATCCGCCAGCTCGCCCCGCTCATCAGCGGTGAGCACGTCGCGCTCCCCCCGCTCGATGCGCTCCCGGGCCACCCAGTTCCCCAAGGTCCCCGGGTTCACCCCCACCGACCGGCCGACCTCCGCGATCGGACGGCCCTCCTCCGAGCACCATCGCCACCGCGTCACGACGGAACTCCGACGAGAACCGCGACGGGCGACCGCCCCTCGACTTCCTCTTGCTGGACTGGACTTCCTCCTATACGAGGTGTCCGCCCAACGGGGGGATGCCCAGTGTCGCCAAGGGCCGGTACCGGCCGTTCTGGCCCGCCGTCATCGCCGAGGACCACCCCGAGACACTGCACGTCGCAGTCGAGTTGTTCGAAGGCGCCAGCGCCGGCGTGGACCTCGCCGTCGTCCCCGTCGACGCCACCGCCCCGGCCAAGAGCTACGCCAAACGCCTCACCCTGCAACGACTCCACCAGGCGGGCTTCCGCGAGCGGGTCCTGCGCGCCTACCGCCAGTGCTGCGCCGTGTGCCGGCTGCGCCACGTCGAGCTCCTCGACGCCGCCCACATCCTCCCCGACACCGACCCCCGCTCGATACCCGTGGTGCCCAACGGCCTGGCGCTGTGCAAGATCCACCACGCCGCCTACGACCGCCACATCCTCGGCGTCCGCCGTGACCTCGTCATCGAGATCCGCCCCGACGTGCTCGCCGAACACGACGGCCCCATGCTCCGCCACGGCCTCCAAGCCGTGCACGGCCAAGCCCTGCTCCTGCCCAAACGCATCGACGAACGACCCGACCCCGGCTTCCTCGAAGAGCGCTACGACGCGTTCCGACGGGCCAGCTGAGACAACTCGGCGCCGGCCGTCGGGTGCGCCTCGTGTCGGTCGACCCAGGCGCGGATCTCCTCGGGCCGGAAGCGGATGGTCCCACCGATGCGCAGGTGTGGGAGCCCGTACTTGCGCTGCCAGGTCCGCACCGTCCGTTCGGAGACGCCGAGATGGCCGGCGACGTCGGCGATGGTCCACAGTCGTTCAGGCGGCATCGGTGCCGCCCGTCAGGAATCGTTCGAGCTCGTCGGCCCGGACGCGCCACTGGCGATGGACCTTCACCGCGGGCAGGTCGCCGCTGGCGATCCAGCGCCGCACCGTCTTGGGGGTCACCGCCAGGATCTCGGCCACCTCCTCCGTCGACAGCAGCCGATGCAGGCTCACCTTCGTCGCCACGGATTCCTCCTTCGGCGTGCCGGGCCCCGTCGCGGGGCCCGTGTCGGTCACACCCCCACCGGGTCGCCGCCGATCGCCCCGACCGCGCCAGTCGCCTTCGGTCCCGATGGGGGTGGGGACACCGAGCGGCGCCCTACACCCCTACCCCACTGCCAAGTCGCCGCCGCGTCGCGCGAGCCGACCGAACGAACCCCGACAGGCTGGGAGGCCTTGCCGATGCTTTCATCATCCGTAGGCTTCTCTACGGTTCATGAAAGTCTCTGCGCCGTCCCTCGCCCCGATGCTGCGCTCCGACACCCAGGGCCGGCTACTGGCGCGCATCCTCGCCGACCCCGCCAGGGAGCACAATCTCACCGAGCTCGTCGAGTGGACGGGATCGAGCATGCCCACCGTGTCCCGCGAAGTCGACCGAGCCGAACGGGCAGGGATCGTCCGCTCCCGCAAGACCGGGCCGACCCGCCTGGTGCGTGCCG
>JALOLF010000175.1 GCA_025456085.1 Acidimicrobiales bacterium
CCCGGACGTCATGATGAACTACCTCGCCAGCCCCCCGCTCGTCGTCGCGTACGCACTGGCCGGGTCGATGGCGCTCGACATCACCCGCGACCCCCTCGGCACCGGCCACGACGGGGAGCCGGTGTACCTGCGCGACATCTGGCCCACCCCGCAGGAGATCCAGGCCACGATCGAGGCCTCGATCGCCGGTGACATGTTCACCAGTAGGTACGCCGAGGTGTTCGCCGGGGACGAGCGCTGGACGAGCCTGCCCACGCCGACGGGGGAGCTGTTCGCCTGGGATCCCGACTCCACCTACGTGCGCAAGGCGCCCTACTTCGACGGGATGGGACTGCAGCCGCAGCCCGTCAGCGACATCGTCGGTGCCCGGGTGCTCGCCAAGTTCGGCGACTCGGTGACCACCGACCACATCTCACCGGCCGGGTCGATCAAGGCCGACAGCCCGGCGGGCCGCTACCTGTCCGAGCACGGGGTGCACCGCAAGGACTTCAACTCCTACGGGTCGCGCCGCGGCAACCACGAGGTGATGATCCGCGGCACGTTCGCCAACATCCGGCTGCGCAACCAGGTGGCGCCCGGCACCGAAGGCGGTGTCACGCGCGACTTCACCGCCTCGCCGGACCCGGCGCAGGCTCCCGTGACGAGCATCTTCGACGCGTCCACCGCCTACCAGCGGGCAGGCATCCCGCTGGTCGTGCTCGCCGGAGCCGAATACGGCTCGGGCTCCTCCCGTGACTGGGCAGCCAAGGGCACGGCCCTGCTCGGTGTCCGGGCGGTCGTGGCCGTGAGCTACGAGCGGATCCACCGGTCGAACCTCATCGGCATGGGGGTGCTACCGCTGCAGTTCCCGGCCGGGCAGAGCGCCGACTCGCTCGGGCTCACCGGTGAGGAGGTCGTCACCATCACGGGTGTGGAGGCTCTCAACGACGGCACCAACCCCCGCACCGTTCAGGTCGAGGCCGTGCATCCGGACGGCAGGTTGGTGACGTTCGAGGCCACGGTGCGCATCGACACCCCCGGCGAGGCCGACTACTACCGTCACGGCGGCATCATGCCGTTCGTGCTGCGCCAGCTGCTGGCGACGTCGCGCTGATCGCGTCCCGTCCACCGGCCTGGCCGGGCGGGCTGCCGCCTCCGGACGCGTCCGGCTGGCAGCAGGCCGCCCAGGCGTGGCTGCTCGACCAGTGCCCGCCCGACTACCGGCTGCACGACGTGCTGCGTCGCCACCCGGTCGTGCTGGCCCGGGTCACGCACTGGCACGTGGCAGGAAGCGTGGACGCCCACCAGAAGGCGCTGGGTCTCGTGCGCACCGAGCTGGCGAGCGTGGCCGACCCGAGCACGCTCGACGCCACCGTGGCGCTGCTCGAAGGGGAGCTGCACCGGCTGAGAGCGCTGCTGCCGCAGGTGCTGGCCGTGGATGCGGCGCTGCGTGGGGTGCGCCACCGTGCCCGCCTCTGACGGGCCGCACCCTGGGCCTTCCACCTACACTCGTGGCATGGCCGTGCTCGACCGCATCGCAAGTCCGCGGGACCTGCGCAGGCTGGACGACCACGACCTCGACGTGCTGGCCGGGGAGATCCGGGCGGCGCTGGTGGCCGCCGTGTCCCGCACGGGTGGCCACCTCGGCCCCAACCTCGGCGTCGTCGAGCTCACCCTTGCCCTGCACCGCGTGTTCGACAGCCCGCACGACCCGATCGTGTTCGACACCGGGCACCAGGCGTACGTGCACAAGATGGTGACGGGCCGTCGGGACCAGTTCGACCGGCTGCGTCAGCCCGGCGGGCTGTCGGGCTACCCGTCGCGGCGGGAGAGCGAGCACGACTGGGTCGAGAACTCGCACGCCTCGACGTCGCTGTCGTACGCGGAAGGCCTGGCGAAGGGCTATCGCCTGCGCGGGGAGACCGACCGGCGGGTCGTGGCGGTGATCGGTGACGGGGCGCTCACGGGCGGCATGGCGTGGGAGGCCCTCAACAACATCTCCGGCCAGCCTGACCTGCCGCTGGTGATCGTCGTCAACGACAACGGTCGCTCGTACTCCCCGACCGTCGGGGGCATCGCCCACTACCTCGACTCGCTGCGCACGAACCCGGGGTACGAGCGCGCTCTGTCGGCGGTGAAGTCGGTGCTCACGCACACGCCGGTGGTGGGGCAGCCGATGTTCGAGGCCCTGCACGGAGTGAAGAAGGGCGTCAAGGACGTCCTGGCGCCGCAGGGCATGTTCGAGGACCTCGGGCTGAAGTACGTGGGCCCGGTGGACGGACACGACCGCCCCGCCCTCGAGCACGCGCTGCGCGCGGCGCGCCGGTACCACGGGCCGGTCATCGTGCACTGTGTGACCGAGAAGGGCCGCGGGTACGACCGCGCCGAGCAGGACCAGGCCGACCTCATGCACGGACCCGGGCCGTTCGACCCCGACACGGGTCTGCCCACCTCGCCACCGACCACGACGTGGACCAGCGTGTTCTCCGACGAGGTGGTGCGGCTGGGGCGCACCCGCCCCGACCTGGTCGCGATCACCGCGGCGATGCTGCAGCCCACCGGGCTCAAGGCGTTCGCCGAGGCCTTCCCCGACCGCTGCTTCGACGTGGGCATCGCCGAGCAGCATGCCGTGACGTCGGCGGCCGGGCTCGCCATGACGGGGCTGCACCCCCTCGTCGCGGTGTACGCCACCTTCCTCAACCGTGCCTTCGACCAAGTGCTCATGGACGTCGCCCTGCACGGCCTGCCGGTCACCTTCGTGCTCGACCGAGCCGGCGTGACCGGTGACGACGGTGCGTCGCACAACGGCATGTGGGACCTGTCGCTGCTGCAGCTGGTGCCGGGCATCCGGCTGGCCGCGCCGCGGGACGCGTCCCGGCTGCGAGAGCTGCTCGGCGAGGCGGTGGCGACCGAGGACGGGCCCACGGTCGTGCGCTTCCCCAAGGGCGGCGTGCCGAGTGACCTCACCGCGGTGAGCCGTCTGGGCGACACCGACGTGCTGGTGCGCGAGGGGGCGCAGGACGTGCTCGTGGTGACCGTTGGTCCGATGGCCACGCTCGGCGTCGACGTGGCTGAGCGCCTGGCTGACCAGGGCATCGGCGTGACCGTGGTCGATCCACGCTGGGTGCTGCCCGTCGACCCGGTGCTGGTCGACCTCGCTCGCCAGCACCGCTTCGTGCTCACGGTGGAGGACAACGGCCGGGTCGGCGGTGTCGGAGCCCGCCTGGCCCAGGCGATGCGCGACGCCGACGTCTGGACGCCGCTACGCGACGCGGGCGTGCCTCAGCAGTTCCTCGAGCAGGGCAAGCGGGCGGCCCTGATGGCGGACATGGGCCTCACGGCACAAAACCTGGCGCGCCTGGCCGTCGAGCACGTCGCCGGGCTCGAACCGTCCAGCCCCGCCAGCCTCACCCAGCCCTAGCCCGCCTCGCCTGCGCGCGCCGTCCCGTCCCGTCCGACCCCCAACGCGCAAATGACCACGTCAAGAGGGTGGGCACTCACCTCACGGGGCCTGCATGCCTCGTGAAGTGCGGGTGCGCCCTCTTGACGTGGTCAATCCTCGGTGGACGGCCGCGCGGACGGGCCGGGTCGCGGCTACGTGGTGGGCACGCTCGCGACGCCCGGCGGCAGGAAGCGCCGCCCGGTGACCCGCTCGGAGATGCCCTCGCTGTCGAGCATCGGCAGCAGCCCGCCATGGGGGAGCGGCAGGCCCGCACCGCCGATCATCGCGAGGTCGATGTCCTGCGGGGCCTGCACCACGCCTTCGTCCAGCATGTGCCGGGACTCGTCGGCCATCGCCTCCTTGATGCGGGTGGCGACCTGCTCGGCTGTGCTCGGCCGATCACCCTGCGGCCACAGGGCTGCCACCTCGGGGTCGACCGAGGCCTTGCCCTTCTCGTCCCAGAGGTAGATCGCGGGCTTACCCGCGGCGACCATCGCCGCGAACCCGGGGGAGGCGGTGAAGCGGTCGGGGAAGGCCTGCATCAGGCTCTCCGCCGTGTGCAACGCCACGCCCGGGCCGGTCATCGCGATGAGGATGAACGCGCCGAGCGGGAAGCCCGCCTTGACGACGCCCTCGTCGGCCACCTGGAACGGCGTGCCCTCGTCGACCGTGGTGATGGCCTCGCCGAGACCGCGCATGAGCAGCCGGTTGACGATGAACGCCGTGGCGTCCTTGCTCCACACGCAGTTCTTCTTGATCGCCTTGCCGACGGCGAAGGCCGTCGCCAGCGTGGCGTCGTCGGTGCGGTCGGTGGGGGCGATCTCCAGCGTCGGCATCAGCGCCACCGGGGTGAAGAAGTGGAAGCCCACCACCCGCTCGGGGTACTGCAGGTCCTTCGCCATCTCCGCGACCGACAGCGACGAGGTGTTGGTCGCCAGCACGCACTCGGGCTTGACGAACGACTCGAGCTCGCCGAAGACCTGCTGCTTGACCTCCATCTTCTCGAACACGGCCTCGATGACGAAATCGGCGTCGCTGAACAGCGCCTTGTCGGTGGTGCCGGTCACCAGCGCCTTCACGCGGTTCGAGGTGTCGGCGTCCATGCGGCCCTTGGCGACGAGCTTGTCGACCTCGCCGTGCACGTAGGCCACGCCCTTGTCGACCCGCTGCTGGTCGAGGTCGGTGATGACCACAGGAACCTTCATCTGGCGGGCGAACAGCAGGGCCAGCTGGCTGGCCATGAGGCCGGCGCCCACGACGCCCACCTTCTCGACCTTGCGCGCCAGCGACCGGTCGGGTGCGCCCGCAGGCTTCTTGGCCCGCCGCTGCACCAGGTCGAAGGCGTACAGGTTGGCGCGCGTGGTGTCACTCATGATGAGGTCGGCGAGACCCTCGTCCTCGAGCGCGAAACCCTCGGCCTTGGTCGCCGTGCGCGCCTCGGCGATCAGATCGATCGCTTTGTCCGCATTGGGGTACGTGCCCCGGCCCTTGGCAGCGGCGATGCCCCGCGCCCGGGCGATGGCGGCACCCCACGTCTGCTCGGATCGGTCGATCTCGGGACGCTGCACGGTCTCGTCGCCCCGCAGCACCTTCGCTGCCCACAGAAGGGACTGGGCGAGGAAGTCGGCGCCGTCGAACACGGCGTCGACCAGACCCAGGCCCGCGGCCTCGTCGGCCTTCATCACCTTGTTGTTCAGCGGCTTGTCGATGATGACCGTGACGGCGTTGTCAGCGCCTACGAGGTTCGGGACGAGCCAGTTGCCGCCCCAGCCGGGCAGCAGCCCGATGGCCACCTCCGGCAGGGCCAACGCGCCCGCAGCGCGGGACGCCGTGCGGTACGTCGAGTTCAGCGCGATCTCGAGCCCTCCGCCGAGCGCAGCGCCGTTGAGGAACGCGAACGACGGCACGGGCGAGTCGCCCAGCCGCCCCAGCACGCGGTGTCCGGTGCGGGCGACATCGAGTGCCTGCTCGCGGTCGGTGATGACCTGCACGCCCTTGAGGTCAGCACCCGCGGCCACCCAGAAGGGCTTGCCGGTGATGCCGATCGCCACCACCCCGGTCACCGCCAGCGCCGCGTCGATCGCCGCATCGATGCTGGCGAGGGTCTGCGGACCCAGCGTGTTGGGCTTGCTGTGGTCGTGCCCGTTGTCCAGGGTGATGAGCGCCATGGTGCCGGCGCCGAGCGGCAGCTCGACCTCGCGCACCTTGGCGTGCGTCACGACCTCGGTGTAGCCGGTGTCGCTCACTTGTCGTTCTCCTTGCCGTAGTCGGCGTGGTGAGGGTTCTCCCAGATGACGGTGCCGCCCTGGCCGAGGCCCACGCACATGCTGGTCAGTCCGTAGCGCACCTCGGGGTGCGTCTCGAAGTGCCGGGCGAGCTGGGTGAACAGCCGCACACCGGACGACGCCAGCGGGTGTCCCACCGCGATCGCGCCGCCCCATGGGTTGACGCGAGGGTCGTCGTCGGCGATGCCGTAGTGGTCGAGCAGGGCGAGCACCTGGACGGAGAACGCCTCGTTGAGCTCGAACAGGCCGATGTCGTCGATGGACAACCCGGCGCGCGCCAGGGCCTTCTCGGTGGCGGGCACGGGGCCGACACCCATCACCTCGGGCTCGACGCCGGCGAACGCGAAGGAGACCAGGCGCATCTTGGCCGGCAGGCCGAGCTGCTCGGCGACGTCGGCGGCGGCCACGATGCAGGCCGTCGCGCCGTCGGTGAGCGGGGAGGCGTTGGCAGCCGTGACCCGGCCACGAGGCCGGAACGGGGTCTTGAGGTTGGCGATGCCCTCCATCGTCGTGCCGGGCCGCGGCGGCTCGTCGGCGACGGCGAGCCCCCAGCCCTTCTCGCTCGACCAGATCTGGATGGGCACGAGGTCTTGCTGGATCTTGCCGTCAGCCAGTGCCTTGGCGTACTTCTCCTGGCTGGCCACGCCGTAGGCGTCTGCCCGCTCCTTGGTCAGGTGCGGGAACCGGTCGTGCAGGTTCTCCGCGGTCACGCCCATGTTGAGAGCGGCGGGGTCCACGAGCTTCTCGGAGATGATGCGAGGGTTCGGGTCGAACCCCTCACCCATCGGGTGCTTGGTCATGTGCTCGACCCCGCCGGCGATGGCGACGTCCGCCCCGCCGACGGCAATCGCTGCCATCACGTTCGTGGCCGCGGTCATGCCGCCTGCGCACATGCGGTCGATCGAGTACCCGGGCACCGAGCGGGGCAGCCCGGCCAGGATGGCAGCGGTGCGCCCGATCGTCAGACCCTGGTCGCCCGTCTGTGTGGTCGCGGCGATGGCCACCTCGTCGATGGCCTCGGGAGGTAGCTGCGGGTTGCGCCGCATCAGTTCCCGGATCAGGGCCACGACGAGGTCGTCGGCCCGCGTCTCTGCGTACTGGCTCTTGGCTCCGGCCTTGCCGAAGGGGGTGCGCACGCCGTCTACGAAGACGACGTCCCGAACAGTTCGACGCACAGCGATCTCCTCGATCTGCGGATGGGACGGGTGCCATGCTACTCGCCAGTAACAAGGGAGGGAACACTCGTCGTCCACCCGAGGGCCGGGTGAGGTGCGGTCTCAGGGCTCCAGCGACGCGAGTACGGCCGATGCGGTCAGCTCGACCTGCCAGGGCCGAGCGCCGAGGTCGCGCAGTGCCTGCTCGACCGCCGACAGCGTCGAGGGGGGCGGCTCCCACAGCACCCGGCGCAGCGTGTCGGGTGTCAGCACGTTCTCCACCGGCACCTGGTGCGCGGCGGCGATCTCGGCGAGCGCAGCGCGCGCGTGTGCCAAGCGGGCAGCGGCGTTCGGGTTGCGGTCGGCCCAGGCCCGCGCGGGCGGCGGTCCGTCGTAGGCGGCTGCGGCAGCGGGCAGCGCCGAGTCGGGAAGACGGGCCGCCTCGGCCAGCACGACGGCCCAGCGCTCGAGCTCACGGCGCCCCCGCGGCTTGCGTGAGCGCCCCCGAAACCCCGGCAGCTCGCCCAGGTGCTCGGCCGACACGGGCCCAGCCAGGGCGGCCTCGACGATCGCCGCGTCGGGCAGCACCCGGGTGGGCGTCAGGTCGCGTTCCCCGGCCTGCCGGTTGCGCTCGTCCCAGAGCGCGCGGACGAGCGCGAGCCGCCTGGCGCCCCGCACACGGTGCAGCCCCGACGTGCGCCGCCAGGGCTCGTGCCGCGGCGCGGGAGGCGGGGCGTGCACCAGGGCGTCGAACTCCTGACGGGCCCACTCCGTCTTGCCGGCGTGCCGCAGCTCGCGGCACAGCACGTCGCGAAGCTCGAGCAAGAGCTCGACGTCGAGGGCGGCGTAGGCCAGCCACGCCTCGGGGATGGGGCGGCGCGACCAGTCCGCCGCCGAGTGCTCCTTGGCCAGCCGCACGCCCAGCTCGGCTTCCAGCAGCGCGCCCAGGCCGACCCGCTCA
>JALOLF010000273.1 GCA_025456085.1 Acidimicrobiales bacterium
CAGCGACCCCGGTCGCCACGAGCCGCCGTGCCTCGGCACCGCCCTCCGCCTCGATGAGCTCGAGCAGCTCGTCGAGGTTGCGTGCCCTCCGACGCAGGTGTGCGAACAGCTCGGGGCTTGCCAAGGGCGGCGACCACAGGTGCGCGATCCACGCTGTGGTCGCCGGCCGCAGCGAGGCGCCGACGGTGATGGCCTCAGCCGAGGCGGGTGAGCCGTCGTCGCCGACCAACACGCGCGGTGGGGGCGGCGGTCGTGCCGGGCCCGGACGTGGAGTCGGTGGTCATGGATCCCTCCTGCCCTCGAGGGTGGTCGAGCGCGCGATCAGAACCCGCTGGATGCGGGCCCGTGTCCACCATGCTCTGCCGGAGGCCTTGCACGGAAAGTGCCGGAGGGCTCTCGGCGATCAGGCGGTGTGGGAGGTGGCCGGCGTCCACGGGGCGAACGCGGCAGCGCCGGCGGCGGCCGGCGGGGGCTCGGTCAGGCCCGGACGACCGGCGCCTCGACGTGGATGGCGGACACGGGACTCCCTCATCGCGCCCTCAACCACTCGCGGGGATCATGCCGAGCCTCCCGCGGCACGCTCAGCATCGCCGAGGGGTGGCACGCCGCGGCCCGGCCCGGCGGGGCGCACCTCGACGGGGTGCGCGAGCATCACGGCCTGGCCGCTGACCGGGTCCATGTGCTCCTGACCCCCGGGGATCACGTCGTTGACGTTGGCGCCGGGCAACGACCGTGCCCGCGGATGCCCCGAGGCCCCATGCCCCCACCCGTGCGGCACGACGACCACCCCACGCGCCACATCGTCGGTGAGGGTGCACGGCAGCCGGATCGCGCCCTCCGGTGAGGAGACCTCGATCAGGGCCGCGTCGGCGATCCCGCGCTCTGCGGCGTCCCGGGGGTTCAGGAGTGCGGCGTTCCCGCCGGGAGGTTGGCTGATGCGGGGGTTGCCGTGCAGCCAGCTGTTGTGCGAGCGGCGGTCGCGGCGTCCGACGAGGCGTAGGACGTCGGTGCGTGACAGCTCCGCCTCGAGGTCGTCGAGCCGGTCGGCGTCGGCGATCAGCTCGGGCGGCGCCAGGTGCACCAACCCGTCGGGCGTGCGCACCCGTCGGCCGAGGAAGGTGCCCGGTTGCGCCGGCGGCAGGAGCACGCCCTCCGGGTGCCGGCGCAGCTCGGGCATGCTGGTGCGCCGACCCCAGCGCAGCAGCAGCGCGATGATCCGGTCGGGCGTGAGCTCGGGCCGTCCGGGCAGCCGGCGCAGCAGCCGGTTGAGCCGGGGGACAGCGTTCGCCGCCGTCGGTCCGAGGATCGGCACCCCGCTGGCCTCGGCGAGGTCGGAGAAGATGCGCCACTCCTCGCGGCGCTCGTGCGCCGGCGCGACGACGGCCGGCGTCCACTGCGCGTGCGGCACGACCTGGAGCACCTGATGGGTGATGGTGAAGTCGCTGCGCTCGAGCATGTCGGTGGCCGGCAGCACGTAGTCGGCCAGCGCCGCGGTCTCGTTGCGGTGGATGTCGATGCTCACCACGAGGTCGAGCTGGCGCATCGCGTCGGCGAGACGCCGGCTCCCGCCGGGCACCGAGTGCACCGGGTTGCCCGCCGTGACGAAGAGCGCCCGGATGCGGTCCGGATGGTCGGTGGTGATCTCGTCGGCGAGCGCGGCCACCGGGAAGGCGCCGGCGACCCGATGCCAGCGCCCATCCGTCGTCCGGTGCTCGTCGAACCTGCCGAGGCCCAGCGCGGCGCTCAGGCGCAGGACGTCGAACGCCCCCTCCGGCACGAGCAGCCCACCGGCGCGGTCGACGTTGCCGCTGATCAGGTTGAGCGACTGCAGCAGCCAGTAGGCGACCGACCCGAACGGGCCCATGTTGACGCCCGTGGACATGTAGAGCGCGGCACCGTCGGCCCTCGCGTACGCCGTGGCCAGCTCGCGGATGGTGCCGGCCGGAATGCCCGTCACCGCAGCTGCGCGCTCCGGGGTCCAGGGCGCCACGACGGCGACGACCTCATCGACACCGCTGGCGACAGCCCGCGCCGGGTCGAGGTCCACGCCCAGCTCGGCGGTCAGGACCTGCAGCATCGCGGCGAGCAGGTAGGCGTCGGTGCCCGGCCGGATGGGCACGTGCTCGCCCACCTTGCCGACGGTCTCGCTGCGCCGCGGGTCGACGATCACGACCCTGCCACCGCGCTCGACGACGCCGCGCAGGGCGGCCGTCGCATCGGCGACGGTGAGCACGGACATCTGGCTGATCGTGGGGTTGGTGCCCAGGCACATGAGGAAGCGCACGCGGTCGAGGTCGGGCACCGGGTGGACGAGCGAGAGGCCGTACATCGCGGTCGACACGTGGAACTTGTTGTTGGTGTCGACCGAGTGCGACGCGAAGACGTTCGGCGACCCGATCGCCTCGACGAACGCCGACGACATGAGCACGTGCTGAAAGCTGAAGAACGTGGGGTTGCCCTGGTAGAGCGCGACCGCCCGCGGGCCGTGCGCGTCCACGAGCCCGCGGACCCGTGCTCCGATCTCGGCGATCGCC
>JALOLF010000274.1 GCA_025456085.1 Acidimicrobiales bacterium
GCCATCGACAAGGTCGGCAAGGACGGCGTGGTCACCGTCGAGGAGTCGAACACCTTCGGCATGGAGCTCGAGTTCACCGAGGGCATGCAGTTCGACAAGGGCTACCTCTCGCCCTACTTCGTGACCGACCCGGAGCGCCAGGAGGCCGTGCTCGAGGATCCGTACATCCTCTACGTGAACGGCAAGATCTCCTCGGTGCAGGACATGCTCCCCGTGCTCGAGAAGGTCATGCAGACCGGCAAGGCACTGCTGATCGTGGCCGAGGACGTCGAGGGCGAAGCGCTCGCCACCCTGGTCGTGAACAAGATCCGCGGCACCTTCAACTCGGTGGCCGTGAAGGCCCCCGGCTTCGGCGAGCGCCGCAAGGCGATGCTGCAGGACATGGCCATCCTCACCGGCGGCCAGGTCATCTCCGAAGAGGTCGGCCTCAAGCTCGACAACACCACGCTCGACCTGCTCGGCCGGGCCCGCAAGATCGTCGTCAACAAGGACGACACCACCATCGTCGAGGGCTCCGGCACCGAGGACGACGTGAAGGGCCGCATCGCCCAGATCAAGCGTGAGATCGACGAGACCGACTCCGACTGGGACCGCGAGAAGCTCCAGGAGCGTCTGGCGAAGCTCGCCGGCGGCGTCGCCGTCGTGAAGGTGGGCGCTGCCACCGAGGTGGAGCTCAAGGAGAAGAAGCACCGCATCGAGGACGCGCTGTCGGCCACCCGGGCCGCCATCGAGGAGGGCGTGGTCGCCGGCGGCGGCACCGCACTGCTCCGGGCCCGTGCCGCGGTCGCCGACGCGGCCGACAAGCTCGACGGTGACGAAGCCACCGGCGCCCGCATCGTGCACAAGGCGCTCGAGGCCCCGGCCCGGCTCATCGCCGACAACGCCGGGCTCGAGGGCGCGGTCGTCGTGCAGCGTGTCGAGAGCGAGTCCGGCTCCACCGGCCTCAACGCCGCCACCGGCGAGTTCGTCGACCTCATCAAGGCCGGCGTCATCGATCCGGCCAAGGTGACCCGGGCGGCGCTGCAGAACGCGGCGTCGATCGCCGGCCTGCTCCTCACCACCGAGGCGCTGGTCGCTGACAAGCCCGAGGAAGAGGCTGCGCCCGCCATGCCCGGTGGCATGGGCGGCATGGGCGGCATGATGTGACACCGCTCGCCTGAGCGCTGTCGTGCACGAGGGGTCGGTCCTGCGGGGCCGGCCCTTCGTCGTTGCCGGGCGGTCGTGTGGCCGGGCCGTCGTGTGGCGGATGCGGGGGCGTCGTCGCGCCGTCGCGGTGGTGGCGTGCCGGCGGGTGCCGGTCGCCCCCCGGTTCAGGGGTTGTCGGTGCGCACCGACTGGCCGAACAGCGACACGAGCCGTGCCACGATCGTCACCAGGTAGATCTGGCCGGCGATGGTCTCGAGCGAGGCGAACGACCGCGCCCACTCGCTCACCGGCACGACGTCGCCGTAGCCGAGCGTGGCCAGCGTCACGAACGAGTAGTACTGCATGGCGGGGTAGTCGAGCGTGCCGTTGGCGGTGGTGAAGGCCGAGGGGTCGGCGAGGTGCAGCGCGTGGAAGACGGAGGCGAACCCGAGGCCGAAGAACAGGTACGTCGACACCGCGCCGGCCAGGGTACGGCCGGTGACCCGGCGGTGCGACAGGACCCGGCGCAGCACCACGACCGAGGTCAGCAGCAGCAGCAGGCCCATGGTCGCAGCGGCCAGGGAGCGCAGCCAGTCCGTGTCGACGATCTCCGAGACCAGCGCCACGCCCATGGTCACCCCACCGAAGGCGATGGCGACCTGCCGCCGGCGTCGTTCGACGTGCGAGGTGTGCAGCGCGATCACGATCGCCAGGTAGTAGGTGGCCAGTGTGGGCACGATCGCCCAGCGCTGCGTCGTGGCGATCGGGACGAACACCCACGTCACCAGCACCAGCAGCACGAGCACGAAGCCGTAGCTGTCGGTCCTGCGCACCGCACCCTGCCAGGAGCGGATCTGGCCGCCGTCGAACAGCGCGTCGTGCTCCTCGTCGACCTGGCCGCGCAGACGCGCCCTCCTGCGGCTCGGCTCGCTCCGGCCAGGGCTCGACGCGGGGCGTTCGCTGTCCATGGGCCCAGTCTGGCGCGCCGCCCGGCGTCGGGAGGCGATCGTGGCGCAGCAGGCGCGTCGCCGCCGTCCTCCCCGGACCGGCTCGGTCACGGACCCGGCCGGTATCCTCCACGCATGGATCGACGACCGCCCGACCCGGCCAAGCTGCTCGCCTACTGGATGGAGTGGGAGCGGGGCGAGACCACCCCCGGCAAGGTGCTGGCCAACCTCAAGACCGCCGGCATGCCCGAGTTGCTCCAGCAGCTCGTCGAGCACACGCGTGCCGACGCCTGACGCCGCGCCGGCGCCCGGGAGAACGGTCGTGTCGGACGAGGACGACGTCGTGCCCCCGGTGCGTGGCGGTCGTCAACACATCCCCCGTCCGCCGTCGCCGGCCGTGCGTCCCGGCGGCCCACCACCGTGGGCGTCGCTCCCGGCAGCCGACCGTCACCTGACCCTCG
>JALOLF010000052.1 GCA_025456085.1 Acidimicrobiales bacterium
GCCGCCACGCGCCTCATCTGGATGGCGCACGGCCTGATCCAGAAACGACGACACGGACCGTTCCCGTTGCAGCTGAACGGGAGGCAGTCCGCTCCGCCCATCAACATGAACCCGGTGGTCTCGGCCCCGGTGAGCTCATCCATCAGGACCTCGAGCGCGGCACGCACTTCCGCCGTCACCTCGGTCCCCTCACCAGCCTCGATGAAGAGCCGGACCTCATCCGCCGCGGGCGGCTCCACGAGCCAGCGACCGTCGTCAACGGCATCCGACATGCGCCCTCCTCCGATCGACGCCGACCGCGATCACTCCTAGGCGATCCTGCAATTCACGAGCCACCCGCACGGCTTCCTGGTGACCGGACTACACCCCAGGTAGCTCACGCACCAGAAGTCGCTGCAGGCACCCAACGCGGGGCAGGCCCTGGCGGCGAAGCCCTCGACCTCCCCTCCCTGAAGAGCCGTGACCAGCGCGTCCAACGCATCCCGTGCCTCCGGCGTCAGCTCGACGTCCTCACCGGCCTCGAAGAGGAAGCGCACCTCGCCGGCGGCAGGCGGTTCGGCCAACCAACGGCTCCGGTCCTCACCACTGTCCGGCATCGCCGAGCCTCCCCCCTCGCGGGCCCGACCGAAGGCCATCGCTTCGACAAGAGGACACCTCGATGCAGGAGGGGTACAGGGCCGTTCGTCACATTGCCCTGCCCCGACCCCGGTCGCTCAGGCCACCCCGACGAGGTCGACCACGAACACCAGCGTCTCGTTCGGGCCGATGACCCCGCCCGCCCCCGAACGGCCATAAGCCAGGTTCGGCGGGATCACCAGGCGGCGGCGGCCACCGACCTGCATGCCGGCGACGCCCTGGTCCCATCCCGGGATGACCTGGCCGGCGCCGAGCGAGAACGTGAACGTGTCGCCCCGGTCCCAGGAGGCGTCGAACTGCTTGCGGGTCGACCAGGCGTGGCCCACGTAGTGGACCTCCACCTTCGATCCCGGCGTGGCCTCGGCGCCGTCGCCGACCTCCAGGTCCTCGATCACCAGCTCGGCCGGCGGGGTCTCGCCGGGCGGGACGTACACGTGGGGCTTCTCGTCAGGCATCCGGCCACCCTAGCGGCGCTCTAGATTGCTGCCGTGCCCGCCGCACCCCCCGACGGTCACCCGCCCAGCTTCCTCGACCGGCACCTGCCGGGCCTCGCCCTGCTCCGGCGCTACCGACGCGCCTGGCTCCGGGTCGACGTGCTGGCCGGACTGACCGTGGGCGCCATGCTGGTCCCCCAGGCCATGGCCTACGCCGAGCTGGCCGGCCTGCCCCCGGAGGCCGGCTTCTACGCCGTGCTCGGCGCGCTCGTCGTGTACGCCCTCGTGGGCAGCTCCCGACACCTCGGCGTGGGGCCCGAGCCCGGCACCGCCATCCTGGCCGCCACCGGCGTCGCACCGCTCGCCGCCGGGGACCCGCAGCGCTACGCGGTGCTCATGGCCGCCCTCGCCCTGTGCGTGGCCGCGGTGTGCTTCATCGGCGCGCTGGCCCGCCTCGGCTTCCTGGCCGACCTGCTCTCCCGACCGGTGCTCGTGGGCTACATCACCGGCGTCGGTCTCGTGCTGCTCAGCAGCCAGCTCTCGAAGCTCACGGGCGTCCCCATCGAGGCCGACAAGTTCTTCGGCCGGATGGTCGACTTCCTGACCGGCCTCGACGAGATCGAGGCGGCCACCTTCGCGATGGGTGTCATCTGCCTCGGCGCCATCCTCGTCCTGCGCTGGAAGGCGCCCACCCTGCCCTCGGTGCTGCTGGTGGTCGTGGCGGCCACGTCCGTCACCTGGGCGTTCGGGCTCGACGAGGACGGCATCAAGGTGGTGGGCGACATCCCCGCCGGCCTGCCCACACCCGCGCTGCCCGACGTGGGCTGGGCCGATGTCGTGGACCTGCTCCCGGTGGCCCTGGGCATCGCCCTCGTCGGCTACTCCGACAACGTGCTCACCGGACGCTCCATCGCCGCCCGCCTCGGCTACCGCGTGGACCCCAACCAGGAGCTCGTCGCCCTCGGGGCCGAGAACCTGGCCAGCGGCCTCACCCAGGGCTTCCCCATCTCCTCCAGCGCCAGTCGCACCGCGGTGCCGGCCTCGCTCGGCAGCCACACGCAGTTGGTGGGCCTCGTGGCCGGCGTCTTCGTGGCCGTGGCCCTGCTGGCCCTGCGCGGCGTCCTCTACTGGTTTCCCCAGCCTGCCCTCGCCGCCGTCGTCACCGCCGCCGCCATCGCCATCATCGACGTCGACGGCCTGCGGGCGCTGTGGCGCCTGGACCGTTCCGAGCTGGCCCTGGCCGTGGCCACCGCCACAGGGGTCATGGTGTTCGACGTCCTCGTGGGCGTCCTGATCGCCGTCGCCCTGTCGGCGGTGGCGGCGCTGGGACGCATGGCCCGGCCCCACGACGCGGTGCTGGGCGCCGTGCACGAGCTCGACGGCTGGGTCGACGTGGGCGACTTCCCGGCCGCCCGACCCCTCCCCGGCCTGCTCGTGTACCGCTTCGACGCGCCCCTGTTCTTCGCCAACGCCAGCTGGTTCGGCCAGCGGGTGCTGCACGCCATGGACGTGAACCCGGGCGAGGAGCGGTGGGTGGTGCTCGACTTCGAGGGCGTCGGCTCGGTCGACACCACGGCGCTGGAAGCGCTGGCCGACCTGGCCACCGACCTGGCCGACCTCGGCGTCGAGGTCGTCGGGGTGGCCCGGGCCAACACCAAGGCCGACGAGCACCTCCGGCGGGCCGGGCTGGTCGGACCCGACGGCCCCTATCGGGCCTTCCCGACCATCAACGCCGCCGTGCGGGCCTTCCGGGAGGCGGAGGCCTAACCGTCGATCTCGAACGGCGACGCCTTCTTGTACGGCGCCAGATGGCCCCGCATCTCCTCGAGCGTCGACGCGATGAGCTGGTTGAGCTGGACGCGACCGGCCGCCGGGTCGCGGGTGAACTCGTTCAGCTCGATCATGAGCTTCTTGGTGGCCAGCACGCTGTTGAGCTGGTGGTCGAGCTTGACCTGGCCGAGCATCGGCAACCGGGCGATGTTGGCGAAGTCGGTGCGCCACATGTTCACGAGGTCGTCGGGGTCGGCCAGGTAGTTCTTCACCTCGGCCACGACCGTGATCACGGCCTTGGAGCCCACCAGCGAGTCGCTCAGGGCGCCCGAGCCGGTCTTGCGGTCCAGCGTGACCGCCACCGAGTGCAGCAAGGGGTCGGCCGGGGTGGCGAAGCGCACGCTCTGCTGGCCCATGCCGGCGGCGAAGCGCACGGCCGGCATGCCGAGCTGGGCGAAGGCCAACACCAGCTCCCCCACCACCATCTCGTCGCGGGACTCGCGCATCTCCCGCTTCTGGGACATCTCCATCAACTTGTTGAGCATGGCGGTCCCCTCAGTTCCCGAGCCGGCCGTACAGGTACTTGTGCAGGGCGTTGACCGTGGCGGACAGGTGCGCGCCGAGCTTGGCGTAGTCCACCTGCAGGCCGCCGACGACGTAGGTGTCCAGGTCGAGCAGCAGGTCGACCTGGGCGAACACGTACCCGCTGGTCATGTCGCCGTCGACGGTGATGATGCCGGGCTCGTCGCTCATGATGATCGAGGACTTGATCTCGCTCTTGATCGCCGACCAGACGGCCTGGAAGTTCTGCACCCGGATCCCGTACCCGACGGTGACGTCGGCGAGGCGGCCGATGACCTTGGCCGCGGTCAGGCTCTCGGACATCGACTTGATGGCCACCAGCAGGCGGGTGTCAGCACCGTGGTAGTGGAAGCGCACGAGGTGGGTCGCCCCGTCGCTGGTGAGGTCGATGAGCGCCCATCCCTGGTTCACGTAGGAGGCGATCACCGCGCCGATGAGCAGGTCGTCGGTCTGTGTCGCGCGGAGCATCTCGGCGTAGCGCTTCCAGCTCTCGGCCAGCAGCCCGACGAAGATCTCGTCGGGGTCCTGCGGTGGTGCGGGTGCAGGTGCGGATGGCTCGCTGTCGCTCATGCGCGCATCGTAGCGATCACTCCCAGCGCACGAGCTCCGACGTCGGTAGCCGGGTCATGCTCCGCGCCGCGAGGGCACCGAGCGCCGCGGCGGCAGCGGGCGCGAGCACCAGGATGGCCACGAGGGTCGGCGCCGAGGGCAGCTCGCCCAC
This sequence comes from Acidimicrobiales bacterium, assembly GCA_025456085.1. GTDB lineage: Bacteria > Actinomycetota > Acidimicrobiia > Acidimicrobiales > Acidimicrobilacustridaceae > JALOLF01. The sequence goes on from JALOLF010000052.1 coordinate 4,144, forward strand.
CTCGGGCCCGAGGCCGATGGCGATCGTCACCTGGTCGCCGAGCCACTGCAACAGCACCAGCCCGATCGGGAGCCCGAGCAGGGTCGCCACCGCTCCCAGCACGCCCGCCGCCCAGGCCCGCTCCCGCACGACCTGGCCCGGGGTGAAGCCCAGCGCCTCCTGCACGCCGATGGCTCGGCCCGCCGCTCGGGTCGTGCTGAGCAGCGTGGCTGCGAGGTTGGCACCGGCGACGAGGGCCAACGTCGCCGCGATGAGCCACAGCACCGCCTTGAAGGGGTCGACCTCGCTGGTGTCGGCATCGGTGGGCACGACGCCGGCCTCGGTGCCGAGACGCTCGCTCACCGCCGAGGCGAGCTCCTCGGGCGTCGTTCCCGGCACGGCGTTCAGCCGGAACACGCTGGGCTCGGCGTCGGGCTCGACGGCCTGGAGGTCCTCGAGCCGGAACAGCAGCACCCGGCCCGTGTCCTCCGTCGTGCGGTACCAGCCCACCACCTCGACCTCGACGGGCGCGCCGCTGGTCTCGAAGGTGAGCCGACTGCCGACCTCGAGGTCGAAGTCCTGCACCAGCCCGTAGCCCACCAGGGCCTCGCCCGGACGTTCGACGTGACGTCCCGCACCGAGGACGTGGTCGGGTGCCGCCGGGTCGCCGCTCAGCGCCTGGGCGAGCACGGCCACGTCGCCGATGGTGGCGTCCCGGTCGGTCTGCCCCCACAGCGACGCCACGCCGGGGACCTCACCCAGCGTCTGCTCCAGCTCCTGCGTGTCGCGCTCCCCCCGGACCACCGACACGTCCCAGGGCTCACCGGCCCGGGCCGGGTCGGCAACCACCGCGTCGACGGTCTGCAGGAAGCCGACGGCCACCACGACGGCGACCACCGCGACCAGCACCGCCAACCCGGCCAGCGCGCTCCGGGCAGGACGGGCCAACGCCTCGCGCACCCCGAGCAGCGACAGCCGGGCCGGCAGGCCGCCGCCACCGGCGACGCGCGCCACCGGTGGCGGCGTGTCGCGCAGCACCTCGACCACCGGCACCCGACCCGCCCGCCAGGCCGACACGATGGTGGTGAGGGCCAGGATCGTCTCGATGACCACGACGGTGATCACCAGGCCGGGCACCGGGAACGCCGCCCCCGACGACCCCAGCACCTCGGCGCTACCCACCTCCAGCGCCGGCGCCAACAACGACGCCAGCACCCAACCGACCACGGCGGCCGCCAGACCGAGAGCCAGGTTCTCACCGAGGAGGGCCAGCGTGATCTGCGACGGGGTGCACCCCACCGCCCCGAGCAGCCCGATCTCGCGTCGGCGCGCCACCATGCGCACCGCGTTCGAGCCCGCCACGACGACGGCGGCCGCCACCAGCACGAAGAGCCCGAACACGGTGATGAAGGCCCCGAAGATCTCGTCCACGGCCAGGATGTCGTCGCGGGTGTCGAGCCAGCTCTGGGTCCCGAGCGCAGGCTCCTCCTGCACCAGCCGTCGCCCCACCGCGTCGGCGTCGGCCGGATCGGCGAGGCGGACGTAGAGCACCGCGCTGGCGGCATCGGCACCGAAGCGCCCGAGCCCGTCGGATGTGACGTAGAGCCGGCCGGGATCGCACTGCGGCCAGAAGCAGTCGTTCAGGTCGAGCGCCGTGCCCACGACGGTGAAGTCCGCCTCGCCGCTCCCACGGCGGATCGTGACCACGTCGCCCACCGCGAGGCCCTCGTCGACGGCCAGCGCGTCGTCGAGGACCACCTCGTCGGGTCCGCTGGCCCACCGCCCGGATCGCGCCAGCGGCCGGTTGATGGCGAGGTCCGGGTCGTCGAGCGCGGTGAGGCGCACCTCTGCGGTGTCCTCCCCGAGGACGAGCTCCGAGCCGTGCACGACGTCGAGGGGCCCGGCGGTGGCCACGAAGGCGGGATCGTCGGCGACGCGCGCCAGCGCGGCGCGCTCCCCGTCGAGCAGCAGGTGGGCCACCTCGACCTCGGCTGCCGTGGCATCGACGGCGCGCGCCCCCTGGTCCGCGGTGGAGGTGCCCACGGCGATGCCCAGGGCGGCCAGCGTCAGCACGAACAGCGTCGCCACCAGACCGCCCCGGCGTCGGCCCCGCAGGCCCACCGCCGCCAGCACCAGCACGCCGCGCACGGTCAGGCCTCGGCCAGCAGGAGGTCCCGGACGACCGCCGACGGATCGGGCGCCTCGCCCAGGGAGCGCTCCCCGACCACCCGGCCGTCACGCAGCAGCACCACCCGGTCCGCCGCCGCCGCGACGTGCGGGTCGTGGGTGACCATCACGATCGTCTGCCCGTCGCGGTGGCGCTCGCGCAACAGCTCCAGCACGACCCCGGCCGCCTCGCTGTCGAGCGCGCCCGTGGGCTCGTCGGCGAACAGCACCTGGGGCGTGTTCACCAGCGCGCGGGCCACGGCGACGCGCTGCTGCTGCCCGCCGGACAGGGTGCCGGGAAGGGCCCGGGCCACCTCGCCCAACCCGAGCGAGTCGAGCAGCGCCCGTGCCCGCTCCCGGGCGTCACGCCGCGAGACGCCGACGAGGCGCTGGGGCAGCTCCACGTTGGCGCTCACGTCGAGGTGGGCCAGCAGGTTGTAGTGCTGGAACACGTAGCCGACCCGCTCACGCCGCAGCACGGCCCGCTCGGCCGGACTGCGGGCGGCGAGGTCCTCGCCTCCCAGCAGCACGCGGCCCTCGTCCGGGCCGTCGAGACCGCCCAGCAGGTGCAGCAGCGTGGACTTGCCGCAGCCGCTGGGTCCCATGATCGCCAGCCACTCACCGGGGCGCACGGCCAGCGACGCGCCCCGCAGCGCGGGCCGCTCCCCGCCACCGACCTCGCGGTAGGTCTTCACGAGGTCACGGGCCTCGAGGACGGGCTCGGCCAGGGGCTCGCCGGTCATCGCCTCCACCCTATTCCCGGGCGGCGGAGGGCACGCACTAGGGTCCGACGCGTCGGCACGTCTTGACGCGGGAGGTCCGCCGTGAGAGTCGCTCTGCTCAGCCGGGAGTACCCGCCCGAGGTGTACGGCGGCGCCGGGGTCCACGTCGAGTACCTGGCCCGTGAGCTCGCCCACCTGACCACGGTCGACGTGCACTGCTTCGGTGCGGCCCGCCCCGACCTGGGGGCCGCGCCATCGGTCTACGCCTATCAGCCGTGGGACCGGCTCGCGGGCCCGGCGCCGCACCTGGCGGCGCTGCGCACCGTGTCCGTCGACCTGGCCATCGCCGCCGACCTGCAGACGGCGGACGTCTCGCACTCCCACACCTGGTACGCCAACTTCGCCGGACACCTGGGCAAGCTGCTCTACGGCGTGCCCCACGTCGCCACGGTGCACAGCCTCGAGCCCATGCGCCCCTGGAAGGCCGAGCAGCTCGGCGGCGGCTACGAGCTGTCCATGTTCTGCGAGCGCACGTCGCTCGAAGCGGCCGACGCCGTGGTGGCCGTGTCGGGCGCGGTGCGCGACGACATCCTGCGCTGCTATCCGGCCATCGCCCCCGAGCGGGTGAAGGTCGTCCACAACGGCATCGACCCCGTGGAGTGGCACCCCGACCGTGCCACCACGGCACTCGAGCGCCACGGGGTGGATCCCGACGCGCCCACGGTGATCTTCGTGGGTCGGGTCACCCGCCAGAAGGGCATCAGCCATCTCCTCGACGCCGCGCTGCACCTCGACCCATCGGTGCAGATCGTGCTGCGGGCCGGCTCACCCGACACCCCGGAGATGGCCCAGGAGCTCGCCCGCCAGGTCGAGCAGGTGCGTGCCGAGCGCGGCAACCTGGTGTGGATCGAGGAGATGCTCGACCGTTGGGAGGTCATCCAGCTCCTGACCCACAGCGAGGTGTTCTGCTGCCCCTCGATCTACGAACCGCTCGGGCTGGTCAACCTGGAGGCGATGGCCTGCGAGACCGCCGTGGTGGCCAGCGCCGTGGGGGGCATCCCCGAGGTGGTCGACGACGGCACCACCGGCGTGCTGGTGCCCTTCGAGCCACGCAGCGCCACCGACTCCGCACCGGCGGACCCCGCGGGCTACGCCGCGGACCTGGCCGCCGCCATCCAGGGCCTGCTCGACGACCCGGTCCGCCGGGCCGCCATGGGCGCAGCAGGACGACAGCGGGTGATCGAGCACTTCAGCTGGACGGCCATCGCCCACCAGATCCTGGACATCTACGCCGACGTGGTCGCGGCCCGGGGCTGAGCCGGTGCCGACCGATCTCCGGCTCGGTGTGCACGTCGGGCAACAGAACCTCGCCATGGCCGAGCTGCAGGCGCTGTGGCGCCGCCTCGACCAGCAGGTCGACTGGATCTCCGCCTGGGACCACTTCTACGAGGCACCGCCGGCGGGCGGCACGCTGCCCCACTTCGAGACCCTCACGACCCTGGCTGCGCTGGCCTGCGCCACCGAGCGGACCCGCATCGGCGTGCTCGTCCTGTACGTGGGCTACCGCACGCCGGCGGTCATCGCCCGGGCCGCCACGACCCTCGACCACCTGAGCGGCGGCCGCTTCGAGCTGGGTCTCGGTGCGGGCTGGCACGAGGAGGAGGCCCGGGCCTTCGGCTACGACTTCCCCTCGGCCGGGGTGCGCATCGACATGCTGGACGAGGCCACCCGCATCATCCGGGGCCTGCTCACCCGGGACCGCACGTCGTTCGAGGGCCGGCACTTCGAGGTGCACGACGCCTCGTGCCTGCCCCGACCGGTGCAGGAGCGTCTGCCGATCTGGTTGGCCGGTGTCGGCGAGCGCAGGACCCTGCCGCTCGTGGCGCGGGAGGCCGATGGCTGGAACGCCACCTACGTGTCGCCCCGGACCTTCGCACGGCTGAACGCACAGCTCGACGACCACTGCGCCGCGCTCGGGCGGGACCCGGCGACGCTGCGACGGGGCGTCAACCTGTCGTTCAACCTCGCCGCCACCGCGACGGCCGCTGCGGCGCAGCGCGACGCGCTCCAGGCGCAGTGGGGAGAGCTGTTCGAGCTCATCACCCGCGGCTCGCTGCTCGGTACGCCCGACGACGCCGTCGAGCAGGTGCTGGCGTACCGGGCCGCCGGTGCCGACGACATCAACGTGTCGCTACGGGCACCGTGGGACGACGAGGCCCTGGAGATCTACCTGACCGAGGTGCTCCCCGCGGTGCGGGCGGCGACCGCAGGCTGATCCTGCCTCAGCCGGGCGGCCCGCCGCCGTCACCCAGCAGCTGCACCGACCGGCGACTCAGCTCGACGGCCACGTCCAGGTCGAGGTCCTCCAGCCGCTTGAAGCGGATGCAGCTCCTGCCCACCGAGACCTTCCCCAGCCGCTCCTGGTTCGCCTCCGCCAGGTAGCGGCCGTCCTCCACGCCGACCACGTACAGGCTCACGTACGCCTTGTTGTTGGCCAGGCCCACCGGGAACCAGTCGCCCTCACGACCGGTCGCGTAGCGGTAGTGGTAGGCGCCGTAGCCGATGATCCTGCCCCACAGGCGCACGGGCAGCTCCGGCAGGGCGGCGCGGATGGCGTCGTGCACGGCCACGACCGTCGTGCGCCGGGGCTCGGCGATGGCGTCGAGGTACGCCACCACCTCGGGGTCGAGCGGTGCTCCGTGCGCCGTCACCGGCTGACCGACCCGGTGGTCGAGCCGGAGGTGGCGGCGCGGCGCAGCGCGTCGCTCAGCGCAGGCAGCACCTCGGTGACCTCGCCCACGATGCCGAAGTTGGCGGTGCGGAACATGAACGCGTCGGGGTCGCGGTTCACGGCCACGATGGTGCGAGCGGCGCGCATGCCCACGACGTGCTGCAGGGCTCCGGACACCCCGCAGGCCACGTAGAGCCGGGGATGCACCGTGGCGCCGGTCTGGCCGACCTGTAGCGAGCGCGGCGCCAGCCCGGCCTCCACCGCCGCCCGGGTGGCCGCCACGCTGCCGCCGATGGCGCCCGCCAGCTCCTCGACGAGGTGCCAGCTCTGCGCGTCGCAGCCTGCGCCGCCGGCCACGATGACCTCGGCGTCGGCGAGGCGCACGTCGCCGCGGCGGATCTGGCGGTCGAGGACGCGCACGGCCAGATCCTCGTCGGCCAGCGTCACGGGCAGGTCGACCACCGCGGCGCGACGGGGGCTCGGCCGGGGTACGAAGACCCCCGGTCGCACGGTCGCCATCTGGGGTCGCACCACCGGCGCCACGCACGTGGCGAGCACCCCGCCGGCCATGGCGGGTCGGATCTGGTGGAGCAGGGCCTCGTAGTGCACGTGGCGTCGGTCCCAGGGGCCCACGTCGAGGTCGGTGCAGTCGGCGGCGAGGCCGGCGTCGAGCAGCGAGGCCACCCGTGGCGCCAGGTCGCGCCCGGTGGTGGTGGCGCCGAACAGCAGCGCCGCCGGACCGTGGGCTCGTACGGCGTCGTGCAAGACCCGGGCGTGGGGCTGGCAGCGATAGGGGGCCAGCTCGGGGTGCGCAGCCCGGTACACGACGTCGGCGCCGAACCGGGCGGCGTCGGCGACCGCCCGATCGGGAGCGGCGTGGGCGACGAAGGCGCCGACGCCACCGCCCAGCCCCGGCGCCAGCTCACGGGCCTTGGTGAGCAGCTCTGCCGACACGTGGGACAGCTCGTCCTCGTCGGTCTCGCACACCACCCACACCGCGGGGCAGTCGGTCTCGGGCTCGCCGGGCTCGGGATCGGCGGCCGTCGGGGAGGTACCGTCGCCGGCAGCGGGCCGGTCGGCTGCGGTCAGCGCACCCAACTCGACGAGCTCGGCCACGAGGTCGTCGAGGGTGAAGTCCTCCCCCACCAGGCGGCAGCCACGGTCGGGCAGGGGTGCGGGGGCCATGTGCGCCACCTTGGTGGGCGACGCCTCCAATCCCACCCGGTCGCCGGTGAGACCCAGCTCGGCCGCCGTGAGGTGCACCAGCTCGGCCTGGGCCGCCCGACGGCGGCCGGGCAACGTCGGATAGCGCGGCGTGTAGCCGGTCTCGGCCACGGTCACCAGCGCCGGCAGCGGCAGGCGGAGCCGCTCGTAGCCGCCCTCCACGATCCGCCGGGCCACCAGCGCATCCCCGTCGCGTTCGATGGCCTCCACCGCCGTGGCCTGGGGCAGGCCCAGTCGGCAGGCGACCTGCGGCCCCACCTGGCCCGTCTCGCCGTCGAGGGCGGTCAGGCCGCTCACCACCAGGTCCGCGCCCCCCAGGTGGTCGATGGCGGCCGCCAGGGCGTTGGCCGTGGCCCAGGTGTCGGACCCGGCCAGCGCCCGGTCGCACAGCAGCGCGCCACCGGTCGCGCCCCGGGAGATGGCGTCGCGCAGCACGTCCTCGGCCCGGGGCGGGCCCATGGTGAGGGCGACGACCTCGTCGGCGAGCTGCAACGCCGCCTCCAGGGCGTGCAGGTCCGCCGGGTTGGTGATGGCCGCAGCGGCCTCCCGGGCGATCGTGCCGTCGGGCAGCACCCCGACCGGTGCGGCCCGGAGGTCCGGCACCTGCTTGACCAGGACGATCGCCCGCACCGGGGATCAGGCCTCTTCGGTGGTGCCCGGGTAGCCGGGCATGTACTGCAGCGCCTCTTCGATGTCTCGGTAGATGTTCTCGAGCAGGCCGCGCAGCGTGGCGTCGAGGGTCTCGCCGTCCCACGCCCGGTTCAGGTCCTCCACCGAGCGGATGACCTGCTTCACCGCCTTGACCGCCAGTTCATCGGACATCGGCCCGCTCCCCTTCCTCGGCTGGGCTGGACGGCTGCATGCTAGGCGCCGTCCCGCTCGGCGCCACGAAGGCGGGGCGTCGGGGTGCGCAGCGCTAACGTCTCGCACCGGATCGGACCGTTCGCGTCCCGAACCGAGGAGCCCGCCATGACTGCGTCAGTCCGCCGTCTCGCCACCACCTCCCTCGCCGCCGCACTTACGGCCGCTCTGCTGCTCGGCAGTACCCTCGTTCCGCCGGCGGGGGCCGTCGACCCCCTGGGAGAGATCACCGTCGTCGCCACCGAGGGCACCACGCCGGGCTTCGAGGTCGACCAGACCGTCTACAGCATCACCGAGGGGCCCGACGGCCTCCTGTGGCTCACCGACTACGACTCGGTGCTGCGCCGCAACGCCGACGGCAGCTTCACCGACTTCTCGGCCGGCATCGACGGTGACAGCCTGTCCAGCATCACGACAGGGCCCGACGGCAACCTGTGGTTCGCCGAGTTCAACCCGCCCGGGCGCATCGGACGCATCACCCCGACCGGCACCGTCACCGAGATGGCGGTGTTCGGGGTCACGCCGGGCTTCACGGACGGCAACGTCCAGACCATCACCGCCGGACCCGACGGGAACCTGTGGTTCACCAAGCCCTTCAACGGCGACAACGGCCGCGTCGGACGCATCACGCCTGCCGGCGTCGTCACCGAGTTCACGCCCCCCTACGACGACGCCGAGCCGCGCGGCATCGTCGCCGGACCCGACGGGAACCTCTGGTTCACCGACAGCGGCACCGGGCGGGTCGTGAAGCTCGGCACCGACGGCACCTTCACCGACGTGGCCGTCTCGGGCGTCACCCCCGGCTTCGACACCGGCCCCAGCCTCGGGCCCGTCACCGTCGGCCCCGACGGCAACCTGTGGCTGCTCGCGTACAGCGCGCCGGCCGTGGTGAGGGTGACGCCCGCGGGACAGGTCACCCAGTACACCACCGCCGGACTGGACTTCCCGGAGAGCATCGCCAGTGCGTGCGGCAGCCTGTGGGTGACCCAGATCGGCTACCAGTCCGCCCCCGGCATCTGGCAGGTGGGCACCGACGGCGCGTTCACCGACTGGACGTCGTCCCTGCCGGACGACACCGGCCCGAGCGTGGCGACCCCCGGCCCCGACGACAACCTCTGGCTCGGTGCCGAGCGGGTTCCCCAGATCACCGATGATGGCACCAGCTACGTGCTGCGCATGGGAGCGGGCTGCACGATCCCGCCGCCGCCGACGACACCCACGACGCCGACGACCGCGACGCCGACCTCCCCGACGACCGCCAGGGCCACGGCGGCGACGGCCACGCCCCGCTACACGGGCTGACGGGCCCGGGATGGACCCCGAGGAGTTCCGCGCCGCCGGTCACGCCCTGATCGACTGGCTGGCCGACCAGCGCGTCGCCGTCGCCGACCGACCGGTGCGGGCCCGGGTCGCCCCCGGCGATGTCCGCTGTGCCCTGCCCACCGCGCCGCCCGAGACACCCGAACCGCTCGAGACGCTGCTGCGTGACCTGGACCGGATCGTCGTGCCCGGTATCACCCAGCTGCAGCATCCCTGCAACATGGCCTGGTTCCCCTCGAACGCCTCGCTGGCCTCGGTGCTGGGTGATCTCACGTCGTCGGGCCTCGGGACGCTCGGCATCTCGTGGGAGTCCTGCCCCGCGCTGACCGAGGTGGAGGAGGTCACCTGCGACTGGATGCGCCAGCTCGTCGGGCTCTCCGACGCCTGGTCGGGCACCATCCACGACACCGCCTCCACGGCCTGCCTGGTGGCGCTGCTGTGCGCCCGCGAGCGCGCCACCGACCACGGTCAGGCCCGCGGCGGCCTCGTGGACGAGCAGCAGCCGCTCGTGGTGTACAGCACCGAGCACGCCCACTCCTCGGTGACCAAGGCGGCGTTGTTGGCCGGCTACGGACGTCGACACCTGCGCCTGGTCGCCACCGACCCGTGGACCCGGGCCATGCGCCCGGACGCCCTGGCCGACGCCATGGCCGCCGACCTCGCCGATGGGCGCAGGCCGGCGGCCGTCGTGGCCGCCGTGGGCACGACCGGCACCACCGCCGTCGACCCGGTGGCCGACATCGTGGGGGTCGCCGAGCGACACGGCGCCTGGGTGCACGTCGACGCCGCCCTGGCCGGCTCGGCCATGCTGCTGCCCGAGCACCGGCACCTGTGGAACGGCGTCGAGGGCGCGGACTCGGTGACCTGGAACCCGCACAAGTGGATGGGCACGGTGCTCGACTGCTCGCTCTACTACGTGCGCGACGTCGAGCACCTGGTACGGGTGATGTCGACCAACCCCAGCTACCTGCGCTCGTCGGTCGACGGCACGGTGACCCAGTACCGCGACTGGGGCATCCCGCTGGGTCGTCGGTTCCGGGCCCTGAAGCTGTGGTTCCACCTGCGACTCGACGGCATCGACGCCATCCGGGCGCGGCTACGCCGCGACCTCGACAACGCCCGCTGGCTGGCCGAGCAGGTCGCCGCCACCCCCGGGTGGCGGGTGCTGGCACCCGTCCCCCTCCAGACGGTGTGCGTGCGCCACGAGCCCCCCGGCCTGTCGGGTGACGAACTCGACGCGCACACCCTGGCCTGGGTGGAGTCGGTCAACGCCTCGGGCGAGGCCCTGCTGACCGCCTCGCAGCTCGACGGTCGCTGGATGGTGCGGGTCTCCATCGGCGCCGAGCCCACCGAGCGGGCCGATGTCGCTGCGGTGTGGGCGAAGATGCAGGTGGCGTCCGGGGAAACCGACTGAGGAGGGGGACATGGAGCTCGAACGGGGAAAGGTCGCGGTCGTGACCGGGGCGGCCAGCGGCATCGGCCTGGCGCTGGCCGAGCGCCTCGCCGTTGCCGGGATGGCGGTGGTGCTGTCCGACATCGAGGAGGACAAGGCGGCCGAACAGGCCCGGCGCCTGGCCGGGACCCACGGCGTGGAGACGCTGGCCGTGCGCACCGACGTGAGCGAGGCGGCACAGGTGGAGGAACTGGCCCGGGCGGCGTGGGACCGCTTCGGTGGCGTGCACCTCGTGTGCAACAACGCCGGCGTCGCCGCCACGGCCGACCCCTGGCTCGGGCCGCTGTCGGCCTGGGAGTGGGTCATGGGCGTCAACTTCTGGGGTGTCGTGCACGGCGTGCGGGCGTTCCTGCCCTACCTGGTGCTGGGCGGTGGTGGCCACATCGTGAACACGGCCTCCATGGCCGGTGTGTTCCCCGGCTTCACCCCCGCCTACGACGCCTCCAAGCACGCTGTGGTGGCCGTCTCCGAGGGCCTCTACACCATGTTGCGGGCCGCGCAGCTCCCCGTCGGCGTCAGCGTCCTGTGCCCCGGGTGGGTGCGCACCCAGCTCATGGACGCCGAGCGCAACTGGCCCGACGAGCTGGGCGCGGCACCCGGCGCCACGGGCGGCGCGGGCGTCATGGCCGGGCACGTCCGGCGGGCCATCGACGAGGGCATGACCCCTGCGGCCGTGGCCGACCGGGTGGCCGACGCGGTGACCGGGAACCGGTTCTGGGTCTTCCCCCACGCCGACTTCCTCGAGCTCGCCGTGCGGCGGTGGGAGCGCATCGCCGAAGGCCTCGACCCCGAGCCTCCCGGGCAGATCCCCGGCCTACCGCCGTTCGAGCAGCTCCTCGCCGAGATGCAGGCCGCGGCCGGCCCGGATCCAGCGGGCTCATGACGTCCACGCCGCTCGCCGACGGTGGCCCGGCGCTGCCCGCCCTGTGGCCGTCGGACGCGCCGGCCGCGTTCCACGTGCTGGCCAAGCCCAGCGGCGCCATCTGCAACCTCGACTGCACCTACTGCTTCTTCCTGTCCAAGGAGCTGCTGTACCCCGGCGACCGGTTCCGGATGGCCGAGGACCTGCTGGCCACCTATCTGCGCCAGCTCGTCGAGGCGCACCGCGGACCCGAGGTCACGGTGGCCTGGCAGGGCGGTGAGCCGACCCTGCTGGGCCTGCCCTTCTTCCGGCGCTCCGTGGAGCTGACCGAGCAGCTCCTGCGCCCCGGTCAGCGGGTGCAGTACACGATCCAGACCAACGGCACCCTGCTCGACGACGAGTGGTGCGCCTTCCTGGCCGAGCACCACTTCCTGGTGGGCCTGTCGGTGGACGGGCCCCGTGCGCTGCACGACGCCTATCGGGTGGACAAGAAGGGCCGGGGCACCTTCGATCGCGTCATGGAGGCGCTCGCCACGCTGCAGCGCCACGAGGTGGACGTCAACATCCTGTGCACGGTGCACGCCGCCAACCAGGACCACGCCGTCGAGGTGTACCGCTTCTTCCGCGACGACCTGGGCATGCGCTTCCTGCAGTTCATCCCCATCGTGGAGCGGGCCACACCGGACACCCTCCAGGTCGCCAACCTGGGCTGGAGCGGCAGCCGCAAGGGCCGGCCGCTCTACACCAACCGGGGGTCGCTGGTCACCGAGCGCAGCGTCGGGTCCCTGGCCTGGGGCCGCTTCCTGGCCGAGATCTTCGACGAGTGGGTGCGCCACGACGTGGGCGAGGTGTTCGTGCAGCACTTCGACGCCGCACTGGCCTCGTGGCTGGGCGTGAACCCCGCCATGTGCATCTACCAGGAGACCTGCGGGGTGGCGCTGGCCCTCGAGCACAACGGCGACCTGTACTCCTGCGACCACTTCGTGGAGCCCGAGCACCGCCTGGGCAACATCCGCGACACCCATCTCGTGGAGCTCGTGTCCTCCCCGCAGCAGGTCGCGTTCGGCCTGGCCAAGCGTGACACGTTGCCGGCGTACTGCCGGAGCTGTGACGTGCGCTTCGCCTGCAACGGCGAGTGCCCCAAGAACCGCTTCACGACGACGCCCGACGGCGAAGCGGGGCTCAACTACCTGTGCGCGGGCTACAAGCACTTCTTCCACCACGTCGACGAACCGATGCGGCTCATGGCCGACCTGCTGCGCCAGGGCCGCGAGGCACCCGATGTCATGGCGGTCCTCGCCGAACGCGACGCCGCCCGGTTCCGCGGCGTGGGCCGCAACGAGCCCTGCCCCTGCGGCAGCGGCCGCAAGTTCAAGCACTGCCACGCCGACGCCTGAGGCGCTTCTTACCCGGCTCTCACCGAGCGGCGCGACGATGGTCCCATGACCGCCCGTGTGCTCGTGGCCGACGACGACCGCGCCATCCGCGACTCGCTGGCGCGCGCCCTGTCGCTCGAAGGCTACGAGGTGGTGGCGGTGGCCGACGGCGCCCGCGCCCTCGAGGAGATCCGCACCGCCCCCGTCGACGTGCTGGTCCTCGACCTGATGATGCCCTCCATCGACGGGCTCACCGTGTGCCGTGTGCTGCGGGCCGAGCGCGACACCACGCCCATCCTCCTGCTCACGGCCCGCACCGAGACCTCGGACCGGGTGGCCGGCCTCGACGCCGGCGCCGACGACTACCTGCCCAAGCCCTTCGACCTCGACGAGCTCCTGGCCCGCCTCCGGGCGCTGCTGCGCCGGGCGCACCTGCACGACCCCGACGACACGTCGACCCCGGCCGTGCTGCAGGTGGCGGACCTGCGCCTCGATCCCCAGGCGCGCCGGGTGTGGCGGGGGCGGCGCGAGATCGAGCTGTCCAAGACCGAGTTCGACCTGCTGGAGCTGCTGCTGGCCAACGCCGGCATCGTGCTCGACCACACCACCATCTACGACCGCATCTGGGGCTACGACTTCGGCCCCGAGTCCAAGAACCTCGCCGTCTACATCAGCTACCTGCGCCGCAAGGTGGAGCTGGACGGCGAACCGAAGCTGATCCACACCGTGCGCGGCGTGGGCTACACGCTGCGGGTGCCATGAGCCTGCGCACCAAGCTGGCGCTGGCCCTCGCCTTCCTCGCCGCTCTCGCCACGCTCGCCGTCGGGGCCATCAGCTACCGCGCCACCGCCGACCAGTTGCACGCCGAGATCGACCGGTCGTTGGAGGACACCTCCGAGGAGCTCGCGACGCGGGTGACCCGCTCCCCCCGCGGGGTCGGGGAGCTGGAGGGACGCCGGGGCCGCCGCGAGCCACCGCTGGGGGCGCTCGAACAGCTCGACCTGGTCGTCGTGCAGGTCGTGTCACCCGCGGGGATCGTGCTGGCGTCGTCGTCGACCGAGCTCCCCGTCGACGACGTCGATCTCGCCCTCGCCACCGCAGGCGAGGCCGGGGTCCAGGTGTGGCGCACCGTCGACATCGACGGCGAGCCGCACCGCCTGGTCACCACCTCGCTCGGACCCGACGCCGGTGCCGTGCAGGCCGCACGCAGCCTCGAGGAGACCGAGCGGCTGCTGGCCTCGACGCGCAACCGCATCGCCGTCGCCGCGCTGTGCACGATCGTCGCCGCCGCGGCGCTGGGCTGGCTCATCGCCTGGCAGGTGACGCGCCGGCTGGAACGCGTCACCCGCACCGCCGAGGAGGTCAGCCGCACCGGACGCCTCGACACGACGGTGCCGGTGGAGGGCCGCGACGAGGCCGGCCGCCTGGCCACCAGCTTCAACGACATGCTCGGCGCGCTGGCACGCTCCAAGGAGGACCAGCAGCGCCTGGTCCAGGACGCCGGCCACGAGCTGCGCACGCCGCTCACCAGCCTGCGCACCAACATCTCGGTGCTGCGCCGGCACGGCGACCTCGACACCACGACCCGCGACGGCGTGCTCGACGACCTGGACAGCGAGGCCCGCGAGCTGACGGCACTGGTGAACGAGCTCGTCGCGTTGGCCACCGACCGCCGAACCGACGAAGCAACCCGGCCCGTCGAGCTGGTCGAGCTGGCCGAACGGGTCGCGGCCCGTGCCCGCCGGCGCACCGGACGGGTCGTCACCGTGGACGCCGACGGCTCGGTCGTGGAGGGGCGTGCCGGCGCCCTCGAACGGGCGATCACCAACCTCGTCGACAACGCCACCAAGTTCGACGAGAGCGACGCCCCCATCGAGGTCGTCGTCGCCGGCGGGCGGGTCGAGGTGCGCGACCGCGGGCCGGGCATCGACGACGCCGAGCTCCCCCACGTCTTCGACCGCTTCCGCCGCGCCGTGGCGGCGCGCAGCCGACCCGGCTCCGGTCTGGGCCTGGCCATCGTGCGCCAGACCGCCGAGGACCACGGCGGCACGGCCTTCGCCGAGAACCGACCGGGGGGCGGCGCCGTCGTCGGCTTCACGGTCGGCGAGGCCCGACTCCAACCTGGTTCTCACCTTTCCCCGGCTCCCGTCTAACCGAGGTCGACGATGATGATCCCAGACCCCCGAGGACACCCCACCACGAAAGGGACCCCGATGAAGAAGTCGATCGCAGTGCTGGGCCTCACCGCCGGCATCCTGGGCGGCGCCGCCGCCGGTGTGGCGCTGACCGTGCCCGGCCTCGCCGGCGCACAGGACGACACCACCTCCACCACCACCGAGACCGAGTCCGGTCGCCCCGATCACGCCACCCGCCTCCAGGAGGTCCTGGCGCCGCTGGTCGAGGACGGCACGATCACCCAGGCCCAGGCCGACGCCGTGGTGAACACCCTGGTCGAGGCCGGCCCACCCATGGGCCGCGGCGGCGGGAACGGACCCGGTCGCGGCGCCGGCATGGACGCCGCGGCGACGTCCCTCGGCATGACGAGCGACGAGCTGCGCACCGAGCTCGCCAACGGCAGCTCCATCGCGGAGGTGGCCGCCGCCCGCGGCGTCGACGTGCAGGTCGTGATCGACGCCATGGTGGCCGAGGCCAAGGCCCACCTCGACGAGGAGGTCGCCGCCGGTGAGCACACCCAGGAGGAAGCCGACGCCAAGCTGGCCGAGATCACCGAGCGCATCACCGCCATGGTGAACGGCGAGATGCCGGCTGGCGGCCCGGGCATGGGCCCCGGCGGTCGCGGCCACCACGGCGACTGATCCCCTCGGCAACCGACGCTGACCTCTGCTCGAGCACCGGGCGGCGGTCGACCCCGACGGGGTCGATCGCCGCCCGTGCCATGCCCGGCCCCGGAGACACCCCCATGACCGACCTCGCCACCCGATCCGACAACCCGGTCCTCCTCCCCGTTGCACCCGCCGCGCCGCTCCCGCTGCGCCGACCACGACCCGCCAGGCTCCGCGATGGTGACGTGGCCGCGGTGCTCGCCGCGACCGCCTTCCTCACCACCGCCACCTGGGCCCGCCACGGCGGCGTCGACCAGCTCCTGGCCGGCGGGAACGAGACGTGGACCAGCATCGCCCGTCTCAGCGGCCTCCTGGCCTCGGTCGCCGGTCTGCTCGGCCTGGTGCTCGTCGCCCGCGCCCGAACCCTCGAACGCCGCTATGGACTCGACCACCTGCTCGTGTGGCACCGCTACCTCGGCGGCACCATGGCCGTGGCCCTGGCCGTGCACGTCGGCGCCGGGTTCGCCGCCTGGCTGACCCCGGATCAGGGCGTCCTGAGCACGGTGGCGGACCTGACCGGGCGCGTCCCGTACATGGCCCCCGCCACGGTGGGCGCGCTCCTCGTCGCCGTGGTGACCGTGTCGTCGCTGCGCTCGATCCGACGCCGGCTGTCCTACGAGACCTGGTACTTCGTGCACCTCACCGCGTACCTGGGACTGGCCCTGGCCTTCGCCCACGAGCTGTACCTCGGCACCGACCTCCGCGACGACACCGTCGCCCGGGCGTTGTTCGTGGCCGCCCACGTGGTCGTCCTCGGCGCGCTGGTGTGGGGCCGGTGGGGTCGGCTCGTCGCCGCGGCCCTGCACCCGCTGCGGGTCACCGACGTGACCCCCCTCGTCCCCGGGACCGTCTCGCTGACGCTGGGCGGCCCGAACCTCGCCAGGATCGAAGCCGACGCCGGCCAGTTCGCGCTGCTGCGACCCCTTCGGCGTCGCCTGTGGTGGCAGGCCCATCCCTATTCGCTGGCCGCCGCCCCCACGAGCGCGGGGCTGCGGTTCACCGTCAAGGACCGGGGCGACGCCAGCGGCGCCCTGACGCGGCTCCCCGTGGGCACGCGCGTCGTCGTGGAGGGACCCTACGGCACCCTCACGCCGGAGGTCTTCGACGAGGGCCGGGCCCTGCTGGTGGCCGGTGGCGTCGGTGTCGCCCCGGTGCGGGCGCTGCTCGAGTGGCTTCCCACGACCGCCCGGCCCGTCGTGCTCCTCCGGGCCCGCAGCGCCGACGAGCTGGTGCACCTCGAGGAGCTGCGGGTGCTCGCCGCACAGCGCGGCGGTGCGGTGCACGCCCTCGTCGGTCGCACGGTCTCCCTGGGCGTCGACCCCTTCGACCCGGCGGTGCTGCGCCGGGCCGTCCCCGACCTCGCCGGACGCACCGCGGTGGTCTACGGCCCGGAGTCGCTGCTGCACGCTGCGCACCGTGGCCTGCGCGACGCCGGCATGCCGACCGAGCACATCCACTGCGAACGACCCTGGTGGTGACCCATGCCCGCCGAACCCGCCTCCCTCGCCCGCCGCGTCGCCCCGGCACTCGTGCTCACCGGCGCCAGCGTGGGCCTGCTGCAACTGCTGGACCGCCCCGTCACCGTCGAGACCGGCTCGGACGAGCTGAGCCTCCCCGTGCCGGGTGCCGGCACCGGCGTTGCCGGCACGACGTCGCCCACGACGAGCGCCACGACCGGCGCCACGACGCCGTCGACCGCCACTCCATCCACGACCGTTCCCGCGACCCCCACCGCCTGCACCGGCACCACCGTGACCGGTTCCTCGGTGTCGACCCGCTGGGGAGCCGTCCAGGTGGCCGCCACGGTCACCGACGACGGCACGGTCTGTGACCTCGAGGCGCTGCGCTACCCGAACGGCGACTCGCGGTCGTCGAGCATCAGCCAGCGTGCCATCCCGCTGCTCGAGCAGCGGGCGCTCGCCGACGGCCTGGACTTCGACGCCGTCAGCGGGGCCACCTACACCTCGGAGGCCTACCGTGACTCCCTGCAGTCCATCCTCGACGGTTGAGGGGGCGCGAGGCGCCCCGGTCCGTCGAACGGCACCCGTCATGGGCACCGTGGCCAGCGTGCACGTGCTCGACGAGGCGCCCACCGCCGGGGTGCACCACGCCATCGACGCGGTGCTCGCCGAGCTGGCGCGTCTCGAGGGCCTTTTCAGCACGTTCCGGCCGACGAGTCAGATCAGCCAGGTGAACCGGGGAGAGCGACACCTGCTCGACTGCGCCCCCGAGGTCGTCGACGTCCTCGACGCCATCACCTGGCTGGAGTCGGTCAGCGGTGGCGCCTTCCGGGCGCGCTGCCCGGACACCGACCGGCTCGACCCGGCCGGGTTCGTGAAGGGTTGGGCCACCGAGCGGGCGAGCCGCCACCTGGACGAGGCCGGTCTGGAGCACTGGTACGTGTCGGTGGGAGGCGACATCCAGACCCGCGGCAGCGGACCCGACGGCGAGCCGTGGCGCGTCGCGCTGGCCGACCCGGCCACGCCCGGTGGGATCCTCGGCGTGTTGCACGTCGTCGACGGCGCCGTGGCGACGTCGGGCACCGCCGAGCGCGGTCGGCACCTGTGGGACGGCCGAACCGGGGTCGACACGCCCGCGGACGGCCTCCGCGCGGTCACCGTCGTCGGCCCGCACCTGACCTGGTGCGACGCTTTCGCCACCACGGTGTTCGCGCTCGGGACCGACGGGCCCGACTGGGTCCGACGGTTCGCCGGCTACGAGGTGGTCGCGGTCGCCTGACCGGGGTTCGCGGCCAGGTGCTCGAAGCGGCCTGCGGGACGCCGGGGGACATAGGCCTCCACGATGGGCGCCAGCTCCGCCGGCGTCGCGCCGTGCAGGATCACGCCGTCCACACCGAGCTCGAACTGGCCGAGGACGGCATCGACGCACCGGTCGGGCGAACCGGTCGCGGCCGGGGCGAGCCAGTCGGCCGGGAGCAGCGTGGCGAGGTGCTCGAGTTGCTCGGGCGTGGCCGACTGGTCGATGGCGCCGGGGAACGACGCCACCATCGGGTCGGCCCGGAACCGGGTCAGCACCTCGGGGTCCCAGCGGTTGGTCTCGACCAGCAGGTCGCCGTAGCCCTGCAGGTAGGTGGCCATCCGACCCACGGTCTTGCGCAGCCGCAGCTCCTCGGGCAGGTGGTCGCCGACGGTGGCGAACACCGACCAGACGCGCACCGAGGCCGGGTCGCGTCCGGCCTCCTCGGCGGCCCGGCGCACCGTCTCGACGCAACGAGCCGTGGTCTCGTCGGTGAAGAAGGTGTGCAACACCACCGCGTCGAAGGCCCGGCCGGCCAGACGCAGGGTGTTGGGCCCGAACGCCGTGAGCAGCAGCGGGATGTCCTCGTCGAAGGACGTGTCGAGCGCCAGCACCGGGTAGCTGCCCAGCGGCCCGTCGTAGCCGAACTCGACCTGGCCGTGGAAGAGGCGCCGGAGCAGCCCGGCGAGGTCCTCGAGCTGCGCGGTCGTCACCTTCGGGATGCCGTAGGCGTCGAACAGCGGGCCGATCCCCCGACCGAACCCGAGGGCGAAGCGCCCGCCCGTGAGCCGGTGCATGGTGGTGGCGTACGCCGCGGTCACGATGGGGTGGCGGGTGGTGTGGTTGGTGGCGGCGGTGGCGATGCCGAGCTCGGTGGACACCGCCCCCACGGCGCCCGACAGCGTGCACGCCTCCTTGATGTTGAACCGCTCGGAGATGAACACCGAACCCAGCCCCAGGGCCTCCCCCCGGTGCACCTCGTCGATCAGGTCCCGGGGCGAGTCGGGTGCGCCGGCCAGGGTGTAGAAGCCGAGCTCGTTCATGCGGGTGGTGGTCATGGGGCCCATCTTCGTCGGTGGTCGGCGACGACGCGCTCAGCGACCGCGCGGGAGGCCGAGCACCCGCTCGGCCACGATGGTGCGTTGGATCTGCGAGGTGCCCCCGGCGATGGACTGCGCCCGGGAGTACAGGTACTCGCGCAGGCGGGCCGGAGCCCGGCCCACGAGCGGGTCGACCCCGGCCAGGTCCATGGCCAGGTGGTGCAGGTCCTGCTCGGTGCGGGTGGCCAGCAGCTTGTCGACCGAGCCCTCC
>JALOLF010000176.1 GCA_025456085.1 Acidimicrobiales bacterium
GGTCGTCGTCCCCCACGAGCTGGCCCGCCGCCTCGTCGACGAGGCCGACCCGCCGATCGCCGACGCGGCGTTGTGGCACGGTGCCTGGTCGAGCACCCCCGGCACGTGCTGACCAACCCGGCCTGCCCCGACGGGCTTCGCGTTCGGGTGCGGCACCCCTACGACGTCGCCACCCTCGAGCTCGCGCTGCGGGCCGGCCGACCCCACTACGAGCCCGCCCGGGTCCGACGACTCCTCGCCGGCCTCGACGGTGCCGCCCACGACCGGTTCCTGGCCACCATCCCCCTCGACTACCTGCGGGCGCTGCGGGACTGCGGACTCAACACTGCGGAGGCGCTGCTGCACGGACGGCTCGCCGCGGTGGACCTCACCGACCCCGGCACCGCCGCCGCCATCCTCGGCACCCCCGACCACTGGCCGGCGCGCCGCCTGCCCCCCGACGTCGTCGACGTGCTCGTCCGCCACCCGGACGCCGCCCACCTCACCGGGCTCCTCACCCGCAACAAGGTCGTCGTCCCCCACGAGCTGGCCCGCCGCCTCGTCGACGAGGCCGACCCGCCGATCGCCGACGCGGCGTTGTGGCACCTGCCGTACACGGCGCTGACCGCCGCCGACGCGCCGATCGCCCGCCGCGCCGGCGGCTACTGGGCCGCCCGCTGCCCGGGCATCCCGGCCGACCAGCGGCCCGCACGCGACCTGCGGCCCGCAGCCGTGGACCGCCACGCGCAACGGGAGGACGGCTGCTACGACGACGAGGTGGCGGACCGCCCCGACCCCGGCCGGGCCGACGAGCCGTTCCGCTACCCGTCCGAGATCGTCGCCCTGCAACACCCCTACCGCGAGGCCCCCGGCTGGATCGTCGAGCTCCCCGACACGCCCGCCGAGCTGCGCCGCAACGCCGAGGCGATGCGCAACTGCACCCGCGGGTTCGAACCCGAGGTGCGCGCCGGACGGGCGTTCGTCGTGGTCGTCCGGGACCCCGACGGGCGCTGCTACAAAGTCGCCGTACGACGGCACCGGTCCGGCTACCGGGTCGGGGAGATCAACAGCTTCGCCAACGGCGGCCACCGCCCGGCGTGGATCCGCCCCGCCTTCGCGGCCCGCCTCGCCGAGCCCGCCACGGTCGTCGCGTTCACCGAGCCGCCGCCACCGGCCCGACGACCCACCGACCGCCGCGACCGTCGCCGGGCCCGCGCCAGCCGGGCCCGCCGGGCCCGGCGATGACCCCGCCTCCGCTCCGTCGGCCGGCACGCCGAAGCGCCGGGGGCGGCCAGGACCGCCGCGCCATCCACGAGCTGGTGGATCGTCGCCGCGAAGCCGACAAGGTCGGCCCGCTGCTGCGCTGGGCCGAGCGCACCATCGCCGCCGACCCCCGACTGGCCGAGGCCAGCTTCGAAGATCGCTACGACCACTTCGCTCGCCTCCTGCCCGACAACACCATCGGCCGTCACGCCCTGCAGCACCTCCGCTGGGTGCTCGACGATCCCGACCGGCACACCCGGCGGACGGCGTGGCGGGCCGAGTGGGCCGCCCGCAGCGCCGACAACCGTGACGCGTTCCGTGTCCTGGTCGCCGGGATCGTCGCCGCCGGCGCCCACGGCGAGCTCAACCGTCGCATCAAGCGCGCCATCCCCGCCGAGGGCTACACCTGGCTCTCCAGCACCCGGCCCCGCCTCCGACGCCTGCTGCTCGGCGCCCACGACGTCGACGACTTCGCCGACGCCGTCCGCAACGGCCGCGAAGCCGACATCGCCCACGAGCTCGCCGCCGAGCTCCGCCGCCCTACGAACCGTCGGCCCTGACGCGACCGGCACCGACTGACAGCGAGAAGGGAGCCATCATGTGCCCGGTGCGGGTGTTCCTCGATATCGACGGCGTCATCGTCCCCTCCACCACGCCCGGCGCCGGGTTCCCCGACGGGGTGTCGATCGGGTCGAAATCCTCTGTCTCCATCAGCACGACTGTGCTGGGATACGAAGCCCTGAGTTGCGGGAGGACGGGCGGACATGGGTGACGAACCCGCCATCGTCGACGTCGAAGCGGGCGCGGCCGCCATCGACAAGGTCGAGAGCCAGCTGCGCCGCGGCGTCATCACCGACACCGACGCGATCTCCACGATCGCCCGACAGGTGCACGAGCTCACCACCACCGCCGTGGATCCAGCGGAGCTCGACCTGATGCACGACTACGCCCACAGCACCGTCGAACGCATCGCCACCGACCACCACGACCCCGTGCTCGTCGAGTGGTTCGACGAGCAGCTCGAGAGCCTGCAACGGGGCCCCGAGGTCGCGGCCCTGCTCGACATTGAGCTCGAACGCATCGAGCTCGCCCTGACCAGCGGCGACGGCGCCGCCCGCGACGAGCTCGTCGAGCTCTGCGCCACCGGCTTCCACACCCACCGCGTCCTGCTCAGCCTCAACACCGCCCCCGAGACCATCCTGGGCACCGCACACCGCCTCGCCGTCCCCGACGCGCTGCTCGCCGCCGTCGACCCCGACGGCCGGTTCGGCCGCATCGCCCCCCACGACCGCGACCGCCCCAACGCCATGTTGGCCCTTGACCTGCTCGCCCACCTCGCCGCGGAGCCCGACAGCGCGGCGGGCGGCCAGGCCCGCAGCGCCCTGCTGCAGCTCGCCGGCACGATCGAACTGGCCGGCGAAGCCGCCGTCCGCCTCCCCGTCCACCTCCTCGACGACGACGACCGAGCCCGGCTGCTCGCCATTCACGAAGCCCGCACCGACCTGTTCGACCGCGACCCCATCCACCTCCCCCTGCCGCTCGACATCCTGCGCGACAACCGCATCATCCGCACCGCCACCTGGCTCGCTTTCGACGCCGCACAACAACCGTGACCGCCGCGACCCGCCACTCGGCCACGCCCCCGCAGCCCGACGGCGCCGGGACCGCCTACCCGTGCACGCCCGCGCCATGACCGACCACACGGAGCGGGTGGTCGCCCTCGCCGACGGCGACCCGGCCCGGCTGCGCCGCCTCACCGCCCTCGCCGACACCCTCGACCCGGCCCGCACCGACGACGACTGGCAGCTGCTCGTCCCCCACCGACTCCTCGACGGCCGCTGGCTCAGCGCGGCCAACGTCCGCACCCTCTACCTCCATCTCACCGATTCGCTCGTGCACCGGCTGGCCTCGGGCTTCGACCGCGTCATCTGCCTCGACAAGTCCGCCCGCCCCGTCGGCTGGCTCCTGGCGACGTGCTGGGACCTGCTCGCCCCGACCTTCACCGTCGACGCCCACGGGCGCCCGCGGCCCGTCGCACCGGCGCCGGCCCGGCCCCGGATCACGTTCCTCAACATCGACCGGCTCCAGTGGCGCGAGCTCATCGACCCGCTCGACGTGGGCGTGTTCGACATCGACCGCCTCCCCGACGACGTCATCCAGGGCCTGCGTCAGCTGTTCCTGGTGCGACCGGCCGACGCCGCCCGCACCGGCGCCGCGCTGTTCGACGCGCCGACGTTCCTCACCGGCGAACGGATCCTGGTCGTCGACGAGGTCTCCGTGAGCGGCGACACGGCCTCCATCGCCACCGGCATCCTGCGGCGGGCGTTCCCCGACGCCGCCTTCGAACCCGGCCACTGGATGCGCCCCAAGCTGGTGGCCGGCCGCGACGGCAATCGGCGCAACAACCTCCTGCCCGTCTGGTACCGCGACGACACCAACCTCGGCCGCGGCGTCGACGACCGCGACCCCCACCGCTCACTCGACGCCCCCAGCTGGAGGGTGCGTGCCGGCGCCTGGTTCCTGTCCCGCCCCCACCGGCCCACCTCGCTCGACCGGCCCGGCACCACGCTGCGCGCCGAGCTCACCCAACTCGCCGCCCGCGCCCTGTGCGGCACGGACATCCTGGTGCCGTCCTTCGACCGGGACCCCGACGAAGCCGCGGCCCGCGCCGCCTTCTACACCGGCATGGACCTGCCGTCCCTGCGCCAATGGCGCGAAGCCAACGGCATCCTGCTCGACGTCTGACCCAGTCCGGCCCGTGCCATCCCGCAGAACGCGCAGACGAAGCCCCAGCTGCCTGCGTCCCACCAGGACAACTCCTATCTTCCTACTCTTCTTCAGCCTGACAGGACACCAGGCGGTCGTGGGTGAGACGTTTCCGGCAGGTCGTGGGATCCAACCAGCACCATCCGGTTGTCGTGGGCCCGGCATTCCGCCGTACCGACAAAGAGGTATGTCGTGTCGGTGCCGCTGAACACGGGCGAGTTCCACGCCAGACCCGCGAGTTCCACGAGCTTCTTGCCAAGATCGACCTAGCGGGCGAGACGGTCCTCTCGGTGACGCCCATCCAGGCGGGCTGGGGCTCGGCCCTCCACGACGGACAGCTGTTGGGGTATACACCTCGGGACAACCTTCGGCCGAGGCTACGGATTCAGCTACACCGCGATATTCGTGAACCTCACACGCGCGTAGCCACTTCCCCATCTGGGTGGCGGCAACTGGAACGCCTACCCGGCGGCCCGCCGGCCGTTAGCCCTGATCGTTCATGGAATGAGATGACGCGAGAGTCCTGAGACGCGACAAGTGCCCTGATCGTGGGCTTTTCTGGGTGTTGCGACACATCCGGAAGACGCACGAGGAGGGCACCTGACGGGTGAAGACTACCAGCACGCTTGGGGCGAGGATCGAGGCCACCGACGGTGGGGTGACCGGCCACGCCGGGTTGTGGTCGTTGGGGCGTTTCGCGGACCGTTTGGGGGTCGGTCATGCGCTGTCGGCGCGGATCGCGTGGCGGGGTGAACGGTTGCCGGCTCATGATCGGGGCAAGGTGCTGGTGCACCAGATGCTGGTGCTGGCCGGCGGCGGCGAGACCTGCGCCGATGTCGAGCACCTGCGCGCTGTGGGCGGCCTGTTCGACGACGTGGCGTCGGACACCACGGTGTGGCGCAGCTTCCATCAGCTCACCCCGGCCACCGTGGCCGGCTTGTGGGAGGCCATGGCCGGGGTGCGCGCGAGGTGTGGCGCCGTTCCCACCCCGTGGCCGCCGGCGCAGCGGTGGTGTTGGACATCGACGCCACCCTGATCGAGATCCACTCGGAGAACAAGGCCGGCACCGGCCCCACCTACAAGGGCGGGTTCGGGTTCCATCCCTTGTTGTGCTTCGCCGACGCCACCGGCGAAGCGCTCGCCGCGGTGCTGCGACCGGGCAACGCGGGGGCCAACTGCATCGCCGATCACCTGGCGGTGTTGGACCAGGCCATCGCCCAGCTGCCCGCGGCCATGGCCGCCGGCCACCGCGTCGGCGACGACGCGGGCCAGGTGAGCACGCCGGTGGTGGTGCGCACCGACTCCGCCGGGTGCACCCGCGGGTTCGTGGACGGCTGCCGGGCCCGCAACGTCGGGTTCCTGGTCATCGCCCGCAAACACGGCGAGATCCACGCCGCCATCAGCCGCATCCTGGCCGACGAGCAGCGCTGGCAGCCCGCTCTCACCCAGGACGGGCAGCGCCGCCCCGGCGCCGCGGTGGCCGAGCTCACCGACCTCGCCACCCTCGCCGGCTGGCCCGAAGGCACCCGACTCATCGTGCGCCGCGAGCCGCTGCACCCCGGCGCCCAACAGACCCTGTTCCCGTCGACGGCCTACCGGTACTGGGGGTTCTACACCGACCAGGCGGGCAGCCCCGTCGCGCTCGACCAGGCCATGCGGGCCCACGCCCACGTCGAGGACCACATCGCCCGCCTCAAGGACTCCGGCCTGGAACGGTTCCCGTTCCGCGACCTCCACGCGAACCAGGCGTGGCTCGCCGTCGTGTGCTTCGCCGCCGACCTGGTGCGCTGGTTCCAACGGCTGTGCCTCACCGGCGAGCTCGCCGCCGCCACCCCCAAACGGCTCCGCTGGCAGCTGTGGCACGCCCCCGCCCGGCTCGTGACCCGCGGCCGCCAGCTCATCGTGCGGCCCCTCGCCCACTGGCCCGCCACCCCCGAGCTGGTCGCCGCCCACCGCCGCATCGCCGAGCTCACCTGACCACACCACCGACGACATCATGAGCCGGCTACCCGCTCCTTCGACGCGCCCCCACACCCGCCCCGACCGCCCTCCCACCCCCAAATAGCCGCCACCGCGACCTGCCCGCTACCCGAAATGGCCGCGCCGTCCGCCCGGCCCCCAGCCACAAGAGCCGCCGAACCCCTCACGACTTCTCATGAACTTCTGGGGTTAGGGGATGGGTCCCCGTGACGCATCGTCGTCGCTCGTGCTCCGCTGAGCAGCGGAACATGACGAGAGAGGAATGCAGCATGGTGAACGTGATGAGTTTCGTTGTCCTGATCACGGCTGGGCTGGTCGGCGCGCGGTTGTATGCCCGGCGCAACGGTCTGGCTGGTGTCGGCGAGTTGGTCCGGGACGTGGTGGGGCGCCTGTACCCATCGACGCCGGCCAACGCGACTCGCCTGCAGAAGGCGGCCTGGCAAGGGATGCGCAGTCAGCTGATGATCGGCGTGGACGGCACTGTCGCGGTGCCGAATCGCTTCGAGATCGCCCTGCATCCCGACGACTACGACACGGCCGCCGCCGTCGAGGCCTGGTTCGTGTCGGGACTGACCTCGACCCTTGCCCGCGGGACCGCCGATCACGGCTGGCAGTCGACCGGCCAACCCGTGATCGTGCTCGTCGCCGACGAGTCCCGCGCCCCCGGTGTGCCGATCGTGCGGGGCCGATTCACCGCCCGGTCCGCCGATGCGCACTCCACCGTGCTCACCGGAGCTCGGCCGGTCGCCGCGGACGACAAGACCGTGCGGGCTGCAGGACCTCTACTGGTGGCCGGCCAGGGCGCCTGGCTCGTCGCCGACGGCGACGCGCTCGGCCGGAGCGAGGACTGCGACATCGTCATCGCCGACAGCGCCGTCTCCGGGCGGCACTGCCGCTTCGAGATCGACCCGTCAGGCGGGTGGGCGGTCATCGATCTGAGCTCCACCAACGGCACCTGGCTCGACGGTCGACGCGTGCCCGCTGGTCTGGCTCGCCGGCTCGACGACGGCGCCGAGCTCGGCGTCGGGCACACACACCTGCGGTTCTGCCTCTCCGGGGCCGTCGTCGATCCCGCTAGCGTGCACGCCGACGGGAGCTGACGAGGAGACACGACGACGAACGCGACGGTGACCATCGGCGGCCGACGGTGGGAGCTGATCCCAGGCGACGAGCTGGTGTTCGGACGCGACGACGCCGGCAAGATCATCGGCGTCGCCCCGAACGACACGCACGTGTCGCGGATCCACGGCGCCATCCGCTCCGGGCGCGGCAGCGTTTGGTGGCTCGACCACCGATCCGCCAAGCGGGTCGTACGGCTCCTGCGGCCGGGGGAACCCAAGCCACAGGAGATCCACCCCGGAGCGCCGCCGGTGCCCCTCGTCGGCGACGTCGAGATCCTCGTTCCGACCAGTACGGGGATCCCGGCGGTCATCGCCGTTTCCACGGGTGACATCGAGCCGCCAACCGTGCGACCCGTCGGCGACGTCGCCGGTCTCGCCGACGAGCCGACCGAGTTGGGCCTGGACCTCACCACCCACGAACGGGCCGTCCTGGCCGCGGTGTTCGCCGGCTACCTGCGTTCCGGTCGCCGTTGGGAACCGATCCCCGACGTCGACGGCGCCGCGGAACGGGAGTGGCTGTTCCCCGCAGCCGCCGATCCCAAGAAGGCCACCCAACGCATCCTCGAAAAGGTCCGCGACAGGCTGCGTGACGACCACCAGATCTCCATCCGCCAGGGTCCGGGCGCCAACCTCGACCTC
>JALOLF010000053.1 GCA_025456085.1 Acidimicrobiales bacterium
GCAGCCGCCCGCCGACGACCTGGCGCCGCGAGCAACTGTCGGAATCCGACAGCACCACGCGCAACCACGCCCGCAGCCGCCCGCCGACGACCTGGCGACGCGAGCAACTGTCGGAATCCGACAGCACCACGCGGAACCAGGTGGCGATGCCCTCCACCGGCGGACGCCGGACGGCTCAGGACCCGATGGTGCGATCCAGCCAGGCGAGCAGGTCGGCGTGGACCTGGTCGCGGTTGGTCTCGTTGAGCATCTCGTGACGGCCCTCCGCATAGAGGATGGTCTCCACCCGCTCCAACCCCAGCGCCTGCAGGCCCTCGGCCAGGGTCCGCACGCCGTCACCACCGCCGGCCGCCGGATCCCGGTCCCCGGCGAGCAGCAGGACGGGCAGATCGGGGCGGATGCGGGCGAGCTGCTCGGGCGATGCCATCGCCGCACCGTCGACGAGCATGTCGGCCGCGAACCCGTTGCTCGCCGGCGCACCGTCGCCGCACAGGGGATCGTCGACGTAGCGCTGCACCTCGTCGCCGTCACGGGACAGCCACTCGAACCCGGTCACCGGCGCGCCCGGCTCCGCCACGGCGGCGAAGGGCTCGTTGAAGTGGGCGAAGACCTGTGCGAACACGGGGGACGGTGCGTCGGGATCAGCCTCACCGAGCTGACGGACCATGCCCGCCACGTCCTCGTCGAGGGACAGCGAGGGCGGGCCGGACAGCACCACGCCGGCGAGCTCACCGCTCCAGCTGGGGAGGTACGACAAGGTGAGCGAGGCGCCCATGCTGTGACCGACGAGGACCACCGGCAGCCCCGGGTGCTCGCCGCGTACCAGATCGGTCAGCTCGTGCAGGTCGGACACCATCGCCCGCCAGCCACCGGGCCGGGCGACGCCGAGCCGGCCGAAACGCGTGGCGGTGCGGCCGTGACCACGATGGTCGTCGGCGATGACCACGAAGCCGGCATCGGCCAGCACGCCCGCCACTCGGCGGTAGCGAGCGGCGTGCTCGGACAGGCCGTGCGCGAGCTGCACGACGGCCCGGGGCGCACCCTCCGGCTCCCAGCGGTAGACCTGCAGACGGGCGCCATCGCTGGCGGTGAGGACGGACTCGATTTCACGCATCCGCCCATTCCAGCCGGCCGACGCCGCAGCGGCCACTCCGGGCGTCCGCGCGACGACCGAGGAGCGGCCATGATGGGGTCGTGCAGCCAGGCGAACCGACCGACAGCGACCGGTCGACCGACTCGACAGGGGCCAAGCGCCCGGGCTTCGTCGATCGCTACCGGCCGCGGGTCGAGGCCGCCCGGGACAAGGGCCTGGTCGAGTTGGAGGAACGGCGCCGCAAGCTCGTACCGGTCGACCTGGCCATGTCGTTCTACGAGCGCGACCGTGATGCCTTCGCCTCCGTGCTGGGCTCGGCCATCGCCCTGCGGCTGTTCCTGTTCGCGGTGCCGGCGACGCTCGTCATCTACGGCATCATCATCGCCGTCTTCGGCGCGGACGGCATCCGTGGCCTCCTGTCCCAGAGCAACATCGGCGGCTCCGTCGCCGAGGAGCTCGAGACGGCAACCTCGAACGACCAGACCACCGGGTTCGGCATCATCACGAGCGGTCTGTTCCTGCTGGCGCTCGCCGGGCGGACCCTCACGAAGGTGCTCGCCGCCTGCGCCGCCGGCGCGTGGGGCTACCGCGGCCGGGAGAGCAAGGCCACGTTCCGCATGGCCGTGGCCGTCACCAGCCTGGTGATGCTGCTGCTGTTCGCGATCATGGCCCTGAACCGCATCCGGGCCCGCTTCGGGCTCGCCGTCGAGACCGGTTCGTGGCTGGTGACGGTGCTGATCTTCGCCGGCGCCTGGTTCGCCGTCACGCTGACCCTGCCCCGACGCACCCGGGACCCGTCCGCGCTGCTGCCCGGCGCAGCGCTGGTGGGGTTGGCCATGACGGGGATCCAGGCCTTCATGCAGCTCTACCTGCCCGGCCAGATCGACCGGAACTCGGATCTCCTGGGGCCCATGGCCGTCTCCCTGGCGGCGCTCACGTACTTCTTCCTGGTCGGCCGCATGATGGCTGCGGGGCTGATCCTCAACGCCGTCGTGTTCGAACGGCTGGGCAGCATCGGCGAGCTGGTCTTCCGCCTGCCCCTCGTGCGGGCGCTCCCCCGCCGCTTCCCCGCCGTGGGGCGGTTCTTCGATCTCGACCGCTCCGCCTACGACGCCGCGGCCGACGACGAAGACGACGACGACGACGAGATGACCGACGACCACGACGCCGCGGGCCCGCCGGCGGCACCACGCCCCACCCCCTGAACCTGGGGCAGGATGTCCGCGTGCAGGTCGGCATCCACCTCCCCCAGTACGGCCGGGTCAGCGGACCCGAGGCCATCACCCGCGCCGCTCGTCACGCCGAGGAGCTCGGCTTCGCCGGCGTGTGGGTCAGCGACCACCTCGTCCAGCCGGCGAGCCAGGACTACCCCTCGCCGTACCTGTTCGATCCGCTCGTGACCCTGACCTGGGCTGCGGCGGTGACGCGCCACGTCGGACTGGGCACGAGCGTGCTCGTCGTGCCCCACCACAACCCGCTGGAGCTGGCCAACACGTTGGCCAGCCTGGACGCCCTCTCGGGCGGACGACTCACCGTCGGGGTCGGCGTCGGCTGGTCGGCCGGCGAGTTCGCGGCCCTCGGCCACGAGTTCGCCAACCGGGGCCGACGCACCGACGAGGCGCTGCGGCTGTGGCGCGCCGTGTGGAGCGACGATCCGGTCAGCTTCGCGGGCGAGTTCACCTCGTTCGAGGACCTGCGGGTGCTGCCCAAGCCGGCCCACCGGATCCCGTTGTGGATCGGCGGCTCCGGCGAGCGGGCCCTGCGACGAGCCGTCGAGCTGGGCGACGGGTTCCAGTTGATCGGCGTCACCCCCGACGAGGCGAAGCCGCTCGTCGAACGACTGCGCCGTGACCGACCCGAGTCCGAGTTCCGCATCTCCCTGCGCACCGGGTGGGATCCCCAGGGCATGGACCACGACCGCATCCGGGCCGAGCGGGAGGCCTACGAGGCCGCCGGCATCGACGAGGTGGTGGCCGCGCCGTGGCGCTCCGACCTCGACGCGTGGTTGCGCTCCATGGAGCTGCTGGCGGGACTGGTGGACCTGCGACCCGGTCCCACCGTCGGCTGACCCCCGACCCGGGCGCGGACCCGTCGGCTCCGGCCGGTGGCACGGTCGGCCGGAGGCAGGAGTCCGGCGGGTCGGTGGCGCAGGGTGGGGACAGCCCCACCTGCGATCCGCCGGGAGGCAGGATGGGCACCGAGCGCCGCCTTCCGTACCGTCACGGGTGTCCCCCTCGAAAGGAGCAGCCGTGGAGACCACCACCTCCCCCGAACCCATCCGACCCGCCAACGGCCGGCGCTACGGCGTCACCGCGCTGGTGCTCGGCGTCGTCGCCCTCGCCAGCGCCCTGGGCGGCTTCCTGGTGGTGACGATCCCGGTCGCCTTCGCCACCGGCATCCTCGCCATCGTGTTCGGCACCAAGGAGTTGCGCGACATCCGCGCCGGCGCCGAGGGGAGCCCGGGCATGGCCAAGGGTGGCGTCGCCACCGGAGCTGCGGGGCTCGGCCTGCTGGCCGTCGGCGCCATCGCGCTGGCGATCCTGGGCGCCACCGGCGACTGGGAGCGCTGGGAGGAGGAGTGGGAGCGGGAGCACGAGGAGCGCCTCGTCGAGGACGGCTTCGACGAGTGCATCGACGACGCCGACGAACCGGCCGAGGTGTCGTTGTGCATCCGCACCTTCCCCGACGACGCCGCCCGAGCCGGCCTGCGAGCCGAGTGATCTCGTGGCCCCGGCATGACCACGCCCTCCCCCGCCACGACCTCCGGCGCCGCTGCGGCCTTCACGGCTGCGGCGGCGCCGGACGCGTCCCGGTCGTTGCGCTTCGCCGCCTCGTCGGTGCCATGGGGCTGGGTGTGGTTCCTGGTCCTGGCCCTGGGCTCGTTGCTGGCCGTCGTGACGCTGCCGTTCGGGCTGGGCCTCCTGGTCGGCCTGGGGGCGCTGGCCCGACAGGGTGCCCGCCTGGAGCGGGACCGCATCCGGTCCCAGCTCGGGCTCGACCTGCCCGATCCCGAGCGGCTCGTGACCGGTACGTGGTGGGAACGGCTCCGCGCGGGCACGGCGGACCCCGCCACCTGGCGAGACGTCGCCCACCTGTTCGCGCTGTGGCCGGTCTCCACCCTGGCCCTGGGAGCAGGTGTGCTGTGGTGCGCCGCGGCGCTGCTCGGCGTGGCGAGCCCACTGCTTCTGTCCGGTGACCCGCTCGTCGTCATCGGGGTCCGCATCCCGTACGGCGTGGCGAGCGTGATCGGGGTGTCGGCCGGACTGCTCCTGATCGGGCTGGCCCGACCCGTGCTGGGGGGCCTGCTCCGCCTGCCCCAGCAGGTCGCGGTGGTGCTGCTGAGCCGACCGGCGGAGGAGCTGCACGCCGAGGCACACCAGTTGAGTCGGCGTCTGGGTCACGCCGAGCGCGCCGCCCTCGCCGAGCGGAGCCGGATCGAACGTGACCTGCACGACGGCATCCAGCCCCGCCTCGTCGTGCTGGCCATGGACCTCGACCTGGCGCGCACGGCGCTGGAGCGCGGCCAGCGGGACCGGGCCGTGGCGTTGGTGCAGCGCTCGCACGAGGCCACGAAGGTGCTGATGCGCGACCTGCGCAACGTGGCCCAGGGCATCCACCCCGAGGCGCTCGACCGCCAGGGCCTGGCAGCCGCGTTGGCCGCCCTCGGCAACGGCGCCACCCTGCCGATCGGTGTGACGGTGGCGCTCGCCGACGGGATCGAGGCGGACCTCCAGCGGACGGCCTTCTACGTGGCCAGCGAGGGGATCACGAACGCCCTGCGCCACAGCGGCGCCACCCACGTCGACGTCACGGTCACGGGTGACGCGGCCGAGGTCGTCGTGGTCGTCACCGACGACGGCCACGGCGGCGCCGCGCTCCTGCCCGGGCACGGCCTCGCCGGGCTGTGCGATCGTGTCGCCGTGACCGGCGGCTCCCTGGACCTCGACAGCCCGTCGGGGGGCCCGACGACGCTTCGGGTCCGTCTCCCCCGTCACCCTGCCGGCCGACCGGAGATCAGCTGATGCGCGTGGTCGTGGTGGACGACGCGGTGCTCCTGCGCGCCGGTCTGGTGCGGTTGCTGGGAGAAGCCGGCCACACGGTGGTGGCCGAGCTCGGCGACACCGCCACCCTCGGCGAGTCGATCGCCTCGACCGCGGCGGAGCTGGTCCTGCTCGACGTGCGGCTCCCCCCCACCTTCACCACCGAAGGGCTGGTGGCGGCCAGGGAGCTGCGCAGGACCGACCCCGGTCTCGCCATCCTCGTGCTGTCCCAGTACGTCGAGGCGGCGGAAGCGGTGGACCTCGTGGCGGGATCCTCCGAGGGCCTCGGGTACCTGCTCAAGGATCGGGTGGCCGACGTGCGCGACTTCCTCGATGCCATCGAGGAGGTCGGCCGGGGCGGCACCGTCATCGACCCGGAGGTGATCCGCCAGCTCCTGGCCACCCGCCGGCGGGCCGATCCGCTGGAGGCGCTCACCCCCCGCGAGCTCGACGTGCTGGACCTGATGGCACAGGGCCTGTCGAACGCCGCGATCGCCGACCGACTGGTCGTGTCCGAGGGTGCGGTGGAGAAGCACATCGGGAACCTGCTGGCGAAGCTGGGCCTCGGCGCCCACGAGGGCACCCACCGGAGGGTGCAGGCGGTGCTGACCTACCTCGACCACCGTGGCTCGCCGGCGACCGGGCCACCATCGTGAGGGCGCCGCGCCGAGGCCGTCGACGCGCCGGAGTGCGGGCGTGCCGGGGTGGGCGTCAGGCCACGGGGCAGTAGACCTCCGTGCGCCACCTGCCCGGGTCCGGCTCGACCGACGGGTCGGTGACGTAGACCTCCCACATGCCCACGGCCGGCTCGAGCCCGTGGTCGGCCATCCACGCCATCACCGCGGCGTACGTGTCCTGCAACGCCTCGAACGGTCCGACGTGCACGGCGCGCACCACCCGACCACCGGGCAGCCACCCGGGGACCACCTCGCCCGCGGGCTCGATCTCGCACGCCACGACGACGCCGGCCTCCACCTCGACCACCTCGCCGGGCATCGACGGGTAGAAGCCGAAGGGCATGCCCACCGGGGCGACGCCCTGTGCGGCCAGCGCCGCGAACACCGCACCGTAGGCCCGGTCGAACAGGGTGGGCAGCTCGGCGACGGGCAGTGCGGCACGCACCACGGCCGTGTGCTGCGCGTCGAGCTCGAGGATCTCGGGTTCGTCCATCTCGTCACCTCGGCGACGGGGTCGGACCGGGCCGGATCCGGCCGCTGGTCGTCGCCGTCGAGTCTCGCGCGGCCGGCGATGCGGCGGCGCTGCGCCACCCCGGCGGACTGACCGGTACCATGCAGGTGGGGTGGGCGTGCCGAGCGGCGAGGAGGCGGCACGTGGACATGGGCGAGCAGTCGGCACGACCGCCGGATCGCTTCGCGTTCGGCACGGCCCAGCGGGCCGCCGCACTCGACTGGCTGCCCGACCCCACACTGGCCCTCGACGCCGACGGCGTGGTGCTCTACGCCAACCGGGCCTTCGTCGAGACCTTCGGCTGGAGCCCCGAGGCCATCGACGGGGCCCACGTGTTCCACTACGTGCACCCCGACGACCTCGAGTACGTGCTGCTGGCCTTCGACAACCGGCGGCGGGCCGACGGCGAGGTCGGGCTGATCGTGCGGGCACGGGGCCGGGCGGCCGACGGCCGCTACGTGGCCGTGGAGCTGTGCGGACGCAGCGGCTTCGAGATCGGTGGGCTGGGCGCGCACCTCGTCACCTTCCGGGACCTGTCCCGGCGGGCGCCGCTGCTCAACTTCCCCGATCGCCTTCGGTCGTTGGTCGACCTGTCGAGCGACCTGCTCCTGCTCGTCGACGGCGAGGGCGTGGTGCAGTTCGCCAACCAGACCCTGACCCGGGCGCTCGGCCACGACTGCGACCTGCTCGTGGGTCGTCGTTGGATCGAGCTCGTGCACCCCGACGACGCCACCGCCACCGAGGCCTCCCTGGCCGAGCTCCGACCGGGTTCGCGACGGGCCACGCAGTGGCGGGCACGCCTGCGACGGGCCGACGAGGGGACCCGGTTGTTCGAGCTGCACGCCGTCGACCAACGCGCCGATCCCATCATCCGGGGCATCATCGTGAGCGGCCGTGACGTCACCGACCTGGCGGCCATGGAAGCCGAGCTGCGCCGCCGCAACGAGGAGCTCGCCCACCGCGCCGAGCACGACGAGCTCACGGGACTGCTGAACCGCGCCGCGTTCAACGGCGCCGTGAGCACCGCGCTGTCACCGCTCGCGGATCGACGCACGGCGGGCGACCGGCGCAGCGACGACGTGGTGGTCCTGTACTGCGACCTCGACGACTTCAAGCCGGTCAACGACCGGTTCGGCCACGACGCCGGTGATCACGTGCTGCGCACCATCGCCGACCGGCTCCGGGCCACCGTGCGCGACGACGACCTCGTGGCCCGCTACGGCGGCGACGAGTTCGCCATCCTGTGCAGCGGCGCGGGCGCGCCGGACGAGACCGGCGTCGCGCACCTCGTCGATCGGCTGCGTGGTGCCGTGCGACTCCCCATCGACATCGGCGGGGAGCCGGTGGCGGTCGAGGTCTCGATCGGTGTGACGAGGGGGCGCCGGGGCGACCAGGTGGACCTCGTCGTCGCCGCCGCCGACAAGGCCATGTACGAGCACAAGCGCTCGGGGCGGCGCTGAGCGCAACCGGCGTCGGGCACCCAGTTCCCGTGGAAGCCGTAGGGCACGCGCACCGGTAGGTGCACCGTGGCCACCGGTTCGCCGGCCAGGTCCTGCGCGGACAGCACCACCACCTCGCTGGTGTCGGTGACGGCGTCGTAGACGAAGGTGAGCACCCATCCGTCGTCCTCGGCGGCGTCGGGGGCGCGGGGCACGAACACCGGCTCCATGGCCTTGCGTCCCGCTCCGAAGTCGTGGGCCTCGGTCGTGCCGGCCTCGAGGTCGTGGCGGTAGATGGGCCCCTCGGTCGCGTCCAGGTCGAAGCCTGCGGTGTAGCCGTAGCGATGGGGTCGTCCGGTGCGGCGCTCGTCGATGCGGGGGAACTCCTGGGCACGGTCGTCGAGGCGCTGCGCGCGCACCCGTCCCGCCACCGGGTCCAGCGTCCATCGCTCCAGGGTCGGGGCGCCTTCGTTGGGGCCGAGCGGGTCGTCGGCGAAGGTCTTCGGATGGCGCACCACGTCGACCACGACCGAGCCGTCGGGGCGGTCGAAGGCGTTCATCGGGTGGTACACGTAGCAGAGCTCGCTCTCCACCCAGACCACGTCGTCGGCGTCGCCGTCGCGGGGCAGCAGGCCGATGCGCGAGCCGTGGTCCGGGTTCCAGCGGTACGGGAAGCGGACACCGGCCATGGCCCGTTCGAGGTCGAAGGTGACCGGCTGATCGAACACCAGCACCCGGGTCTCGGTGAGGGCGCAGTCGTGCACCATGGGCCCGTCCGCCACGGGGATCCGCACCGAGCGCGACACCCGACCGTCGGGGCCCACCACCACGTGTCGGACATGGTCCCATTCCCAGTAGTAGGTGACGGCGTGCAGCTCACCGGTGGCCGGGTCGAGCTTGGGGTGCGCGGTGAAGGAGCCGTCGAGGGTTCCGGAGAAGTCGTTGCGGCACACGCTGCCGAGCTCGTCGGTGAGCTCCACCGGGACGGCGCCCGCCTCGACGAGGGCCCAGGTGCGGCCGGCGAAGCCGATGATGTTGGTGTTGGCGTTGCCGTCGCCCATCCCGTGGTACGGGCCGGCCAGAGGCGGCTCGCCGAGGGCGACGGCCACGCCGTCGGAGCGGATCCACCGGTTCCGGTACCACTCGGCGCGGCCCTCGCGCAGTCGCAACCCGTGCGCCATGCCGTCGCCCAGGAACCAGTGGTAGGTGGCCGGGTCCTGCGGCGCGATCGGGTTGGGCCCGATGCGCAGGAGCCGTCCGTTCAGCTCCTCGGGCAGCGACCCGGTGACGGCCAGGTCGTCGGCGGTGACCTCCTCGGTGACCGGCGCGAAGTTGCCGGCCAGGTACCGACTGGCCGACGGTCGCAGGGTGCTGGACATGTGGGGACTCCTCGTCACACGGGTGTCGCGGGTTCGCTCGCGGCCCGGGCGCCGCCGTCGTCGGCGACGGCGACACGGCGCACCGTCACCGGGTGGGCGAGCATGATGGCCTGGCCGCTGACGGGTTCGACGTTGGCGCTGCCCCCCGGGATGACCGCGTTGACGTTCACGCCGCCCGCCTCCCGCGCCCGGGACGCCCCGCTGGCGTCGTGGCCCCATCCGTGGGGCACGACCACCACCCCCGCCGCGACGTCGTCGGTCACCTGCACCGGCAGGCACACCGCCCCAGCGGCCGAGGAGACCTCGACGAGGTCGCCGTGGGCGATCCCCCGACCGGTGGCGTCATCGGGGTGCAGCAGCGCCGTGTTGCCGCCCTCGGGTTGGCGGATGCCGGGGTTGGCGTGCATCCACGAGTTGTGCGACCGGCGCTGCCGGCGTCCGATGAGCAGCAACCGACCGTCGCCCGGGTCGCCCATCGTGGCGGCCGCCGTCTCGAACCGGGGGAGGTCGGCGAGCAGGCTGGCCGGAGCGAGGCGGACACGACCGTCGGCCGTCGGCACCCGTCGACCCAGGAACGAGCCCGGCGCCGTGGGCGCGAGCGGCAGGCCTTCCGGGTGGCGGCGCAGCTCGGACAGGCTGACCTGCCCGCCCCAGCGGAACAGCAGGGCCAGCACCACGTCGGGGGTGAGGCGGGCGTCACCCGGGACGGGCAACCGCTGCAGCAGGCGGTTCAGGCGGGGAAGGGCATTGCACAACGAGCGACCCACCGGAGAAGCGCCGCAGGCCACGGCCAGGTCGGAGAAAATCTCCCACTCCGGCCGTCGCTGCCCCACCGCAGGCACCACCGCCTCGGTGTACTGCGCGTAGGGCCTGGGCTGCAGGTTGGCCCAGGCCACGGGGAAGTCGGACCGCTCCAGCATATCGGTAGCCGGCAACAGGTAGTGGGCGTGGGCCGCGGTCTCGTTGGGGTACAGATCGATGCACACCAGCAGCTCGAGCTCGTCCAGCGCGTCGGCCAGGGCGCCGCCGGGAACCGAGTGCGCCGGATTGCCGGCCGACACGAACAGGGCGCGGATCCGCTCGGGGTGATCGGCGGTGATCTCCTCGGCCAGGGCCGACACCGGGAACGCACCGGCGACCCGGGGCCAGCCGCCCACCAGCGTGCGGTGTGGGCCGGGGTCGCCGTGGCCGATCGCCCGCGCCAGCCGCAGGGTGTCGAACGGCCCGCCGGGCACGAGCAGGCCACCGGCGCGGTCGAGGTTCCCGGTCAGCAGGTTGAGGCCCTGGGCCAGCCAGTAGGCGATCGACCCGAACGGACCCATGTTGACGCCGGTCGAGAGGTACACCGCCGCGCCGTCGGCGGCACCGAAGGCCCGGGCCAGCTCCCGTATCCGCTCGGCGTCGATGCCGGTCACCACCTCGGCCCGCTCCGGCGTCCACGCTGCGAACGCGGCCACGAACTCGTCCACGCCGTCGGCGAACCCACGAGCCGAGTCGAGCTCGAGCGAGCCGTCGCCCGCCAGGACCTGCAACATGGCCGCCAACAGGTAGGCATCGGTGCCGGGCCGGATGAACACGTGCTCGCCCACCTTGCGGGCGGTCTCGGTGCGGCGGGGGTCGACCAGCACGACCCGACCGCCGCGGGCGGCGATGGCCCGCAGGCGTCCGAGGGCGTCGGGGACGTGCACGACCGACATCTGGCTGACGGCGGGGTTGGTGCCCAGGCACACGAGCAGCTCGACCCGGTCGAGATCCGGCACCGGGTGGACGGTGGGCAGTCCGTACAGCTCGGTGGAGACGTGGAACTTGTTGTTCACGTCGATGGAGTGGGAGGCGAACAGGTTCGGCGAACCCAGCGCCTCCAGGAAGCTCGAGGACCACAGGATGTTCTGGAAGCTGAAGAAGGTCGGGTTCCCCGTGTACAGGCCGACGGCACGCGGGCCGTACCGGTCGCGCAGCCGGCGGACCTTGTCGCCGATCTCGGCCAGGGCCCGGTCCCAGGTGATGGGCTCGAAGCGCTCACCGACGCGCTTCAGGGGCTGGTCGAGACGGTCGGGGTCGTGGTGCAGGTCGCCCAGGCTCGTGCCCTTCACGCACGCGTAGCCCTGCGACACGGGATGGTCGCGGTCGGCCTTCACATCCACCACGCGGTCACCGTCGACGGTGACCACCAGGCCGCAGTGGGCCTCGCAGATCCGGCAGAACGTGCGGGTCGCGATCGCCATCGCCGCAGTATCGCAAGTCGGCGAGCCTCGTGCCGGGCCGGCGCGGGTGGACGGCGTCGCGTTGGTAGGGTCACCGCCGGCATCACGAGGGGGAGGAACATGTCGGTCGACCCGAACCTGCAGCCGCTGCTCGACGTCATCAACGCGAGCGACGTGCGCACCCACGACCTCAGTCCCGAGCAGGCGCGTGCCGCGTTCGCGGCGCTGGCGGCCCTGGGCGGCGAGGGCGCCGAGGTGGCCGGGATCGAGGAGCGGGAGCTCGCGGGTGTGCCGTGCCTCGTCGTGACCCCCCACGGCGAGCGTCCCCTGCCGGTGCTGGTCTGGCTCCACGGCGGCGGCTTCGTCATCGGCAGTGCGGCCGAGAGCCTGCACACGGCCCGCGACCTGGCGGCCCGTGCCGGGTGCCTGGTGGTGTCGGTGGACTACCGCCTGGCGCCGGAGCACCCGGCGCCCGCGGCCGCCGACGACTGCGTGGCGGTGGCCCGCTGGGTGCTCGAGCACGCGGCGGAGCTCGGCGGCGACCCGACCCGGGTGGCCATCGGGGGCGACTCCGCCGGCGGGAACCTGTCGGCCGTCGTCGCCCTCGAGGTGCCGGGCTTCGTGCACCAGCTCCTGGTGTACCCGGTGACCGATCTGACCATGTCGCACCCGTCGATGATCGAGAACGGCGAGGGCTACCTGCTCGAGCGCGCCACGATCGCGTGGTTCCACGACCACTACCTCAGCGGTGGCGTCCAGCCCACGGATCCGCGGGTCTCGCCGCTGTTCACCGAGGACGAACGGCTCTCCGGACTGCCACCGGCGCACGTCATCACCGCGGAGTACGACCCGCTGCGCGACGAGGGCGAGGCGTACGCCGAGAAGCTGCGCGCCGCCGGGGTGCGCGTCGTGCTGGACCGCTACGAGGGCCAGATCCACGCCTTCTTCTCCCTGACCCAGGTCACCCCGGCCGCGGTCGAGGCCCAGGAGCAGGCGGCCGCGCACCTCAAGCTGGCCTTCGGCACCGCCTGAGACGGCCACCCACGAACCCTCGTGCGTCGACGCGTCCGGCACGCCGACGCCCTGCGCCGGACGGGCTCAGGCGCCACCCGCCAGCCGGGCCTGGACCTTGCGCATCCCGGCCAGCCAGCGGTCGTGATCGGCCGCCTTGTTGACGACGTACTCCCGCACCTCGGGGTGGGGCAGGATCAGGAAGCGCTCGTCGCGCAGGCCCACCACCACCGCCTCGGCGACGACCTCGGGCTCGATCACCCCGAAGCTGCGCACCACCTCGGCGGCCAGCTCGCCGTCGCTCAGGGCGCCGAACAGCATCGGGGTGCGCACCCCCTGCGGGCACAGGCACGACACCTTGACGCCCTGGCCGCCGTAGGTGATGGCGAGCCACTCGGCCAGGCCCACGGCGGCGTGCTTGGTCGCGGTGTAGGGGGCGTCACCCAGGTTGGTGAGCAGCCCCGCCGCCGAGGCGGTCACCAGCAGGTAGCCGCCGCCACGTGCCAGCCACCCCGGCACCAGCGCCCGGGCCGCCGCCACCTGCGACAGCACGTTGACCTCCCAGGTCCGCTGCCATACGTCCACCGAGGCCTCGACGCCCTCGCCGGTGGCGATCCCGGCGTTGGAGCAGAACAGGTCGATGGGCCCGTCGTCGGCCTCGACGTCGGCCACGAGGGCGGCGACGGCGTCCGGATCGCTCACGTCACAGCCGACCCCGCGGGCGACGTCGCCCACGGCCGCGGCGACCGCGCGGGCCCGGTCCGCGTCGAGGTCCACCAGCACCAGCCGGCGGGCACCCTCCGAGGCGAAGCGGTGCGCCAGGGCGGCACCGATACCACCCGCTCCCCCGGTGATGACCACGACCGCGTCACGTAGCTCCACGAGCTCCTCCTCCTCCTTCGATCCGCTCCCCCCGCCACCGGCGGGCCCTCACCGACAACCCGGGACCTAGGACGGCACCAGCGGAGCCAGCACGTCACGCCACCGGCCATAGGCCACGAAGTGGCCGGCACCGTCGACCACCGTGAGATCCGCCGTTGGCAGGCGGTCGGCGAGTCGCTGCGACCAGACCGGAGGCACCAGGGTGTCGTCCGCACCCTGGACGAGCTGGACCGCAGCGACGACCTCCTCGGGGGCGAAGCCCCACGGGGCGGCCATCACCCGGTACTCGTCGACGACGCCCCGGGGATGGCGCAGGCCCTCGGCCACGGCGGCCGCGTACCACTCGGCCCCGGCGCGCACGACGTCGGCGTCGGCGGCGCACAGCTCACGAGCCGAGGCCTTGGCGAAGCGCTTCGGGGAGCGCAGCGCCAACTCCCGCGTCGCCTGGAACACGGCGCGGGCCTCGCTGGGATGCTTGCGGCTCAGCCGACACAGCCGGCGGTCCATCCTGTTCAGCTCCTCGAAGGCGTCGGGGTCGTCGAGCGGCACGGTACCGGCCACCACGACGACAGCGGTCACCCGTTCCCCCAGCGACCGGGCCAGGGCCAGCGCGTAAGGGCCCCCGAGGGACCACCCGAACGTGGCGAAGCGCTCGATGCCGAGGGTCTCGAGGAGCACCGCCACGTCCTCGGGCCAGTCGAGCAGGCTTCGGCGGGGCCGCCGACCGGAGAGCCCCACACCCGGGCGATCGGGCGACACCAGGCACAGGCCCAGCTCGCGTGCGGCGTCGGCGGCGGGAGCGACGTCGTCGCGGCACACGAGCCCGCCGTGGTTGCAGATCACCGGCCACCCGTCGGGGTCACCGAAGGTGGCGTACCCGAGGCTGCGTCCGTCGGGGAGACGGATCAGGTGCGCGTCGGCCGCATGGTGGCGCAG
Source organism: Acidimicrobiales bacterium (assembly GCA_025456085.1). Classification (GTDB taxonomy): domain Bacteria; phylum Actinomycetota; class Acidimicrobiia; order Acidimicrobiales; family Acidimicrobilacustridaceae; genus JALOLF01. The sequence continues at coordinate 14,173 of JALOLF010000053.1, forward strand.
AGGGGACATCGGCTGGAGGGTAGCGGGTGCGCCGACGCCACCCGGCCGACCCGGCACGGACAGGATGCTCGGCGCGGTCCGCTACGTGACGACGATGCGGATCTCGCCGCCCTCACCGACGGTGCACAGCCCGATGAGCTCACCCGGTTCGGAGAACCGGTACTCGAAGGTCTCCCCCGCCCGAACCGTGAAGGGACCCGCGGTGACCGGGAAGATGTCCTGGTTCTCGATGACGAGGTGATCACCCACCTCGACCTGCAGCTCGCTGGGCATGATCTCCACCGTCTGACCCTGGGCGGCGCGTGAGCCCGACCCCAGCGGGACGACGTAGCGGAACTCGGTGGAGTCGGCGCCCTGGGGCCAGGCGAGCGCACCGAGCAGCACGACCACGGGCACGACGAGCAGTCCGAGCACCACGAACAGCCCGACCTTGGAGGACCTGCCCTGCCGATCGCCGGCACCGGCCCGGCTCGCCGCGGGCGAGGGCGACGCCGTCGCCGTGCCCGTCGCAGCTGACACGTTGTCGGACGACTCGATCACGAACGGACCTCCAGGCACTCGAACGGCCGGCCACATCGGGGGCGATGGGTGTCGGACGACGCCATGGTAGCGGTCGGCGGCGAGCCGGCCTCGTCGCAGAGCCCCGCCGGGTCGGGCGCCGGCGGTGGCGGCGCCGGTCTCACCCGGCCTGCGACGGGAGGTCGGCGAGCAGGATCTCGAGGTCCGAGGCCATCGCCTCGGCCGTGGTGCCGAAGGGCCACTCGACGATGACGTCGCCGTTGGCGTCGATCACGTAGAAGAACGCGGTGTGGCTGACCTCGTACTCACCGTCCTCGGTGGGGGTGATGGTCGACGACGCCAGGAAGGCGTTCTCGACGGCTTCGAGCTCGGCCGGGTCGTCGGTGCGCAGGGCGTGGTAGTTCTCGACGAAGAAGGGCAGGAACCCGTTGAGCTGCTCGGCGGTGTCGCGCTCGGGGTCGACCGTGACGAAGGACAGCGAGACCTTGTCCGCGTCGTCACCCACCGCCTCGAGGGCATCGCGCAGGTCGGCCAGGGAGGTCGGGCAGATGTCGGGACACGCCGTGTAGCCGAAGTAGTTCACGAGGAGCTCACCGGGCTCGGCCACGAAGTCGAACGTGCCCTCCGACCCCTCCGTGACCTCGGGGATCGTCACCTCGCCCACCGCCAACGGCGTCTCGCGCTGCACACCCTGGATGTCGGCGACCTGCCCTGCCCCGGAGGCGGAGGCGGCGTCGGTGTCGGTGTCGGCGTCGTCGCCGCAGGCCGCTGCGCCCAGCGACGTCGCGGCCAGGACGGCGGCCAGCACGGCACCCGTGACACGCGCACGCGTCCCGGCGGTTGCGTTGGCGGTGGCGGTGGTGGTGTCAGGAGAGGCCATAGAGGGATCCGATCTTCTCGTTCAGCTCGGCGGCGGTGAGGGCCCCGGCGTGGCGCTCGACGATGCGGCCCTCGGCGTCGACGAACAGCGTCATGGGCAACCCCGAGGGCTCCAGCTCGCGCAGGTCGCCCGCCTCGGTCACCTGGTACAGGGGATAGGTGACGCCCGTGGACGCCGCCAGCTCCCGGGCCGGACCCAGGTCGGGGTCGTCGGTGAGACCCACGAAGGCGACCTGCTCGCCGACCTGTTGGTGCACGGCCTCGAAATCTGGCATCTCACGGCGGCACGGCGCGCACCACGAGGCCCACAGGTTGACCACCAGGGGCGTGCCCACCAGGCGGTCCAGTGTGGTGGTCTCACCGCCCTCGAGCGGCACCAGCTCGATCGCCGGCAGCGTGTCGTCGTCCGCCGCGTCGGCGGTGCCGTCGGTGGTGGCGCCCTCGTCGGTGGCATCCGAGCAGGCGACCGAGGCCACGCCGAGCACCAGCAGGCACAGCGCGGCAGCCGTCAGGCGCGCGACACGGCTTCGGACCATGCGGGTCGACTCCTCCTCGGACGGTTCCGTGATGTCGTACAACGGTACGACCCCGGCGCATTCTGGCCCAAGGTCGCAGCGGGGCGACCGCGCACGGAGGCTTCGGGACCTTCGTCCCCGCGAGTCGTGACCATCGACCCGACACGGCAGGGATCCGGCCCGCCCGCCGGGCCGACGTCCGCCGAGCCGACGCCTGCCCGTGGACGGCTCAGTTCGACCCGGGGTCCGCGGGGTAGTCGGCGAACCAGCGCACGGTGCCGCGCTGTCGGCGCAGAACGGTTCGCCACAGCGTCCCGGGGTCGGCGCACCAGGCGTCGTCGGCATCGGCGTCGACGACGAACCAGGCGCCGGCGTCCAGCTCCTGCTCGAGCTGTCCGGAGGTCCAGCCGGCATAGCCGGCGAACACCCGCACACGGTCCAGGTGGGCCACGAGCCCGCGCGGGTCGCAGCTCAGGTCCAGGGTGCCCAGCCCACCGAGCACCGGGTTGAAGCCCTCGGCAGCACCGGCACCTTCGTGGTCGGTGGCGTGGGCGAGGCCGATGGCGCGCTCGCGGTCGACAGGTCCCCCCACGAACACGACACCCGGCGTGGACGCCAGGGCGTACCACTCGGGCAACGGGTCGAGCACGGAGAGGTCGGTGGGGCGGTTGAGCACCAGGCCGAGGGCCCCGTCGTCGTTGTGCTCGAGGAGCAGCACGACGGTGCGCTCGAAGTTCGGGTCGCCGATGAGCGGCGTCGCCACCAGCAGGCGGCCGGCATGGAAGTCGCCGGACATGGAACGCATGATCGCGCAGTGCCGCACCCTGCGCTGCGGTACGGCGCTAGCATCTTCAAACGATCACTTGACTCCAGGACGATGGCGACGTGCCGCCGACCTCCGATGCGGCCGGTCGCCACGACAGCCCCGACGGCGGGGGCTCGACGCTTCACACCCCCGATGACCACCCGACGGAAGGCGGACCGCCATGCCCCGCACCCGAGAGGCCAAGGACGCGCTCTTCGACGCCTTCTCCAGCGTCGCCAAGGCCATGGCCAGCGGCCGGCGGGCCGAGATCATCGACGTGCTGGCCCAGGGCGAGCGAAGCGTCGAGGACATCGCCGCGGAGATCGACCAGAGCGTGGCCAACACGTCGCACCACCTGCGCCTGCTGGCCCGCAGCGGGCTGCTGCGGTCCCGACGCAGCGGCACCCACGTCTTCTACCGACTGGCCAGCCCCCGCGTCGCCGAGCTGTGGACGGCCCTGCGCGACGTGGCCGAGACCCACGTGGCCGAGGTCGGGGTCCTGGCCGCCGACCTGGTCGGCGATCGCAGCGACGTCGAGGCGCTGCATCCCGACGAGCTGGCCCGGCGGATCGAGGCCGGCCGCGTGGTCGTGCTCGACGTGCGGCCCCACGTGGAGTTCGAGGCGGGCCACATCGCCGGCGCCCGGTCGGTGCCGATCGACGAGCTGCCCGACGCGGTCGCCGGTCTTCCCCGCAGCCGAGAGATCGTGGCCTACTGCCGCGGGCCGTACTGCGTGAAGGCCGACGACGCGGTACGCCTCCTTCACGAGCACGGGCTGCGGGCACGCCGCCTCGACACCGGCTATCCCGAGTGGCGTCACGCCGGACTGCCCGTGGAGACCCCCGACGACCACCCGGGCTGACCCTCGCCGGCCCGACCCCGGTGGACCGGGGACCGGGACCGGGACCGCCCGGCTCAGCGCTCCCGCAGCAGGGCCAGCAGGCGGAGCATCTCCAGGTACAGCCACACCAGGGTGACGAGCAGGCCGAAGGCGGCGTACCACTCCATGCGCTTGGGTGCCCCGGCGGCCGACGCCCGCTCGATGAAGTCGAAGTCGAGCAGCAGGTTGAAGGCGGCCACCGCCACGATCAGCACCGAGATGCCGATGCCCAGCAGCGAGGGCTCCTGCCAGAAGAGCAGGTCGGCACCGAAGAGGGTGGCCACCCAGCTCACGAGGTAGAACAGCATGATCCCCATGGTCGCCCCGATGACCACCATCCGGAGGCGCTGGGTGACCTTGATGATGCGGGTCACGTACAGGAACAGCATGGTGGCGAACACGGCCAGGGAGGCACCGATGGCCTGGATCACGATGCCGTCGTAGCTGACGTCGTACACCCGCGAGATGCCGCCGATGGCGGCGCCGTACAGCAGGGCGTAGATGGGACCCGTGATGGGCGCCAGCTTGGGCACGAAGGCCCCCACCAGGCCCACGACCAGGCCGCCGAGGGCGGCGAGCATCAGCCAACCCGGGAACTGGGTGGTGTTGACCGTCTCGCCCGCTTCGTTGATGCCGGTCGTCACGGTGACCTGGCTCCACCCGAAGGCGCCGGCGATCAGCAACAGCACGAGCAGCACCAACGTCGCCGAGGCGGCGCCGCGGGCGGTCATGACGCCGGGTCGGGCGACGGGCGGCGCGACGGGCGGAGGCGGCGCGGTCGTGAGGCCGGCGAGACCGGGCTGGCGGCTGGGCGCGCCCCAGCCCGGGCGGCTGTCGGGCATCTCGGCCTGGAAGCGCTGCTCGGTGAGCACCGGGTTCATCGTCACTCCTCGGAGTCGGTAGCAGGAACCATGCTAGGGGCGTGACCGTCGGAACGGGGGGTCGACGCCGTGCTCAGTCGGCGGGCGTCGCGTCGTCGGCGCCCTGCGCTCGGCGCCGTCGACGGGCCCGTCGACCGGCGGCCGGGAAGGCGGTGAGGTGGGAGTCGACGACCGGATGGCGCTCGATGTAGGTGGAACCGATGGCCTGCAGCATGGCCGCTGCCGGGAGGGCCAGCAGCGCGCCCGTCCCGCCCAGGACGCCGGCACCGGCGATGACGGCCCCGAAGGCCACCGCCGGGTGCAGCTGCATGGTCCGCGCCGAGATGCGCGGCGCCAGCAGGTAGTTCTCCACCTGCTGGTAGGCCACCACGAACCCGAGCACCCACAACCCCTTGACCGGATCCTGCAGGAAGGCCACCAGCACGGGCAGGAAGCCGGCGATGTAGGTCCCCACGGTGGGGATGAACTGGGAGACCACGCCCACGAAGAGCGCCAGTGCTGCGGCGTAGTTCACACCCAACGCCGTGAAGGCCACCCAGTGGACGCTGGCGGAGACGACCGCCAGCACCGCCCGCGAGTAGATGTACCCGCCGGTCTTGTCGATGGCGAGCTCCCAGGTGGCGAGCACTTCGCGCTGGCGCTCCGGTCGCATGGTCGAGCAGATGGCACGGCGCAGCTTGGGGCCGTCGGCGACGAGGTAGAAGGTGAACAGGGCGACCGTGGCCGCCTTGAAGAACCCGCCCAGCACCGAGAACGACAGCGAGACCGCGTTGCCCGCCAGGCGACCCGCGACGTCGCTGACCGGGCCGCCCTCGCGGGTGAGCTCGTCCTGGAGCTCACCCGCGTCGAGGTTGGTCCCGAACCAGTCGTTCAGCTGCTCGACGATGTCGCTGGCGTATGTCGGTGCCTGATCGGTGAAGTCCTGGGCCTGTTCGAAGACCGCCTTGCCCACGGCCACCGAGAACGCCACGAAGAACACGAACAGCGCCAGGAAGACCAGGCCGGTGGCCAGTCCACGCCGCATGCCCCGCCGGGCCAGGGCGTTGACCGCCGGTTCGGTGGCGAAGGACGCGAACAGCGACACCAACAGCAACACGATGAGGTCACGCAGGTGGGACAGGACGTACCGGCCCACCAGGAGCAGGACCACACCCCCGAAGAACAGGGCGATGGCCCTGGGCACCCACGGGGGCATGTCGGGTGTGACCATGCCCGGCGGGCGGACCAGCGGGGTCCGGTCGGCCCGGGGCACGACGTCGCGCTCGTCGGGTTCGTCGGGCCCGGCGGGCTCCTCCATGACCTGACCGTGCCACGTTCCCGCACGCCAGGGGTGGATGCCCCCTGCCGGGTCCCCCGGCGTCGGCCCCGGCACACCCCGGCGACATCGGGTCCCCTGGCGTCGGTCTCCGGCACACCCCGGCGACATCGGGTCCCCCGGCGTCGGTCTCCGGGCTCGGATCGACCGATTTCGGCTCGGCTGTCAGCGAGTCCGTCCTCAGCGAGTTCCCCGTCGGTCCGGGGGCGGGAGGTCGGCCTCGACCCAGCCGTCCCGCTCCCGCACCGGGTGCACGGCGATGTCGGCCTTGGGATCACGCCGGCCGTGCACGTTCACCTTCGTCCCCACGCCCTCGGGGGAGAACCGCCAGAAGTGCGAGGCGCACACCAACTCGTCGCCGTCGACCACTCCCTCGACACCCAGGTGCGACCACTGGTGCGGGCAGCGGGCGTCCATCGCGACGACCCGGCCACCGACGGTGCGCCACACCACGACCTCCGGGCCCGCCGGGCCCTCGGGGTCGCAGGGCAGGGCGCAGCCGGGCAGCACCTGATCCACCTGCACCAACCGACGCCACACCACGGCTCCGAGCATGCCACGGCGTCGTCCGGGCCACGCCCGCCCGGCGCGTCCGGCTTGACCACCGCCCACCCTGAGACGAAACTCGACTCTGGAATCGTTCACCGGAGGTACGGCGCGTGCACGTGCTGCGAGACCTGCTCGAGGCCAATCACCGCTACCACCAGGGCTTCCGCCACGCCGGGCTGCTCCCCCCGCCCCGCAAGGGCCTGGCCGTGCTGACGTGCATGGACTGCCGCATCGACACCGCCTCGGTGTTCGGGCTGCTCCCCGGAGACGCCCACGTGGTGCGAAACGCCGGTGCCCGGGCCACCGACGACGCGCTGCGCTCCCTGGTGCTGTCCACGGTTCGCCTGGGCGTGTCGCGCATCGCCGTGGTGCACCACACCAACTGCGGCGCCATCGGCGCCACGGACGACGAGGTGCGCACCGCCGTCCTGGCCACCACCGGTCACGACCCCGCCGAGGCGGGCCTGGATCTCTGGCTGGCCATGGACGAGAAGGAGGCCCTCGACGACGACGTGGCACGCATCGCCGGCTGTCGCTTCCTGCCCACCGGCACGCTGGTGGCCGGCTTCCTCTACGACGTCGAGACCGGTCTGGCCGAGCCCGCCACGCCCATCCTGGCCGTGGGCTCGCCGACTCCGATCGGCGCCCTCGAGTAGCCCGAGCCGCCGGCGGGTCCCACCGCTCACACGTAGTCGGGCTCGTCCCACCACGGGTACCAGGCAGGCAGATCGGTGGACGGGCGCTGGGACCACGTCGGCGGCCGCTTCTCGAGGAACGACACGACGCCCTCCCGGGCGTCGGGCCCCTGGCCCAGGCTGAACACCGCCCGGGAGTCGATGCGGTGGGCCTCCATGGGGTGCGCGGCGCCGAGCATGCGCCACAGCAGCTGTCGGGTGAGCGCCGCCGACAGGGGCGCGGCGTGCTCCGCCATGTCGGTGGCCAGGGCCCGGGCCGCGGCCAGGAGCTCCCCGGCGGGGTGCACGCTGCGGAGCAGGCCCGCGGCCACCGCCTCCTCGGCCGTGCGCACCTTCGCGGTCAGCGTCCACTCGAGGGCGTTCGAGATGCCCATCACCCGGGGCAGGAACCAGCTCGACGCGGCTTCCGGCACGATGCCCCGGGCGGCGAACACCAACCCGATCTTGGCGCCCTGGGCCGCGAGGCGGATGTCCATGGGCAGGGTCATCGTGACGCCGACGCCGACGGCGGCGCCGTTGATGGCGGCGATGACCGGCTTGGTGCAGCCGAAGATCCGCAGCGTCACGAGCCCGCCGAGATCGCGGGGGTACAGGTGCTCGGCCGGCAGCTCGAGGCCGAGTCGGGTCGCCTCGGCCTCGGCGTCGAAGGCGGAGCCGCCTGCACCCAGGTCGGCTCCGGCGCAGAAGGCGCGGCCGGCACCCGTGACGACGACGGCGCGCACGTCGTCGTCGGCATCGACCCGGTCGAACGCCTCGACGAGCTCGACGCCCATCGTGGTGGTGAAGGCGTTCATGCGGTCGGGACGGTGCAGGGTGATCGTGGCGATCGGCCCCTCCACCTCGTAGCGCAGCTCGGTGAAGGACATGGCCGGGAGTCTGACACCGACCCCTGCCCCGCTTCGAGGATCGCGCTCCCCGCCGCTTCCACACCCCTGGCGTCCATCCCTTCGGTTCTCGCGCGATCCGACACCGCTTGCCGGGCTCGCAGGACCCGATTTCGGCAGGATCGGGCGCGGGCGGGTCAGCGGGTGGGCGACAGGTAGGGCATCGGGTTCACGGGCTGGCCGAACACCCGCACCTCGAAGTGCAGGTGCGGACCCGTCGAGACGCCCGTGCTGCCCACCCGACCGATGACCTGACCCCGCACCACCCGATCGCCGGCGCTCACCAGCAGCTCGCTCTGGTGCGCGTAGAGGGTGCCCAGGCCGAACCCGTGGTCGATGACCACCGTGTTGCCGTAGCCGCCCCGTTCCTCGGCGAAGAGCACCTCGCCGTCGGCCACCGCGAAGATCTCCTCGCCCATGGCCCCGTCGAGGTCGGCGCCGTTGTGCATGCGCACGACGTTGTAGACGGGGTGCAGACGCGGCCCGAAGGGCGATGCGATCTCGATGCTCGCCAGCGGCCAGCCGAAGATGGCGGTGGTGACGGGGAGCTGCTGCTGGCCCTGCTGGCGTTCGGCCAGCACGATGGCCATGGAGTCCGACACCTGGTTCAGCTCGGCGATCTTGCGCTCGTAGTCCGCCCGGGTGGCGTTGGCCTGCACCAACAGGAGCTGGAGCTGCACGGACGCCTGCTCGGCCTGGACCTGGGCGTCGGCCTTGTCCTGCCGGGCGGCGACCAGCGCCGCCTCGCGGCCGGCCACCTCGTCGCGTGCCGCCACCGCGGCCTGACGGTCCCGATCGGCCTGGGCCTTCAGCTCGGCCTCGAGAGCCTGCAGCTCCTGGAAGCGCTCGATGGTGCGTCGGCGGTCCTCGACGACGGAGTTGGCGTAGACCTTGGTCGTGGCCGCGTCGTTGGCCGAGTCCACCCGCAGGATGGCCTCGCTGGTCTGGTAGCTCTCGCCCCCGCCGATGTAGGCGGCGACGGCCTGGTCCCGGAGGCGCTGTTGCTCGATGGCCAGCGCCGCGGACGTCTCGGCCAGCTCGCGCTCGGTGTCGGCCAGGGCGGCTTCGCTGTCGACCACCGCCTGCTGCGCCACGGCCAGCTCGCCCTGGACGCGCCCGATCTCGCCGTCGAGACGGGTGATCTCCTCGCCCAGCAGGGTGAGCTGGACCTGGATCTCCTGCCACTGACGCAGCAGGGCCAGCTCGCCGTCGATCAGCTCCTCGTAGCCCTCGGTGAGACCCTCGAGGTCCGACGCCTTCGTCGGGTCGAGGCCGGGGGGGATCGACGCCGGTGACGTGGATGCGGGCGGGACGCCGTCGGGGCTCGGCGTCGGCGGGACCTCCACGACGACGGTGGGCTGCGTGGTGTCCGGCGACGTGTCGCCCGGCGTGCCCTCCTCCTGGGCGCCGGCAGGCCCCAC
>JALOLF010000054.1 GCA_025456085.1 Acidimicrobiales bacterium
GGTACAGGTCTTCGAGACCGGGCATGGCGGTTGAGCTCTTTCGGGTTCGGGCGGAGCGGCTGGTCAGAGGGCGAAGAAGTCGAGCGCGGCGTCCAGCGCATCGGCGAGCGTGTCGACGTCGGCCTCGTCGTTATACACGTACAGCGAGGCCCGGGCCGTCGCGCTCACCCCGAGCACCCGCATGAGCGGCTTGGCGCAGTGGTGTCCGGCCCGCACGCAGACGCCCTCCTGGTCGAGCACCTGGGCCACGTCGTGGGGGTGCAGGTCGGCCAGCGCCAGCGACAGCACACCGCCGCGCACCGCGGTGTCGGACGGGCCGTGGATCGTGAGCCGCTCGCCGAACCGCTCCCCGAGCGTGCGCAGGGCGTAGTCGGTGAGCGCCATCTCGTGGCGACGGACGTTCACCATGCCGAGCCGGTCGAGGTAGTCGACGGCGGCCCCGAAGCCGATGGCCTCGGCGATGGCGGGGGTGCCGGCCTCGAACTTCCACGGCAGCTCGTTGGGCGTGAACCCGTCGAGGCGCACGTCGCGGATCATCTCGCCGCCGCCCAGGAACGGCGGCATGGCCTCGAGCAGCTCGGCCCGGCCCCACAGCGCCCCGATGCCGGTGGGGCCGCACAGCTTGTGCGCCGAGAAGGCCACGAAGTCGGCGTCCATCGACTGCACGTCCGTCGGGTTGTGGGGCACGTACTGGCAGGCGTCGACCAGCGCCAGTGCCCCCGCGGCGTGCGCAGCGTCGACCAGGCGCCGCACCGGGGTGAGCGCGCCGGTCACGTTGGACATGGCGGTGAAGGCGAACAGGCGGGCACCGTCGAGCAGAGGCTCCAGGATCCCGAGGTCGAGCTGGCCGTCGGGCGTGACCGGCACCCAGCGCAGCTCGATGCCCCGCTCGGCCGCCAGCAGGTGCCACGGCACGATGTTGGCGTGGTGCTCGAGCTGGGTGAGCACCACCACGTCGCCCTCACGCAGGTTGGTTCGACCCCAGCTGTGGGCCACCAGGTTGATGGCCTCGGTGGCGTTGCGCACGAAGATCACCTCGTGGGCGGACTCGGCCCCGATGAAGCCGCGCACCTTGTCGCGCGCGGCCTCCATGGCCTGGGTCGCCTCCTCGGCGATGTGGTACACGCCCCGGTGCACGTTGGCGTTGATGGTGCGGTAGTACCGGTCGAGGGTGTCGAGCACCGCCTCGGGCTTCTGCGACGTGGCCGCCGAGTCGAGGTAGGTGATGCGCTTGCCGTGCACCTCCACCTCGAGCAGGGGGAAGTCCTTCTTGATCGCCGCCACGTCGAGCGGGGTCTCGGTCATCGCCATGCGTCGTAGCCCTCGGCTTCCAGGCGCCCGGCCAGCTCGGGACCGCCGGTCTCGACGATACGCCCGTCCATGAGGATGTGGACGACGTCGGGTGCCAGCTCGGTGAGCAGGCGCTGGTAGTGGGTGATGGCCAGCACACCCAGCTGGGGGCGGGCCTTGCGCACCTCCTGCACGCCACGGGCCACGACCCGCAGGGCGTCGATGTCGAGGCCGGAGTCGGTCTCGTCGAGGACCGCCAGCTCCGGTTCGAGGATGGCCATCTGCAGGATCTCGTTGCGCTTCTTCTCGCCGCCGGAGAAGCCCTCGTTCAGGTAGCGGTCGGCGAAGGACGGGTCCATGTCGAGCTTGCCCATCCACTCCATGATCGCCAGACGCAGCTCCAGCATGGACAGGTCGATGCCCTTGCGGGCCGACAACGCCTGGCGCAGGAAGTTGAGCACCGACACCCCGGCGATCTCCTGGGGGTACTGGAAGGCCAGGAAGATGCCCGCCTTGCCCCGCACGTCGGCACTCCAGTCGGTGATGTCCTCGCCCTGGAACAGGATGCGGCCTCCCGTCACCTCGTACTCGGGGCTGCCCATCAGGGCGCTGGCGAGGGTGGACTTGCCCGAGCCGTTGGGGCCCATGAGGGCGTGCACCTCGCCGGGCAGCACCGTCAGGTCGACGCCCTTGAGGATGGGGATCCGGTGCTCGTCGGCCGTGGCGACGTGCAGGTCCTGGATCTGGAACACGGGAGTGGGCGCCTCGCTCATGCGAGTCAGTGTATTAGCACTACCCCCATAGTGGAAATGTCGGCACCGGGGTTTTCCGGTGGTCAGCCGTGGGCGTGCAGGTCTTCCTTCCACGTCCGGAAGCGCTCGTGGAGTGCACCGCTGGGGCCGGTGCCCTCGCCGGTGCCGTCGGGGAACAGCCGGAAGGTGTGCTGCCGGGAGAGGTCCTCGGCGTCGATGGCGAGATAGCGGGCGTCGGCCCGGCTCGCCGGCCCCGCCCGCCACAGCAGCCAGCGTCCCAGCCGACGCTTGTACGTCACGAGGGGCTGGGCGATGTCCTCGCCCAGCGCTCGCAGCTCCGGGGGCGCCTCGATCCACGCCTCGGCGGGGATGTTGCGGTCCCGGATGGGCGTCGCAGGCAGGTCCGCGGTGTGCACCGGGGTGTGGTCGAGCGGGCGTTCATCGGCGGGGAGGGCGGGTCCGGGCACGTCGAGACCGTACCCCGGGGTGCGGGTCCGCCGTCCGGTCGACCAGAATGCGGTGGTGCGGGTGACGGCACGGGTCGACTACGCGGTGCGGGCGGCGACGATGCTCGCCACGGCAGCCGTTGCCGGGGAGGGCCCGGTGAAGGGCGACCGTCTCGCCGCGGCCCAGGGCATCCCGGCGAAGTTCCTCGAGAACATCCTGGGTGAGCTGCGCCAGTCGGGCCTGGTGCGCAGCCAGCGCGGCGCCGACGGCGGCTACTGGCTGGCGCTGCCACCCGAGCAGATCTCGGTGGCCGACGTCATCCGTGCCGTGGAGGGGCCGCTGGCCAGCGTCCGGGGGGAGCGGGCCGAGGCGCTCGACTACCCCGAGGGGACGGGCGCGCTCCAGGAGGTGTGGGTGGCGTTGCGGGCCAGCCTGCGCTCCGTGCTCGAGACGGTCACGCTGGCCGACGTCGCCTCGGGGACGTTGCCCCCGCACGTTCGCCGACTCGTCGACGACCCCGAGGCGTGGCGGCCGCACTGAGCCCGGCGTGCGGCGATCCTGCGCGCTCACCAGCCCCGGTCGACCCACTCCTGCAGGTGAGGACGCTCGGCGGCGATCGTGGTGTCCGCGCCGTGGCCGGGCAGCACCATCGTGTCGGCGGGCAGGGTGAACAGGCGGCGGTCGATGGACTCGATGATCGTGGGGAAGTCGCCGCCCTCGAAGCTGGTGTTGCCCGGCCCGCCCGGGAACAGCGTGTCGCCGCTGAACAGCACCGGCGCGCCCTCGAGCAGGAAGCAGATCGAGCCCGGCGTGTGGCCGGGGGTGTGGATCGTGCGCAACCGCAGGCGCCCGACCTCGAGCACCGAGTCGTCCTCCAGCACGAAGTCGTAGGCGTCGAGCATGGCGGCGTCCTCGGCGGTGACGCCCACGTCGTAGCCGGCGTCGCGCACCGCGGGCACGGCCTGGATGTGGTCCCAGTGGCCGTGGGTCTCGATGACGCGGCGCACGCCGAGGCGGGTGCACAGCTCGAGCAGCTTCTCGTGCTCGTTGGCCGCATCGACCAGCACGGCCTCGCCGGTCTCCCGGCAGCGCAGCACGAACACGTTGTTGTCGACGGGGCCGACCACCAGGCGGTGGATCTCGGCGCGGCTGTCCTCGTAGTGCAGCGTGCTCATGGGCGCAGCCTAGGAGTGGGACGCCGGTTCCGCGTCGCCCGCCGCTCCCGTCGGCGGGACTACGGTTCCGCTCGCGGCCACCTGGCGCCATCGGGGCGGGCACGGTGGTCCGGACGAAGGGGGTCGGAGATGATGGCTCGACCGGGGTTCGGGAAGGTCCGACTGGGACGCGTGGGAGCGGCCGCCGCGGTCGCGGCGCTGGTGCTCGGCGGCGCCGCGGCCTGCGGCGACGACGAGGGGGACGAGGAGACCACCGACGAGTCCGCGGAGTCCTCGACCACGACGGAAGCCGAGGAGAAGGACGGGTCGCAGGACGAGAAGTCCGACGAGGAGGAGTCCGAGGACGAGGACACGAAGGGGACCTCGACGACGGCCAGGGGTGGCGGGACCTCCACGACCGAGAAGGACAGCTCCGACACGACGGAGGAAGCGTCGGGCGCCGATCCGTGGACGGTGTCGGCGGTCCAGTACCGGGGCCAGGACGGCGAGCAGGTGACCATCGAGTGCTCCGAGGACGGCGCGATCGGCTCGGTGTGGGGCACCGACACCTACACCGACGACTCCTCGATCTGCACCGCCGCGGTCCACATGGGCCTCATCACGGTGGAGGACGGCGGCGAGGTCACTGTCGAGATCACACCCGGTGAGGACAGCTACGAGGGCAGCGAGCGCAACGGCGTGACGTCGTCCGACTACGGCGCCTGGAGCGGGAGCTACGTCTTCGTCGAGGACTGAGCCGCCCCTGGTGCGATCGTCCGCCGCACGATGGGTCGCCCGCCCCGGCGGGCCACCTCGGTGAACCCCGCCTGCTCGAACAGGCCGAGGGTGCCCGTGAACACCGACGGTGCGGGTCGGGGACCCGCCGTGGTGTCGATGGGGTAGCCCTCGACCGCCCCGGCGCCGTGACGGGCCGCCTCGGCCACGGCCTCCTCGAGCAGCGCCCTGGCCACCCCCTGGTCGCGGTGCGCCCGCTCGACGAAGAAGCACACGATCGACCACACCGGCTCGTCGTCGACCGGCCGCAGCTTGGGAGAGCGCTGCAGGCGGCCGAACTCGCTGCGGGGCGCCACGGAGACCCACCCCACCGCGGACCCGTCGAGGTAGGCGAGCAGGCCGGTGGGGCGGTCGGCCACGACCAGGTCGTGCAGACGCCCGCGCAGCTCGTCGCCGTGTCGGCGGTCGAACTCGGCGGCCGTGATGCGCCACCACATGCACCAACAGCCGCTGCAGGCCCCGCTGGGGCCGAAGAGCGCCTCGAGGTCGTCCCACCGTGACGGCGACAGCCGGTGGATCTCGACGGCGCCACCGGTCGGCGGTTCGATGGTGCGGGCCATGCTCGCCATCATCGCGTCCGGTCGCCGCGGTCGGCAGCGGCTGGACGGGATTTCCACCGGTTCCTTTGGTTCTTGACCAAGCGGTCTAGTAAGAATGGCGGGCAACAGCACCGGACCACGCCGGCCGGTCGACCAGGCCGACGAGGCCGGCCGGTAGCCCTGACCCAAGGGGGACAGTCAGCCGTGAACTTCGCCTTCAGTGAGGAGCAGGAAGAGCTCCGCAACATCGTCCGGCAGTTCCTCGACGCCAAGTCGTCCGAGACCGCCGTACGCGAGCAGATGGAGACCGAGCGGGGCTACGACCCCGAGGTCTGGTCGCAGATGGCCGAGCAGCTCGGCCTGCAGAGCCTCATCATCCCCGAGGACTTCGGCGGCCAGGGTTTCGGCTACGTCGAGCTGATCGTGGTGCTCGAGGAGATGGGTCGTGCCCTGCTGTGCGCGCCGTACTTCTCGTCGGTGGTGCTGGCCGCCAACACCCTCCTGCAGTCCGGTGACGACGCCGCCAAGGCTGCCTACCTGCCCGGGATCGCCTCCGGCGAGACGGTGGCCACGCTGGCCTTCACCGAGCCGAACGGCCGCTGGGACGAGTCGGGCGTCGAGCTCACCGCCACGCAGGACGGCGGTGCCTGGAAGCTGACCGGCACGAAGATGTTCGTGCTCGACGGCCACACCGCGAACCTCGTGCTGGTCGCGGCCCGCACCGGCAAGGGTGTGAGCCTGTTCGCCGTCGACGGCGACGCCGCCGGCCTCACCCGTACGGCCCTGGCCACGATGGACCAGACCCGCAAGCAGGCCAAGCTCGAGTTCGCGGGGGTCGAGGGCCGCCTGGTCGGCGAGGAGGGCGCCGGCTGGGACGTGCTGTCCACCGTGCTCGACCTCGCCGCCGTGGCGCTCGCCGCCGAGCAGGTCGGTGGGGCCCAGAAGTGCCTCGACATGTCGGTGGAGTACGCCAAGGTCCGCGTGCAGTTCGGTCGCCCCATCGGCTCCTTCCAGGCCATCAAGCACAAGTGCGCCGACATGCTGCTCGAGGTCGAGTCCGCCAAGTCGGCCGCCTACTACGCCGGCTGGTGCGCCGCGGAGATGAACGACGAGCTGCCCGCCGTGGCCAGCCTGGCCAAGGCGTACTGCTCCGAGGCGTACTTCCACGCCGCCGCCGAGAACATCCAGATCCACGGCGGCATCGGCTTCACGTGGGAGCACCCCGCCCACCTGTACTTCAAGCGGGCCAAGTCCTCCGAGCTGCTCTTCGGTGACCCGACCTACCACCGCGAGCTGCTCGCCCAGCGCATCGGCATCTGAAGCCGCCGCCGGTCGCCTCGACCGGTCACCGTCCGCGTCACGGGCGTGGACGTCCGTTCTCCCCGGAGGTCGGATGTCCACGCCCGTCCCGTCTCCGTAAGCTGACCCCGTGTCCACCGCCGTCGTCGTCCTGGCCTGTCTCGTGGTCGTCGCCATCGCTCTCGTCGCGGTGGGGCGGGTCACGGCCCGTCTGAACGCCGAGCCGCCCCTGCCGGTCTACGACCTCGAGCAGGCCGTCGAGCACGTCGCCGAGCACCTCCCCTTCGACGTCTCCGCGCAGCTCGGCTACGACGACGTGCGCGCCATCCTGTCGTGGCACCTCGACTACCTCGAGGCCAAGGGCGTGGCCGCGGAGCAGGAATGGGACCAGCTCCCGGTCGGTCCTCTGGTGGCCGCCGACGACGAGGGCGTGGCCTACGTGCTGGGCCGCGCCGAGGAGGCGGGGCTCGAGGTCGAGGACACCCAGGTGGTCGAGGTGCTCGAGGCCGAGGTGGACTACCTGCGCGCCATCGGTGCCATCGGCTCCCCGGTGCCGCCCCCGCAGCTCGACGACGCCGACTGATCCCGTCCCGGACCGCCACCGTCGCGGGCCCGGTGGTGCGCGTGGCGCTTGGGTGTCCGACGTGCGACCGCCGTAGGATGCCGGTCGATGGACCGACCGAAGAAGTTCCACGACACCCGTTGGCTCGGCGACAAGCGAGCCCAGGTGGTCTATGACGTCGACAACCTCGATGACGCCGACGCGCCGCTCGTCGAGGACGTCATCGCCAACGAGGCAGGGCTGTGCTTCGGGCCCGACACCCTCGTCGAGGCCCGCAACCGCGGCTACAAGCCCTTCAAGGGCAACGGCAGCGGCAAGGCCGACGTCGACGTGGCGTGACCACGTCGAGTCTGCGTCCCGGGCCGGGTCCCGGTCGCCTCGAGAGCGGCCGCTGAGGCGTGGATCGACTCTTCCGGTCCGAGGACCTGCACATCGTCGGCCACCTCGCCGCGCCCCGGAGCGCGCCCGGCCACGAGGTGCCCGGACTGGTGATCTGCCACGGGTTCCCGGTGGGACGCGACGGCGGGCGCGTCTCGGCCCTGTCGTACCCCGAGCTGGCCGACCGCATCGCCACCGAGATGGGCTGGAAGGTCCTCGTGTTCAACTTCCGGGGCGCGGGGGACTCGACGGGGTGCTTCTCGTTGCAGGGCTGGCTCGACGACCTGCTCTGCGCCGTCGGGTTCCTGCGGGAGCAGGCCGACGTCGACGGCGCCTGGGTCGTCGGCTTCGGGACCGGCGGCGCGCTGGCGGTGTGCGCCGCGGCGCGTGAACCAGCCATCCGGGGTGTGGCCGCGGTGGGCGCCCCCGCCGATTTCGACGACTGGGCCAGCCACCCGCGGCGCCTGCTGCAGCACGCCCGCGAGGTGGGTCTCATGCCCGACCCGTCGTATCCGACCGCCTTCGACCCCTGGGCCCGACAGCTGCGGGAGATCCGGGCCGTGGCCTGCGTGCCCGCCATGGCCGATCGTCCCCTGCTGGTCCTGCACGGCTCCGAGGACGAGGCCGTGCCGGTGTTCGACGCACGCGTCCTGGCCGACGCCCACGGCGACGCCGACCTGCGCATCATCGAGGGCGGCGAGCACCAGCTCCGTCACGACCCCCGGGCGGTGGCGGTGCTGCTCGGCTGGCTCGACCGCCAGCGCAACCTCGCCTCCTCGACCCGTGGCGGCAGCGGCGCGGGGACGCGCCGCGGGCCAGCCACCTCCAGCGGGCTGCCCCGGCGCCGACCTCAGCCTCCGTCGGGATAGGGCACATAGCCGGGGGCGACGGTCGGCCAGGGGCGTTCGCGCTCGAGCAGCTCGGCGAGGCCCAGGGCGAGGCCGTCGGCGAACCGGGGGGCGACGATCTGCAGGCCGAAGGGCACGCCGTCGGGATCGGTGCCCAGCGGCACGCTCACCGCGGGGTGTCCGGTGAAGTTCAGCTCGGGGGTGTTGAGCCCCACCGCGGGGTCGTCGACGACCGCGCCCGCGCTCGACGGCAGCGGCCCTTCCGCCGGCCAGCTTGTGGCGTTGGCGGTCGGAACGACGAGGACGGCGTCGTCTCCCAGCAGCTCGTCGAAGCGGGCGCTCACCTCGTGACGGCGTCGCACGGAGGCGATGTACTGCGACGCGGTGACGCCGGCGCCGACGTCGAGCATCCAGCGCAGCGACGGCTCGAGCTCGTCCCACCGGTGGCGCTCGCCCTCGAGGCTCTGGGCCAGCTCGGCGGAGCCCATGATGAACCAGTCCATGCCCACCGAGGCATCCGAGGGCGCCGGCACCCGTTCCACGGGCAGGCCGGCCCCGGCGATCGTCGTCAGCGCCTCCTCCATCGCGGCGTCGATGGCCGGGTCCACGTCGGCGCGGAAGCTCCGGCAGGCGAGGACCCGGGTGGGGCGGGTGGGCTCGAGGGCGATGCCTGCACGGGGCAGGCTCCACACGTCGCCGGGCGCGGCGCCGAGCGTGACCGAGGCCTCGAGCACCACGTCGGCCACGGTGCGGCCGGTGGCACCCTGGGTGGAGAAGTGGATCCAGCGGGGCAGCACGTTGCGCCCGATGGCGCCGGTGGTGGGCTTGAAGCCGACGAGGCCGCAGCAGCTCGCGGGGATGCGCACGGAGCCGCCACCGTCGGAGGTGGTGGCCAGCGGCACCAGACCCGCGGCGAGGGCTGCGGCGGAACCGCCGCTGGAACCACCCGGCGAGCGCTCGGGGTTCCACGGGTTGCGGGTCGTGCCGTAGAGCAGGTTGGTGGTGAAGCCGGTGTGGCCGAACGCAGGCGTGTTGGTGCGGCCGAGCACGATGGCCCCGGCCGCCTCGAGGCGGGCCACGACCACGTCGTCGATCTCGTCGGGGGGAGCGTCGGCGTACCAGGGGCAGCCGAAGGTGGTCAGGGTGCCCTTGCGGCGGGCCATGTCCTTGACCAGCAGCGGCAGGCCGGCCAGGGGGCCCTGCCGGGTCGATGCCCGGGCCGCGGCCAGGGCCTCGTCGGCGTACACCGCGGTGACGGCGTTGATGGTCGGGTTGGCCGCGTCGATGCGCCGGATGCTCTCCTCGACGAGCTCGACCGGGTGGATGCGGCCGTCTCGCACGGCCGCGGCGAGTTCCGCCAGCATGTCGTCCCCCTCCGGCCCTGCGGCCTGATCGACGTGTGGCCGGCACGCTAGCGCCCTGCGGACGCACCGGTCGGCGGCGCGTGGCTCGCGCGACCGTTGCTCAGTCCGCCTTGCCCTTGCCCTCGGCCTTCATCGCCTTCTTGAACTCACGCACCCGCGCGAGCGCCTCGGGCGAGTCGATGTCGGCCACCGAACGGGGCGTTGCGTCGGAGAAGGGGGAGGCGGCTCGTTCCCACCCGTCGGGACGCTTGCCGAACCGCTTGGCCAGCAGCGCCAGGAAGATCTTCGCCTTCTCGTCGCCGTAGCCGGGCAGCTCCCGCAGGCGTCGGTAGAGCTCGTCGCCGGTGCGCACGCCCCGCCACACCCGTGCGGCGTCGCCGTCGTAGTGGTCGACCAGGTGCTGGCACAGGGCCTGCGTGCGCCTGGCCATGCTCCCCGGGTACCGGTGCAGGGCCGGCTTCTGGCTGAACGCCGCCGCCAGGTCGGCGGGGTCGAGCGCGGCGATGGCCGCAGCGTCGAGCTCGCCCAGCCGATCGCGCAGCGTCGCGGGCCCGCGGAACGCCCACTCCATGGGCACCTGCTGGTCGAGCAGCATGCCGATCAGCAGGGCGAGCGGTTCGGCGGCCAACAGCCGATCGGCGTCGGGGTCGCCCGTGATGGGCAGGGTCGAGGGGCGCCGGGAAGCCATGCCCGCAGGCTACCCAGGGAGCTCCACCCGCCCCGCAACCACCCGAAATCGGTCGCTCCCACGTCGGAGACCGACCGCGTAGGACCCAATTTCGGTGGGAAGTGGGGCGTGGGAGGTGGGAGGTGGGGCGTGGTGCGGGGGTCAGCGGGTGCGGGGGTCGGGCGCGTCGGGGTCGAGGCCGTAGCGGGCGATGGCGTCGGCGACGACCTCCGGGCCGAGCTCACCGGCGGCAGCCAGGCCCGAGAGCACCGCCACCACCACGTGCGCCGTGTCGGTCTCGAAGAACCGTCGCAGCGCCTCCCGGGTGTCGCTGCGCCCGAAGCCGTCGGTACCGAGGCTGGTGAAGACCCGACCGGCGGGCACGAAGCGGGCGATCTGGTCGGGGACGGCCTTCATGAAATCGGTGACGGCCACGACGGGGCCGGTGGAGCGGGCCAGTTGCTCGGTGACGTGCGCCGTCCGGGGAGCAAGACCGGGGTGCAGGCGGTTCCAGCGTTCGACGCCGAGGGCGTCCTCCCGCAGGCGCTTGTAGGACGTGGCGCTCCACAGCTCGGCCCCCACCCCGTAGTGCTCGGCCAGCTCGGCCTGTGCCTGGCGGGCCGCGCCGTGGGCGCTGCCCGAGAACAGCACCGTCGCCCGGTGCGTCGTGCCCTCCGGTGGGTCGGCCCACCGGTACAGGCCGCTGGTGATGTCGGCAGCCGACACGTGCGCGGGCCGGGCCGGCATGACGTAGGTCTCGTTGTAGACGGTGAGGTAGTAGAAGACCTTCTCGTCGGTGTCGTACATGCGGCGCAGCCCGTCGTCGACGATGGCGGCCAGCTCGTAGGCGAACGCCGGGTCGTACGCCTGGCACGTCGGCACCGTCGAGGCCAGCACCAGGCTGTGACCGTCCTGGTGCTGCAGACCTTCGCCGAGCAGCGTGGTGCGTCCGGCGGTGGCCCCGAGCAGGAAGCCCTTGGCCTGGGCGTCGGCCGCGGCCCAGATGAGATCGCCCACCCGCTGGAAGCCGAACATCGAATAGAAGATGTAGAAGGGCACCATCGGTACCCCCCGGGTCGCGTAGGCGGTGCCCGCCGCGGTGAAGCTGGCCAGCGAACCGGCCTCGGTGATGCCCTCCTCCAGGATCTGCCCGTCGCGGTCCTCGGTGTAGCTGAGCAGCAGGTCGTGGTCGACGGGCTCGTACTGCTGTCCCTTGGCGGCGTAGATCTCCAGCTCACGGAACAGGGCGTCCATGCCGAAGGTGCGTGCCTCGTCGGGCACGATGGGCACGACCCGGCGGCCGAACTCCTCGGTGCGGGCCAGGTTGCGCAGCAGGCGGGTGAAGGCCATCGTCGTCGACACGGCCTGGGTGCCCGAACCGCTGTCGAACTCGGTGAAGGGGCCGCGGTCGGGCAGCGCCAGCGGTCGGCGCACCGGCAGCCCCCTGCTCGGCAGGGGACCGTCGAGCTCGCGGCGGCGGGCCATCAGGTACTGGTACTCGGGGGAGTCGACCGCGGGCCGGAAGTACGGCGGCTCGTCGCCCGCGAGGGCCTCGTCGGGGATCTCGTCGTGGAGCTGCAACCGGTCCCGCAGGGCGCGCAGCTGGTCCGCGGTCATCTTCTTGATCTGGTGGGTGGCGTTGCGGCTCTCCACCTGGGCGCCCAGCGTCCAGCCCTTGACCGTCTTGGCCAGGATCACGGTGGGCGCACCGACCTGGTCCACGGCCGCCTTGTAGGCCGCGTACAGCTTCACGTAGTCGTGGCCGCCGCGCGGCAGGGTGCGCAGATCGTCGTCGCTGAGGTGGGCCACCATCTGGCGCAGTCTCGGGTCGGGGCCGAAGAAGTGCTCCCGGATGTAGGCGCCGCTCTCCACCGCGTAGCGCTGGAACTCGCCGTCGACGGTCGAGTTCATCTTGTGCAGCAGCACCCCGTCGACGTCCTGGGCCAGCAACTCGTCCCAGCGGGAGCCCCAGATCACCTTGATGACGTTCCAGCCCGCACCGCGGAAGATGCCCTCGAGCTCCTGCACGATCTTGGCGTTGCCCCGCACCGGCCCGTCCAGACGCTGCAGGTTGCAGTTGACCACCCAGATCAGGTTGTCGAGGCCCTCGCGGCCGGCGAGCGAGATGGACCCGAGCGTCTCGGGCTCGTCGGTTTCGCCGTCCCCCAGGAAGCACCACACGCGGGACTGCGACGTGTCGTCGATCTGGCGGTGGTGCAGGTAGCGGTTGAAGCGGGCGTGGTAGATGGAGTTGAGCGGGCCGAGCCCCATCGACACGGTGGGGTACTCCCAGAAGTCGGGCATCAGCCACGGGTGCGGATAGCTCGACAGTCCCGGCCCCTCGCCGCTGAGCTCCCGACGGAAGTTGTCGAGGTGGGCCTCGTCGAGGCGACGCTCGAGGAACGCCCGGGCGTAGATCCCTGGGGCGGCGTGGCCCTGGATGTAGACGTGGTCGCCGGGCAGGCCGTCCTCCTTGCCCCGGAAGAAGTGGTTGAAGCCCACCTCGTAGAGGGCGGCCGAGGAGGCGAAGGTGGAGAGGTGGCCCCCGATGCCCTCGGCCCGCTTGTTGGCCCGGACCACCATCGCGGCCGCGTTCCAGCGGATGAAGCGTCGGATGCGCCGCTCGAGGTGCTCGTCGCCGGGGAACCACGGCTGCTGCTCGGTGGGGATGGTGTTGACGTAGGGCGTCGAGACCTCGGCCGGCGTGCCGACCTGGCGCTCTCGGGCGCGCTCGGTGAGTCGGCTCAGCAGGAACCGGGCCCGGGTCTTGCCGCGTCCGTCGACGACGGCGTCGAGGGAGTCGAGCCACTCCCGGGTCTCGCCGGGGTCGACGTCGGGCAGCTGGCGGGCGTAGCCGTCGAGCTCCATGCTGGTTCCCTCCTCGGGGGCGCGGGCACCGGTCGGGGCCCGGCCCGGACCATCCCCGCCATGATGGCGTGCCCGAGGGCGATCGCGTCGGTTGCCGGGCCGAATGCCGCGTGCGTCCCCGGCAGGCGCGGGCGGGGCAAGATGGTCCGGTGACGATCGAGGTCTACACCGACGGTGCCTGCCTGGGGAACCCCGGTCCCGGCGGGTGGGCCTGGGCGGTGCCTGGCGGTGCCTTCGCGGCAGGACCCTCGGCGCACACCACGAACCAGCGCATGGAGATCGCCGCTGCGCTCGAGGCGGTGCGGGCCAACGGCTCGCCGACCGAGGCCGTGGTGGTCGTGAGCGACTCGACCTACGTCGTGAACTGCTTCCGCGACCGCTGGTGGCAGGGGTGGCTGCGCAAGGGCTGGGTCAACTCGCAGCGCAAGCCGGTGGCGAACCGGGACCTCTGGGAGCCGCTGGTCGAGCTGGTGCGCGAGCGCGACAACGTGGCCTTCCGCTGGGTCAAGGGCCACTCGGGCGACCCCCACAACGACCTCGTGGACCGCCTCGCCGTCGAGGCGGCGCAGACCCAGCAGCCACGCTCGGGCGCCTCGCCACCGGGCAGCCTCGGACGGGCGGACCGCCAACCGGCGAGCAGGCAGGCCGCCGCGGACACGACCGTGGGGGCGCCCGGGTCGGGCGCCTCGTCGCCCACGGCGGGGCCCGTCGCCGGCCCAGCCGATCCCTGGCAGGCCGGCGCCGACCTCCTGGACGGCTTCGCCGTGGCCGTGTTGGGGCACCGCCTCGCCGATCTCGGTGGGGAGGAGCACCACCCGTTGGCCGAGGCGGTGCGCGAACGGATCGGCGACGTGCTGGCCGGGCTGGCCGACGACAACGACCGCCTCGCCGTGGTCAGCGGCCTGCGACTCGGCGCGGAGGCCCTCGGTGCCGAGGCGGCGGTGCTCGCCGGGCTGCCCCTCGACGTGGTGCTGCCCTTCCCCGAACCCCACCACGACTGGCCGGTCGCCGATCAGCGGCGCTTCGAGCACCTGCTGGCCCGGGCCCGCGCCGTGGTGGTGCTCGACGAGCGTCGGCCCCGATCGACCCAGGCCGTCACGGCGGCGTTGTCGAGGCGCGACGCCTGGTTGGCGCGGTTCTGCGATGGCGCCGTGCTGGTGTGGGACGGCACCGAGGGTCGCCTGGGGCGGCTGCACCGCTCGCTGGTCGACCACCTGGCCGACAACGTGTGGCTGGTCGACCCGGCGGAGTTGGCCGATGCGCATCGGCACTGACACCGGCGGCACCTTCACCGACGTGGTGGGCGCCGACGGGCGCATCGCCAAGGTGCCGTCAACGCCGCACGACCCGGGCGAGGCGGTGCGTCGGGGACTCGCCCAGCTGGGCGCCGGGCCCGGTTCGCTCCCACCCCTCGAGGAGCTGGCCCACGGGACCACGGTGGCCACGAACGCCCTGCTCGAGCGGCGCGGGGCAGGGGTGGCGCTCGTGACCAACGAGGGCCTCGAGGACGTGCTGGAGATCGCCCGCCAGGACCGCCCCTCGCTGTACGACCAGGCCGCGGACCGTCCCGAGCCGCTCGTGCCCCGTGCCTGGCGCCACGGCGTCGCCGGGCGCCTCGACGCCCACGGTCGCGAGCTCGTGGCGCTCGACCTCCGTGGGCTCGGCACCCTCGACCCCGCTGTGCGGGCCGTCGCGGTGTGTCTGCTGCACGCCGACCTGAACCCGTCCCACGAAGCGGCCGTCGCGGCTGCGCTGCGGGCCGCCGGCCACGACGTGACCGCCTCCAGCGAGCTCAGCCCGGAGTTCCGGGAGTACGAGCGGACGGTCACCACCGTGGTGAACGCCTACCTGCGCCCGGTGTGCCGGGCCTATCTGGCCGCGCTGGTGACGAGCGCCGAGCGGGTGTTCGTCATGACCTCCGCCGGCGGACTGGTGCCCGCGGCCGACGCCTCCGAGCGGCCGGCGGCGCTGCTGTTGTCGGGGCCGGCCGGGGGTGTCGCCGCTGCGGCTGCGGTGGCGGTGGCCAACGGGTTCCCCGACGTCGTCACCCTCGACATGGGCGGCACCTCCACCGACGTCTGCCTGGTGCTCGGCGGGTGCCCCGAACCCGCGTCGGAGCGGGCCGTGGCCGGCCTGCCGGTGCGGCTGCCGTCGCTCGACGTCCACACCATCGGTGCCGGCGGCGGCTCCATCGCTCGCATCGACGCCGGAGGTGCGCTGGTGGTGGGACCGCAGTCCGCGGGGGCGGTGCCCGGGCCGGCCTGCTACGGACACGGCGGTCGCGCCCCGACGGTGACCGACGCCGACCTGGTGGCCGGACACCTCCCGGCCGAGGCCGAGCTGCCCGGGATCGGCCGGCTCGACCTCGGTGCGGCGCAGGCCGCCCTCGACCGCGCCGGCGTCACGGCCGAGGGCGTGCTGGAGGTGGTCGACGCCAACATGGAACAGGCCATCCGGCGGGTGAGCGTGGAGCGGGGCGTCGACCCGCGGGGCCTCGCCCTGGTGGCCTTCGGCGGCGCGGGACCCCTGCACGCCTGCCGCCTGGCCGACGCCCTGGACATGGCCTGCGTCGTCGTGCCGGCACGGGCCGGCGTGCTGAGCGCTGCGGGCATCCTGGGGGCTCCCGTGCAGGTCGACCTGGTCGAGTCGTGGCCCGAGCCGCTGGCGCACGAGGGGCTCGACGGGGCCCGCCGGACGCTGGCCGAGCGGGCCGTCGCCCGTCTGGGCGTGACGGGCCGGCCGCAGACCGAGACCTGGCTGGACTGCCGCTACGCCGGGCAGAGCCACGAGCTGCGGGTGGCGTCGGTGCGGGCGTTCCACGAGGAGCACCGGCGCCGCAACGGCTACGCCCGGCCCGACGCGCCGGTGGAGGTCGTCGCGGTGCGGGCCGTGGCCCGGGTGGTGTCGCCGGTGCAGGTGGCGGACCTGCCCGTCGTCGATCGGGCCGGC
Organism: Acidimicrobiales bacterium; assembly: GCA_025456085.1. Classification (GTDB taxonomy): domain Bacteria; phylum Actinomycetota; class Acidimicrobiia; order Acidimicrobiales; family Acidimicrobilacustridaceae; genus JALOLF01. The sequence goes on from JALOLF010000054.1 coordinate 15,913, forward strand.
GCCGTCGGTCCGGCAGTGCTGGCCGAGCAGGACTGCACGATCTGGGTGCCGGAGGGATGGCGGGCCGAGTCTGGCGCGGTCGGCGCGCTCGTGTTGCGCCGGACCGGAGCGCGGCCGGGGGAGACGAGGGCGTGACGAACCTCGATCCGGCCTCGCTGCAGGTACTCGTCTCGAGGCTGACGGGCGTGGCCGAGGAGATGAGCGCGGTGCTGCGCCGTGCCGCCTTCAGCCCGAACATCAAGGAGCGTGCCGACTGCTCCGCGGCGCTGTTCAGCGCTGCGGGGGAGGTGTTGGTCCAGGCCGACAGCATCCCCGTGCACCTGGGTTCCATGCCGGCGTCGGTGCACGCCGCCATCGACGCCTTCGACGGCGGCCGGGCACTGCAGCCCGGTGACCAGGTGATCCTGAACGATCCCTTCGCCGGCGGAACCCACCTGAACGACATCACCGTGGTGGCGCCCTGCATCGTGGACGGTCGGCTCATCGGCTGGGCGGCCAACCGCGCCCACCACGCCGACGTCGGGGGCGCCGCACCGGGCTCGCTGCCCGCGGGTGCGGTCGAGATCTTCCAGGAGGGGCTACGCCTGCCGCCGGTGCGACTCACCCCCGAGATCCGCGACGTGGTGATCGCCAACTCCCGCACGCCGGCCGAGCGGGCCGGCGACCTCGACGCCCAGGTCGGCGCCAACGTCGTGGGCGTCACCCGTCTGGCGGCCTTCGCCGACGCACCCTTCGGTGAGGTGCTCGACTACGGGGAGCGGCGCATGCGCGCCGCACTGGCCGAGCTGCCCGACGGGACGTTCCGCTTCGCCGACGTGGTGGACACCTTCGGCCCCGAACCGCACCAGCAGGTGGCGAGCCGCATCGCGGTGGCGATCACCCTCGCCGGTGACGCCATCACCGTCGACTTCACCGGCAGCGACCCGCAGCGTCCGGGCAACGTGAACGCGGTGGAGGCCGTGACCGTCAGCGCGGTGGCCTTCGCCCTGCGCGCCGTGCTCGACCCGACGATCCCGCCCAACGGCGGCGCGCTGCGTCCGCTGCGGGTGGTGGCGCCGGCCGGCACGATCGTCAACGCCCGACCGCCGGCCGCGGTCGGGGCGGGCAACGTGGAGGTCAGCCAGCGGGTGGCCGACGTGTGCCTGGGAGCGCTGGCCGGAGCGGTGCCGGGCGCGGTGGGTGCGGCGTCGCAGGGCACGATGAACAACGTCCTCATCGGCGGCGACGGCTGGGTCTACTACGAGACGATCGGCGGCGGGCAGGGCGGCCGCTCGTTCGGGTCGGGGATGAGCGGCGTGCACACCGCCATGACCAACACAAGTCAAGCGGCTACCGATCAGTCGGACGTCGAGCTCGGCCCGGGCACGCCCGGTATGTCGGGAATTCATACGTGCATGACGAATACGAGGAACACGCCCATCGAGGCGTTGGAGAGGGCGTTCCCGCTGCGGGTGCTGCGCCAGCGGCTGCGACGGGGAAGCGGCGGGGCCGGCTCGGCGCCCGGCGGCGAGGGGATCGAGCGGGACCTTCAGGTGCTGACGGACGCGACGGTGTCGTTGATCACCGAGCGGCGCGTGTCGCAGCCGTGGGGCCTGGCGGGTGGTGAGCCGGGGGCAGTGGGGGAGAACTGGCTGCTGCCCGGCGGTGACGAGTCGCGGGCCGAGCGCCTGCCCGACAAGTGCACGATTCAGCTCAAGGCCGGTGACGTCCTCCGGATGCTGACGCCAGGCGGCGGCGGGTGGGGCAGTCCGTCTGACCGATGACGATCGGCGCCGGACCTGTGTCATCGTCTGGAGCGCGGTCCTGTGCGTACCCTGGCGTGGTGTCTGGAGCGATCAGCCTGAGCAACGGTGAGCGACGCGGATGAGTCTGTCCACATCGACGCCCAGATGCTGAGCGCCCGAACTGCCAGCGAAGTGCCTCACGTGTCCGACGGCGCCTGGCCTCACCTCGCGAGCGAGATCCGAGCCAGCGTCGCGAGCCTCGGTGACACGGGGGCGAATCGGATACGTGCAGCCCTACCTCAGCCACCGGAGGATTACGCGTCGGAGTTATCCGCCTTCCAAGGGTGGATAGAAGTGGCCTCACGCTTCCCGGACGACGCGGCCGTGGTGCGCGCTCGCGTGATGACAGAGCTGTACGTCTCTTTTGTCGTGCTCCGCGACCTACTCGCGGCTGCCGCCGACGCGGTGCCGGTCGACAGCCCACTCGCGGAGGTTGATCGCTTTCTCACCTCTGGTCGGCGCGACGACCTTCGGCGTGCGGTAGCCAGTGGGCGGTGGGGGTATCGGCCCGACTTCACAGGTCTTCGAATCCTGCACGGCAGCGACGAAGGCGACGCTGCCGACGACGGTGACGTGAGCCAAGCTGACCTGCACGCGTGGCAAACGCTGAGCAGGGGAGCCGCGATTGCGGTCCTCACGGCGCTCACCGAGTAGGTCTCCGGTGGCAGACGCAGAGTCCTCCGAACTCCGGCACATCGATAGCCAGGTCCAAGTGGTGCGCACCGCTCGTGACGCGCCGATGTTGAGTGAGGCCGCCTGGTCGCGGGTCGCCACGGACATCCACAACGCCGTCGTGTCGCTCGAGTCGTCCGCCAAGGACGACCTCCGACAGGCACTCATGGTCCCACCCGACCGGTATGTCGAGGAGCTCTCGGCCTTCCAGGGCTGGATCGAGATAGCCCATCAGAACTGCGACAACCCGTTCGTGGTCAGGGCGCAGGTGATGACCGAGCTGTACGTGAGCTTCGTGTGGCTGAGGGACTCGGTGATGAAGCCCGCGAGCGAGTTCCTTCTCGCCGGGACGTTCGATGCAGTTGAGACCTTCCTTCGCACCGGGCAGCGCCGACTGCTTCGGAACGCGATCGCGCACGGGCGCTGGTGTTACCTCCCGGACTTCTCCGGCTTGGAGTACTGGGCAGAGCCCTCACGCCATCAGCCGCACGAGCGATTCGAGATCGACCAGCGAGAGCTCGGCCTCTGGCAGGTACTGAGCCGAGGTACGGCGATCGCTGTGCTGCTTGGCTTGACCGAGACCGCCCATCCGGGGCGCGGACTCTGGGTGCCGGGATAGCCGCGGCGCGGGTGTTGGAGGTGGCCCCCGTCCGTGCTCGTGGCGCCGGCAGCACAAGCCGGTCACGACATCCTGCTACCTCGTAAGTTGTGGGCGTGACGACGGCGGCTGGGACGCAGAGCGTATGAGCGAGGACGACTACCTCCCGGCTGAGGCGCGGGCTCGAAAGGAGATCGACCGGCAGCTCGTTGCCTGCGGTTGGCTCGTGCAGAACCGAGCCGACATGAACCTCTACGCCGGGCAGGGCGTGGCCGTGCGGGAGTTCATCATGGCGGCCGGTCACGGGCGGGCCGACTACCTGCTGTTCGTCGACGGCAAGGCCGTCGGCGCCATCGAGGCGAAGCCGTCGGGCACGCCGCTCGCTGGGGTCGAGCCGCAGTCGGGCAAGTACGCCGCTGGCCTCCCGAAGGAGCTGACGGCGCTCGTGTCGCCGCTCCCGTTCCTCTACGAGTCGACCGGCGACGAGACCATGTTCACCGACGGGTTCGACCCGGAGCCCCGGTCTCGTCCGGTGATGACCTTCCACCGACCCGAGACCTTCGCCCGCTGGCTGCGCAACTGGATCGATGACGTCGACGGTGGGTCCCTCCGGGCTCGCCTCGACCGGCTCGGGCCGGTCGGCCCGGAGGGGTTGCGACGGATCCAGGTCGACGCGATCAACCGCATCGAAGGGTCGATGGTGCACAACCACCCTCGTGCGCTCGCCCAGATGGCGACGGGGTCGGGCAAGACTTTCATGGCCGCCAACCTCGCCTACCGGCTCGTGCAGACGGCCGGTGCGGAGCGGGTGCTGTTCCTCGTCGACCGGGCCAACCTCGGCCGGCAGACGCTGCGGGAGTTCCAGCAGTTCGCCACGCCGGTCGACGGCCGGAAGTTCACCGACCTCTACAACGTCCAGTGGTTGACCTCGAACCGCATCGATCCCGCTGCCCGGGTGGTGATCACCACGGTGCAGCGCCTGTTCTCGATGCTGCGCAGCGAGGAGGAGATGCCCGAGGACGTCGACGAGAAGTCCGGCGCCGAGATCGAACCGGACCAGCCCGTGGAAGTGGTCTACAACCCGCAGATCCCGATCGAGACCTTCGACGTGGTGATCATCGACGAGTGCCACCGCTCGATCTATGGGGTGTGGCGCCAGGTCATCGAGTACTTCGACGCCTTCCTCGTTGGGCTCACCGCCACGCCGGCCAAGCAGACCTTCGGGTTCTTCAACCAGAACCTCGTCGTCGAGTACGGCCACGCCGAAGCGGTCGCCGACGGCGTGAACGTCGACTTCGACGTCTACCGGATCCGCACCAAGATCAGTGAGCAGGGCTCGACCGTCGAGGCCGGGCTGGTCACCAAGTTCCGGGAGCGAGAGACCCGCAAGGTCCGCCTCGAGAAGCTCGACGAGGACGTCGTCTACGACGCCCGCCAGCTCGACCGCGACGTCGTGGCGCTCGACCAGATCCGCACGGTCATCCGCACGTTCCGGGACAACCTGTTCAAACCGCTCGACGAGGGCGGGATCTTCCCGGGGCGCACTGAGGTGCCGAAGACGTTGATCTTCGCCAAGGACGACAGCCACGCCGACGACATCGTGCGCATCTGCCGGGAGGAGTTCGGGCGCGGCAACGACTTCGCCGTGAAGATCACCTACCGCACCACGGGCGCCAAGCCCGAGGACCTGCTCAACCAGTTCCGCAACAGCTTCAACCCCCGCATCGCCGTCACCGTCGACATGATCGCCACCGGCACCGACGTGCGCCCGCTCGAGTGCGTGATGTTCATGCGCCAGGTGCGGTCCCGGAACTTCTTCGAGCAGATGAAAGGCCGGGGCGTGCGGGTCATCGACCCCAACGACCTCCAGGCCGTCTCCGCCGATGCCACCGCCAAGACCCACTTCGTGATCGTCGACGCCGTTGGCGTCACCGAAGGCGAGTTCAACGACACCACTCCGCTCGAACGGCGCAAGACCGAGTCGCTCAAGAAGCTCCTCGACCAGGTCGCCGCGGGCGTCCGTGACCCCGACGTCGTGTCTTCGATCGCCGGTCGCCTCGCCCGCCTCGAACGGGTCATCACTCCCGACGACCGCCAAGAGCTTGCCGATGCCACCGACGGCATCGACCTCTCGGTCGTCGTGCGCATGCTCACCGACGCCGTCGACACCGACCGGGCATGGCAGAAAGCGGCCGAGAACACCGGTGGGGTGGACCCAACCGTCGAGCAGGTCCACGAGGCCCGGGCCGAGCAGATCGAGACGGCGTGCCGGATCCTCGCCGAGCGCCCGGCGCTGCGAACCAAGCTGCTCGACGTGCGCCGCAGCTACACCCAAGTGCTCGACGAGACCTCGAAGGACGAGGTGATCGACGCCGGCTTCTCCCGTGACGCCTCCGACCGGGCACGAGCCACCATCGAATCGTGGCAGGCATTCGTCGACGAGCACCGCGACGACATCGACGCGCTCCAGATCCTCTACTCCCGCCCTTACGGCAAGCGTCTCACGCTCAAGGCGATCAAGGAGCTGGCCGCCACCATCGGGCGCCCGCCGTACAACTGGACGCCCGAGCGACTGTGGGCGGCCTACGAGGCGCTCGAAGCATCTCGGGTGCGGGGATCGGCGGGAACGCAGTTCACCAACCTCATCTCCCTCGTGCGCAAGGCTCTCGAACCTGATGGCGACCTCGTCGCCTACCCGCTCACCGTCGACGAGCGGTTTCAGGGCTGGCTCGCCCAGCAGGCGCAGGCGGGCACTGTCTTCACCGACGAGCAGCTCGTCTGGCTCACGCGGATCAAGGACCACCTCGCCACGTCCCTCGCAATCGCCCCCGATGACTTCGAGCTCGAGCCCTTCGTCGGTCACGGCGGCTTCGGCCGAGCCAACAACGCCTTCGATGGACGCCTTGCTCCGCTACTCGATGAGCTGGCCCAGGAGCTGGTGGCATGAGCGAGCTTCCGGCTGGCTGGGCCATGGCGACGGTCGAGGAGCTGGCGGCGGCCGGCGGAGTCACCGACGGACCGTTTGGCTCGAACCTCAAGACGGAGCATTACACCGATGCCGGGCCGCGGGTCGTCCGGCTGCAGAACATCGGTGACGGTGTTTTCCGGGACGAGCGGGCACACATCTCAGAGGAACACTTCGCTCGGCTCGAGAAGCACTCGGTTCTTGCAGATGACGTGCTGGTTGCGTCGCTGGGCGAGATTCTCCCCCGGGCCTGTCTCGCGCCACCGGCTCTGGGACCGGCAATCGTTAAGGCGGACTGCATCCGGATCCGTGCCGGAGATGCAATCGACCAAGCGCTCCTCATGTGGGCCCTGAACGCACCTCAAACGCGTCAACGCGTCGGCGCATCGATCAAGGGCGTCGGGCGGCCCAGGGTCAACCTTCGTGACCTGCGTTCACTCGAACTGCCGGTTCCGCCAGTACCCGAGCAGCATCGGATCGTCGCAGCGATCGAGGAGGCGTTCTCGAAGCTCGACGCCGGCGAGGCCGCGCTCATGAACGTCCGCCAGCTCCTCCGGCGCATGCGTGACGCGCTTCTCGCTGCCGCCGTCACCGGTGGCCTTGTCCCACAAGACCCGACCGACACCCCAGCGGCGAAGGTCCTCGCCGACCTTGGCGTCGACGCGATCAACCCGGGCGGCGTCCCTGACCTCCCGGAGGGCTGGGCCTGGGCCCCTCTCGGCGAACTCGCCGATGTGGTCGGTGGCGTCACGAAGGACTCGAAGCGACAGGACGATCCGAGCTTCGTCGAACGGCCCTACCTCCGAGTGGCGAATGTGCAGCGGGGTCACCTCGACCTTGACGTCGTGACGACGATCCGGGTGTCGCCCGAGAAGGCGGCGAAGCTCGAGCTGCGGCCCGGCGATGTGCTGTTCAACGAAGGCGGCGATCGGGACAAGCTCGGCCGAGGGTGGGTTTGGGAAGGGCAGATCGAGGGCTGCATTCACCAGAACCACGTCTTCCGTGCCCGACTGCCAGCGGGCGTCGAACCAAAGCTCGTCTCGATCTGGGGCAACACCTTCGGGCAAGGCTGGTTCGAAGGCCGTGGCAAGCAGACGACCAACCTCGCATCGATCAACCTCGCGACCACATCGCCAGCCTCCACGCGCTGTCCTTCAAGGACCAGCACCTCCTTCACAACACCCTCCGTCAGCGCGGGGACCGTCGTCGCGTACGGCGCGGGCTCGATCCACCCCGATGCCTGGACGATCGTCGTCTCGCCTACCGCCGCCGCCGGCGCTGCCTCGTCCGCGTCTTCGGCGGACGCCGCGTGCGGCCGCACCACCACCGGCACGACACGCACCTCGATCGCCGGCCACAGGGCATCACGCGCGGACCACGCCAGCAGCGCGGCCATCGCCAGCAGGATGCCCAGCGGCAGCACGACCCGCGTGCCCCAGCGGAACGCCGGCCGCGGCAC
>JALOLF010000055.1 GCA_025456085.1 Acidimicrobiales bacterium
GTGACCATGGCCGACGGCAGCGACGACCCCACCCAGATCGCCGACCTGTGCCGGCTGGTGGAGCGCGGCGTGGTCATCGCGGCCGCGTCGCGGTACATGAGCGGCGGCCAGCAGATCGGCGGTCCACCCCTCAAGACGCTGCTGTCACGGGCCGCGGGCATGAGCCTGCACCTGCTCACCCGGGTCGGCACCCGAGACGCCACCAACAGCTTCAAGGCCTACGACCGGGACTTCGTGCGCTCGGTGGGCATCGAGTCCGACAGCGGCTTCGAGCTGGGCCTGGAGCTGGTGGCCAAGGCCCGCCGGCTGCGCCAGCCCGTCGCCGAGCTGCCCACCATCTGGATCGAACGCCACGCCGGCCTGTCCCGGTTCAAGGTCTACGCCTGGCTGCCCAAGTACCTGCACTGGTACCTGTTCGCGTTCGGTCCCCGGCTCACCCTCGACCAGCTCCGGGCCCGCAGCCGGCGCCGCGCCACCCGCCCATCCCGAACGAGAGAGAGCGCCCCCACATGAGTGCAGGCAAGGTCCTGGTCACCGGTTCGTCCGGGTTCATCGGCGGCTACGTCGTCCAAGAGCTCCTCGCCCGGGGCTACACCGTCGTCGGCATCGACGACCACTCCAAGTACGGCAAGGTGGCCAAGCCCTACGACGACGACCCGAACTACACCCTCGTGGAAGGCGACGCCTGCGACGTCGAGGTGCTGCGCGGCCTGCTCGAGGGCTGCACCCACCTCATCGCCGGCGCCGCCATGATCGGCGGCATCTCCTACTTCCACACCTACGCCTACGACCTGCTCGCCACCAACGAGCGCATCATCGCCGCCACCTGCGACGCCGCCATCGACGCCCACCTCAACGGCACCCTGGAGAAGGTCACCTACCTGTCGTCGTCGATGGTGTTCGAATCGGCCGACACCTGGCCCAGCTACGAAGGCCAACAGCACGAGGTGCCCCCGCCCCACTCCTCCTACGGCTTCCAGAAGCTGGCCGTCGAGTAATTCGCCGTCGCCGCCCAGCTCCAGTACGGCCTGCCCTACACCATCGTGCGGCCCTTCAACTGCGTCGGCATCGGCGAGATGCGCGCCAAGGGGGAGCACGAGGTCCTCTCCGGCAACGTCAAGCTGGCCATGAGCCACGTCGTGCCCGACCTCGTCCAGAAGATCGCCAAGGGCCAGGACCCGCTGCGCATCCTCGGCGACGGCACCCAGGTCCGCCATTACACCTACGGCGGCGACCTGGCCACCGGCATCGTCACCGCCATGGAGCACCCCGCGGCGCGCAACGAGGACTTCAACCTCTCCACCGCCCAGTCCACCACCGTGCTGGAGCTGGCCGAGAACATCTGGAACCGCCTCAACCCCGGCACGCCGTTCCGCTACATCAGCGACCCCCCGTTCGAGCACGACGTGCAGAAGCGCGTCCCCGCCACCCAGAAGGCCAGCGACCTCCTCGGCTTCGAGGCCACGACGTCGCTCGACGAGATGCTCGACGAGGTCGTGCCCTGGGTCGTGCAGGCCGCAGAGCGGGGCCTGATCTGACGATCGAGCTGCCCGACCCGGCCGAGGCGTTCGCCTTCGAGAACGCCTTCCACCTCACCGCGCCGGTGGCGCGGGTGGGCAAGCTGCTGGCCCACTACGAGCTGTTCCGCGCCGTGGCCCACCTGCGCGGCGCGATCCGGCCACCCAACCGCTGGTGGGCTTCGACACCTTCGGCGACTTCCCCACCACGGCGCTCGAGGCCGACCAGGCCCGCCGCGACGCGTTCGTGGCCGACGCCGGCGGCGAGAGCATCGGGGTCGACCAGCTCCACCGGGTGCTGGCGGCCAAGGGCATAGCCGGCAACGTCGATCTGGTGGCGGGCGACATCTGCGAGACGGTGCCCGCCTGGGCCGCGGCGAACCCCGACGTCGGCATCGTCCTGCTGCACGTCGACGTCGACCTCTACGAGCCGTCGCTCGTCGTGCTCGAGCACCTGTGGCCCCGGCTGGTGCCCGGGGGCGTGCTCGTCCTCGACGACTACGGCCGGTGGGAGGGCGAGACGCGGGCCTTCCACGAGCACTTCGGTGACGACCCGCCGCCGGTGGAGCGGCTCCCCTTCGTGGACGCCACGCCGGTGCACGTGTTCAAGCGGTGAGCCCGCCCCGACCAGGGGGCGACGCCGTAGACTCCACGCGATGTCGTCCTGGAAGGCCCCCGAGTACCACCCCGCCTTCGAGGAGTACTGCGAGACCATCTTCGAGCTGCGCGAGGACGACGTCTCGGTGATCCAGGCCCGCATCGCCGAGCGACTCGAGGTGAGCCGCCCGGCGGTGTCGGAGATGATCAAGCGCATGGAGGCCGAGGGCCTCGTCGACGTGGGCCGCTCCATCGAGCTGACCGACGACGGCCTGCGCCTGGCCGAGCGGGTGGTGCGCCGCCACCGGCTGGCCGAGCGGTTCCTCACCGACGTGCTGGGCCTGTCGTGGGCCGAGGCCCACGCGGAGGCCGGCCGCTGGGAGCACGTCATCTCCGACCGGGTGGAGGGCGCCATGGTGCGCCTGCTGGGCGAGCCCACCACCTGCCCGCACGGCAACCCCATCCCCGGCAGCGACTACACCGCCCCCGACGCCGTGTCGCTGTCGACGCTGTCGCCGGGGGCGGCGTTCGTGGTGAGCCGCATCCCCGAGGAGCTGGAGTTCACCCCCGGCATGCTCGAGTTCCTGGAGGGCTCCTCGCTGCTGCCCGGCAAGGCGGGCTCGGTCACCGCGGCGTCCCCCGACGGCACGACCACCGTCGTGATCGACGGCAACGCCGTGGGTGTGGGGGCCGCCGCGGCGGCACGGATCCTGGTGACCGTGCGCTGAGCGTCAGGTCACGGTGATCGTGGTGACCATGCCCTCGGCGGGATGGCTGACCGTCTCACCGTCCTCCTCCTCGACGATGTTGCAGATCAACACGTAGGTGCCCGGCGTCAGGTCGAACACCCCGGTGCAGGTCTCCCCGGCGGGGAAGGCCTCGATCTCGCCGATGAGGGCGCCCTCGGCCAGCTCGTCCTCGAGCACCTCACCGTGCTCGCCCCGGGGCAGCGACTCGTAGCTGTCGCCCTGCACGATCACGACCTCGTGGGGCTCCGTACCGTTGTTGACGGCGTCGATGGCGATCGTGCCGGCCGCCACCGAGTCGGGAGCGTCGACGGACCACTCCGTGAGCGTGACCTCGATGGTGGTGTCGGCGTCGACCGGGTCGCCCACGGGCTGGCAGGCGACCTCGCTGGCCGAGCTGCCCGAGGCTGCACCCGAGCCGGACGAGCCCGAGCCCGAGCTCGACGAGCCCGAACCGCTCGTGTCGTCGCTCAGGTTGCGGACGTCGGCGCCGTCGTCACCGTCACCGCAGGCGGCCAGCGCCAGCAGGGGCAGGGCGAGGGCGAGCGCCGTGGCTCGAAGTCGGGGGGTCGGCATGGGTGTGCTCCTTTGCTTGGTATGGGGTTGGTGGCTCTTGGTACGGGGTTGGTGGGATCGGGTGGGCGGGCAGGGAGTGCCAGCCCGCGACAGCCAGCGCGGCGACGAGGCCGAGCCACAGCGCGACGAGCCCGGTGTCGTCGCCGGGCCGCAGGCCGTCGGGCAGCAGCGTCGCCCACCAGCGGTAGGGCAGCGCGGCGGTCTCGTAGAAGTCGAGGATCAGGGCCCGCTCACCCCGGTACACCTCGGCCAGCAGCCCCAGCCAGGAGGCGACGCCGGCCAGGGTGAGCGCGCCGAGCGCCACGAGCGCGGGGCGGCCGACCCGGTCGCACCACCAGGCCACGGCCACCACGGCGAGGGGCACGGCCACCACCACCTGGCGGCCCGGCCACCACCAGCCGTGCATGGTGAGGGCGAGGAAGGTGGCGTTCAGCCACGCCGCGGCGAGCGGCACCACCAGCGCCGCCCAGCCCGACGGCCGGCGCCGCACCAGGGCCCCGAGCGCGGCCACCGCCAACAGGAAGGCGGGTGCCCAGGCGGCCAGCCCGAAGGAGCGGTCGACGAGCAGGCCCAGCAGGCGCACCGAGCGGTCGAGGTGGTCGGGGTCGCGGCCCATGACGGTGAGCTGGCCCTCGACGAAGTGGTCGCCGGCGGCGTAGGGCGTCCAACCGGTGTAGATCAGCTGGTGCACGACGGCGAAGGCCACGGCGTTGGCCGCCCCCCACGCACCGAGGCCGGTCACGGCCCGCCACCGGCGGTCGGCCACGAGGCGCCAGGCGGCGACGCCGGCCAGCGCCACCACCACCGGGGCGTACTTCACCGACAGCCAGGGCAGGGCCACGAGCGCGACGGCCACCACGGCCAACCCCCGCCGGTGCAGCGATCCGGTGAGCGCGCCCACCGCGGCCACCACCGCCAGCGCCGCCGGCAGCTCCGGGTACACCTGGGTGCCGTACGCGGCCAGCGGCGGCACCACCGACAGCGCCACCACCACCCCCACGGCCACGGGCACCCGCACCGCGAAGCGCCGCACCGCCACCCACACCGTGGCCGCGGCGAGCACCCCGGCCAGTCCGGCCAGGGCCAGCTTGGCGCCCAGCCAGCCGCCCAGGCCGACGGGGACGGCCAGCAGCACCGGCAGGAGCGGGTCGTGGGGGCTGACCCGGCTTCCCCCCTCGAGCTCCCGGGTCTGCTCGGGCAGCCCGGCGTCGTGCCACGCCCGCCACCGCTCGGCGGCGAGCTCGTCCGCGATGTCGAGGTCGCGGTCCTCCCACAGCGACAGCGCGCTGAGCAGGTACTGCGGTTCGTCGGCGGTGGTGCGGGCGCGGTACTCGGCCTTCGCGCCGACGGCCAGCGCCGACCACGCCGCGACCACCAGGCCCACCACGACGAGCGTCCGGGTCAGCGGGCCGTTCAATCCAGGCGCTCCGAACGACGGATGACCAGCACCCAGGTGAGCGCGCCGGACAGGGCGACCAGCACCAGGGAGGCCAACCCGACCTGGGCCAGCTCGTAGGACTCGTTGGCGGTCCAGATCTCGGTGGCCAGCGTGACGAACCCCGGCGGCGCCAGCAGCAGGGTGGCCGGCAGCTCCTTCATGACCGACAGCAGCACCAGGCCGCCGCCGGCCAGCAGACCGGGCCGCATCAGCGGCAGATCGATGGTGCGCAAGCGACGCAGGCGACCGGCGCCCAGCATGCGTGCCGCCTCGTCGAAGCGCCGGGGCACGGTCGACACCGAGACCTGCGCAGCCCGCATGGCCTGCGCCCCGAAGTGCACCGCGTAGGCCACGAGCAGCAGCGCGATGGTCTGGTACAGCGGTTCGAGGGCCGACTGCGCCAGCACCCACGCCACCAGGGAGAGCGCCACCACCAGGCCGGGCAGGGCGAACCCGCCCACCACCATGGCGTTGGCGGCACCGCCGGCCCGGCTCGAGTAGCGCGAGGTGAGATAGGCAGCCGGCAACACGAGCGCCACGGTGAGCACGGCCGCGGCCACGCTCACCAACGCGGTGTTGGTGGCCGGCACCACGAGCGAGCCGGGGTCGGTGGCCAGCGCGCCGATGCGCTGGTCGGGGTGCAGCAGACCCCGCACCGCCCACCAGCCGAGCACGGCCAGCGGCCCGAGCAGGGCGTTGCCCAGCGCCACGGCGCAGAACCCAAGCGCCGGCCACCGCCAGCGCCCGAGCGGCACGTGCAGCGCCTGGCGGGCCCGCACGGACTCGGTTCGGGCCCGCCGCCGCCCGGCGGCGCGCTCCAACGCGACGACCACGAGGGCCACCACGGCCAGCACCAGGCCCAGCGGGAGCCACCGCTCGGGCACCAGCTTGTTGGCGAAGATCTCTCGGGTGAGGGTGCCGTAGCGCATGATGGCCACGGCCCCGAAGTCGCTCACCGTGTACAGGAACACCAGCAGGGTGCCCGCCCAGATGGCGGTGGAGCTCTGGGGCAGCACGACCGTGCGGAACACGGCCACCGGGCGGCGACCGAGCAGGCGGGCGCTCTCCTCGAACGACGGCGGCAACGACGCGAACCGGGCGGCCACCGGCAGGTAGACGTAGGGATACGTGAACAGCGACAGCACCAGCCACGCCCCCCAGAACCCGTCGACGGTGGGCATGCGCTGCACCCCGAAGGGTCCGAGCAGCTCCTCCAGCAGACCACCGGGCGCCAGGCCGGCGACCAGCGCGGCGGCACCGACGAAGGAGGGGATGACGAGGGGCAGGGGGGCGAGGAGGCGCCACACCCGGCGCAGCGGCACGTCGGAGCGCGTGGTGAGCCACGCCAGCGTCGTGCCCACCAGCGCCGACGACGCCGACACGGTGACGGCGAGCAGCAGGCTGCGCCCCAGTGGCACCAGGGTGTCGGCCGACGTCACCAGCGACACGACGCTGTCGTCGAGGCGGAGGTTCTCCACCACGAGGTAGGCCGTCGGGCCGGCGAACAGCACGGCGACGGCCAGGGCCGTCACCAGCAGGCCGGGTGGTGCGGTGTGGGAGGCGCGTACGGCGCGTCGCACCGGCATCGAGCCCTACTGGTCGAAGCCGGCCTGGTCGATCATGGCCAGGGTCTGCTCGAAGCCCGCACCGTACAGGGCCGTGTCGACCTGGGCGGGTGCGATCTCCTCGAGAGGCACGACGCCCTCGGCGGGGGCCACGCCGGGCGCCAGCGGGTACTCGAAGGTCTCGTCGGCGAAGTACCGCTGCGCCTGCTCGGACAGCAGGAACGCCACCAGCCGCTCGGCTTCGGGCACGTGCTCGGAGGTGTTCACCACCCCGGCCGTGGACAGGATGAGCAGCGAGCCGGGGTCGTCCGTGGGGAAGAAGTGGTTCTGGCTGGGCACATCCGGGTCGTTCTGCAGCGCCCGCACGTTGTAGTAGTGGTTGACGAGGCCCACCTCGATCTCGCCACGGCCCACCGCCTCCACGATGGCCTGGTTGTTGGCGTAGGTGCGGGCGTTGGCGGCCAGCCCGTCGAGCCAGGCCTGGGTGGCGTCGTCGCCGATCTCGGATCGCAGGGCGGTGACGAAGTCCTGGAACGAGGCGTTCTCGGGGGCGACGCCGACACGACCCTCCCAGGCCGGGTCGGTCAGGTCGAGCACCGACGCCGGCAGCTCGTCCTCGGCGAGCGCCTCGGTGTTGTACACGAGCGTGCGCACCCGGCCCGAGACCCCCACGAAGTCGCCGTCGGGCGCCCGGTAGGCCTCGGGCACCAGGTCGAGCACGTCCTCCGGCAGGGGCCGCAGACGTCCGGCGGCGTCGAGGAAGCCCATGGCGCCGGGGCTCTGGGACAGGAACACGTCAGCGGGGCTGGCGTCGCCCTCCTGCTCGATGAGCAGGGCCAGCTCGCCGGAGTCGCCCGGCTTGAAGTCCACCTTGATGCCGGTCTCGGCCGAGAACTGCTCCAGCAGCGGCTGGATGAGGTCGGCCTGCCGACCCGAGTAGACGGTGATGCGGGTGCCGTCGTCCTGGGTGCAGCCGGCCAGCGTGACCACGAGGGCCAGCGCGGCGAGGGCGGGAACGACGAGGAGTCGGCGGGCTCGGGCGTTCATGAGCCGGCACCCTACCGGGCTGGACAGGCGGATGTAAAGACGGCCTAACATCAGGGTTCGGGAAACCCGAATGATCTGAGGGAGCGTCAGGAAGGCGATGCGGAGACGACTCACACCCTCCTCCACGGCCGCGGTCACCGTGGCGTCGCTGGTGCTGGCCATGGTCATCCTGGTGCCCGGGGTGGACACGACGGCGCTGCGCGAGGCGGGCGCCGCCATGGTCGCTGCGCCCGGGTGGGTGGTGCTGGCCCTGGCCGCCTTCGGTGCCGCCTTCGGGGTGCGCGCCCTGCTGTGGCATCGGGTGCTCCCGGACCTGCCGGTGCCTCAGGCCCTGGCCGGCATCCACCTGGCGCTGGGCGCCAACCACGTGCTGCCGCTGCGTCTGGGCGAGCCGCTGCGGGTGGTGAGCGTGGTGCGCCGCACCGACACCAGCTTCGAGGCCGCCACCGCGTCGACGGTCACGCTGCGCGCCGCCGACATCCTGGCCATCGCCGGGCTCGGCGTGGCTGCCGGACCGGCGCTGTTCAGCCGGCTGCTGGGCGTGTGGGGGTGGGCGCTGCTGGCCGTCGTGGCGGCGGTGGGCGTCGCCGGGCTGGTGTGGCTGCACCGGGTGGCCGGCCGCCGCGACCGCGTGCGCCTGCCGGGACCGGTGGTGGCGCTCGGATCGATGCTGGCCTGGGCGCTGGAGGCGGTGCTGGTGTGGTGCTCGGCCCGCTTCGTGGGCATCGAGCTCACCGGCCAGGAGGCCGTGCTCGTGACCACCGTGGCCGTCGGCGCCCAGACGGTGGCCATCGCCCCCAGCGGGCTCGGCACCTACGAGGCCGC
Organism: Acidimicrobiales bacterium; assembly: GCA_025456085.1. GTDB lineage: Bacteria > Actinomycetota > Acidimicrobiia > Acidimicrobiales > Acidimicrobilacustridaceae > JALOLF01. The sequence goes on from JALOLF010000055.1 coordinate 8,312, forward strand.
CTCGGCCGCGGCCTACGCCGCCCTGGGCCACGACGCCGGCGTGGGCTTCGCCGCCGCCCTCACCGCCCACGCCCTCAAGACGGCCTACTCGCTCGTGGCCGGGGGCGTGGCCGTGTTCGTCCCCGCCCCCGGCCTGCTCGGGCGGGTCCGCCTCCCCCGCACGACCCCCGACGAGCCCCTCGGTCGCGCCGACCGCCCGACGCGGCGCGACGCCGAGGCACCGGTGGTGCTGTTCCTGCCCGCCCACGACGAGGAGGCCACGGTGGCCGACGTGGTGCGCCGAGCCCCCGCCACCGTGGCCGGCCATCCGGTGCACGTGCTGGTCGTCGACGACGGCTCCACCGACGCCACCGCGGCACGGGCCCGGGCCGCCGGCGCCGAGGTGCTGTCGCTGCCCGAGAACCGCGGGCTCGGCGCCGCGGTGCGCGAAGGCCTGCGGGCCGCGGTCGACCGGGACGCAGTGGCCGTCGCCTTCTGCGACGCCGACGGCGAGTACGCCCCCGAGGAGCTCGACGTGCTCGTGGCCCCCCTGCTGGCCGGCGAGGCCGACTACGTCGTGGGCTCCCGGTTCGGCGGCACCATCACCTCCATGCGGCCCCACCGGCGGGTGGGCAACGTGGCGCTCACCCGGCTGCTGTCGTTCGTGGCCCGCCGGCCCCTGAGCGACGGCCAGAGCGGCTACCGGGCGCTGTCGGGCGCAGCGGCCGCCGACGCCGAGGTCATCCACGACTTCAACTACGCGCAGGTGCTCACCCTGGACCTGCTGGCCAAGGGCTGGCGCTACGCCGAGGTGCCGATCACCTACGGCTTCCGGACCCAGGGCCGGTCCTTCGTGCGCCCCGGCGCCTACCTGCGGGCGGTCACCCCGGCCGTGTGGCGCGAGGTTCAGTCCTCCACGACGTGAGTGCGGAAGCCCTCCCGGGCGCGCGCCCACCCGACCTCGTCGAAGCCACCCCCGCGCTGCAGGCAGGCCGCGGCGGCCCAGCCCATGGCCAGCGCGTGGTGGGTGTTGTCGGGCACGAACAGGCCCTGGCGGCCGAAGGTGAGCAGACCGGGCTGGTGGGCCACCCACCGCTCCACCTCGGCCAGGTCGGCGTCGTAGCCCACGCGGTACTGCGGGTAGACCCGGGGCAGGCGCCGCACCTCGACCGCGACGTGGGCCGGCTCGGGCAGGCCCTGGGCGACGAGCTGCCCGGCCACCAGGGCCCCCAGCTCCTCGGGCGTGGCATCCCACCGGCGATCGCCCTCGGTGGCGGGCACCTCGGCGCACAGCACGGTGACGTCGTCGGGGTCCTCGGCCGAGTCCCGGTAGTTGCGGGGCTCCGACACCCGGCTGAACACCAGGTCCTCGGCGGGGAAGTAGTGGGCGTCGAAGGGCGTCCACCGGGGCCGGGGCACCACCAGGTACACGAGCACCATGCCCCGGTGACGCAGGCGGCCCGCCGCCTCGAGGACCGCCGCCGGCGGACCGGGGCGCACGGCATGCACCAGCGCGGCGGCGGGGGCGGTCGACCACACCCGGCCGACGTGCAGCGGCTCGGCGCCGTCGGCGCGCACCTCCCAGGTGCCGTGCTCACGCCGCACGAGGCGCTCCACCCGGGCGCCGAGGCGCACCTCGCCACCTGCGTCCACCACCGCCTCGGCCAGGGCCTCGCAGATCTGGCCGAACCCCCGCCGGGGGTAGAGGAAGGTCCGGCCGGACGGGTCGGCGCCCCGCCGCAGGCGGCGCACCACGTCACCCGGCGACGCGGCGCTCACCCGACGGCGGGCCAGCTCGCCGCTCAGCTCGGCGGCATCCACCCCCCACAGCTTGCGGACGTAGGGCTCGTAGAACTCGCGGCTCACGGTCGGCCCAAGACCGGCCCGCACCACCTCGCCGAAGGTGTCGTCGCGTCGGCGCCGCAGCGGCCCGGTCACCGCATCGAGCGCGGCGTGGGCGGCGAAGCGCCGGGGCAGGCGGCGCGCCAGGTCACCCGAGCGCAACGGGAAGGCCACCCAGCGGTCCGCCAGGCGGATGCGCCCCGCCCGGGGACGGACCTGCAGGTCGTCGCCCAGCAGCGACCCCAGCACCTGGCGCAACTCGGGCGCGATCGAGGGGTGGAGGCGATGGCTGCCGTGGTCGACACGCAGCCCGGCCACCTCGAAGCTGCCGGCCATGCCCCCCACCACCGGGGCCCGCTCCAGCACCACCACCCGTCGCCCGGTCAGCGCAGCGCGCCACGCCGCCAGCAGCCCGGCAGGGCCGGCACCCACCACGGCGAGGTCGGCCGAGGTCTCGCTCACGGACCGGCGGGGAAGGCGACGGTGGGCGGGCCGGTGTAGCGCACGACCACGGCGTCGCCGCGCCGGTACAGGGGAGCCGAGGACTCCCGGACCCGCACGTGACCGCCGTCGCGCAGGCGCACGACGTAGATCGTGTCATGGCCGTAGTACTCGATGAGCTCCACGTCGGCGGTGGCGCCGGCCCCTCCGGACCCGCCGGCCTCGTCGATCCCGAACAGGTCGAGCTCCTCCGGCCGCACGAGCACGTCGACGGAGCCGTGGTCGGCGCCCGCCAGGAGGGGCACCTCGCCCAGCACCGTGGCGGCCCGGTCGGTCCCGACCCGGCCGGGCAGGAAGTTCGCCTCGCCCACGAAGCCGGCTACCCAACGCGTCGCCGGGCGTTGGTAGATGTGCGCCGGTGGGCCCTGCTGCACGATCTCGCCGGCGTGCATCAAGGCCACCTCGTCGCCGAGCACGAAGGCCTCTTCCTGGTCGTGGGTCACGAACAGGGTGGTGATGCCCAGCTCCACGAGCAGCTCGTGGAGCTCGGCCCGGACCTGGACCCGCAGGGCGGCGTCGAGGTTGGAGAACGGCTCGTCGAGCAGCAGCACCGAGGGCTGGGGAGCGATGGCCCGAGCCAGGGCGACGCGCTGCTGCTGGCCGCCGGACAGCGTCGCCGGCAGGCGATCGCCCAGTCCCTCCAGCCCGACCATGGCCAGGGCGTCGGCCACCCGGGTCGAGCGTCGTTCGTCGCGGGCCAGGCCGTAGGCCACGTTGCGGGCCACGCTCAGGTGGGGGAACAGGGCCCAGTCCTGGAACACCATGCCCACCCGTCGCCGTTCCGGCGGCACCGCCCGGGGCCCGTCGGTGAGCGTGGCGCCCGCCACGTCGACGCGCCCCGCGTCGGGCAGCTCCAGACCGGCGATGATGCGCAGCAGGGTGGTCTTGCCGCAGCCGCTGGGGCCGAGCAGGGCCAGCATGTGGCCGGGCTCGACCCGCACCGACACGCCCCGCAGCACGGGCGTGCCCCCGAACGACTTCACGATGCCGTCGACGGTGACCGTCGCCGCGGGGGAGCTACTCGAGGAGGGCATCGGGCAGGTCCCGGGCGTGGACCAGCGCCAGTCGGCGGGTGGCGCGGGTGAGCGCCACGTACAGCGAGCGGAGTCCCTGGGGCTCCTCCTCGACGATGGCCGCGGGCTCGACGACCACGCTGGCATCGAGCTCGAGGCCCTTCACCAGGGCCACCGGGACCACCGTGACCTGCTTGTCGAGACCGTGACGGGTGGCCCAGCCGTGCTCGACCCCGGCGGCCCCCAGGGCGTCGCCCACGAACTGCACCAGGGAGGAGGGGCAGATCACCGCCACCTGGCCGGGGTCCACGGCCTCCATCTCGGCGCGGGTGGCCTCGACCACGACCCGGGCCAGTGCCGCCGGATCGGCAGGATCGGCGACGCGCCACAGGGCCGGGGGCGTGCCGTCCTGGCGCACCGACACCGGCGGGGCGAGCTCCGGTGCGGCCACCCGCAGCACCCGGGCGGCGAGGGCCATGTTGGGGGCGGGCAGGCGGTAGCCAACGGTCAGCTCGGTCCGGTGGGGCGGCTTGCGGTCGGGGAGCTCGGCGAGGACCTCGTCCCAGTCGGCGTGGGCCCACTGGCCGGTGGACTGGGCGATGTCGCCCACCACCGTCATCGAGCCCCCGAGCGAGCGCCGGGTGATCATGCGCAGCTGCATCGGGGACAGGTCCTGGGCCTCGTCCACCACGATGTGGCCGTAGGTGCGGGGCTCGCTGTCGTCGGCGAGCACGCCCTCGGCGATCATCGCCTTCTGCCGCCGGGTGCGGGGCCGGGGCCCCAGCAGCGCCCGGGCCTCGTCGAGCAGCGGCACGTCGTCGTCGGTGAAGACCACGTCGTCGACCGAGGCGGAGCGGGGACGGTGCAGCGACCGCCAGTCGCGGTCGTCGAACAGGTTCTGCGCCGCATGGCGCAGCAGCGCAGGCGAGCCGTACAGGTCGTGCAGGAGCTGCTGGGGGGTCAGCACCGGCCACATGCGCTCGAGTGCCTCGCGCACCTCGGGGACGCCCCGCAGCTGCTCGCGGACCTGCTGGGCGGTGATCTCGCCCCGGCCGCTCCGGGTCAGGGCCGCGAAGACCTCCTGCTCCACGTGCCGTCGGCCGGCGTTGTGGCGCCGGAAGCGCCGGCGGGCGTCGGCGACGATGCGCTTGGAGGTCGCGACGTCGAGACGCAGGCGCTGCAGCCCGAAGCCCACCACGAGGTCCTCTCGCAGGGGCAGCTCGCGGTCGCGCACCGCCCGGGCCAGGAGGCGGGCCATGCGGGCGTCGCCCTTCACCCGGGCGGTGAGGCCGAGGTCCCGGCCCCGCACCCGCAGGTCGGGCACCAGGTCCACGAGGAGGTCCGCCAGCACCGCGAGCTCCACGCCGGCCTCGCCCAGCGACGGCAGGACCTGGTCGATGTAGCCCAGGAAGAGCCGGTTCGGCCCGATGACCAGCACCCCCTGCCCCTCGAGCGGGAACCGGTGGGTGTAGAGCAGGTACGCCGCCCGGTGCAGGGCCACCACGGTCTTGCCGGTGCCGGGGCCGCCCTGGACCACCAGCACACCGGGCAGGGGCGCCCGGATGATCTCGTCCTGCTCGCCCTGGATGGTGGCGACGATGTCGGCGAGCTTGCCGGTGCGGTTCGTCTCGAGTGCGGCGATGAGGGCACCGTGGCCCCGGATCTCGGGCCCACCGGGACCCTCGAGGCCCAACGAGGCGATGGCGTCGCCGAAGAGCTCGTCCTCGATGCCGAGCAGGGTGCGCCCTCGGGTGGCGAAGTGCCGGCGGCGGGCCAGGCCCATGGGCTGGCGGCCGGTGGCCCGGTAGAAGGGCTCGGCCACCGGCGCCCGCCAGTCCACGATGACGGGCTCCTGCTCCTCGTCGGACACGGCGATGCGCCCGATGTAGTAGGCCGCCCCCGGCTCGCCCGGGTTGTCGCCGTGGGCCGCACCCGCCGCCTCGTCGATGCGGCCGAAGCAGAGGGCGGCACTGCCCAGCTCCAGCTGGTGCAGGCGGTTGAGCATCGTGTCCCAGATGACGTCCCGCTCGAACCGGGCCTGGTTCGTCCCCCCGCGGCCGACCTCCACCATCGTGGTCATGCGGGTGGCCACCTGTCGGGTCGCCTCGAGGCAGGCATAGGCACGGTCGATGTAGGCCTGCTCCGCGTCGAGATCGGGGTGGTTAGCCATCGAGCTCCTCGGCAATGGGGGTCCGACAGTTTACCCCCGGGGCACGCGTGGGACGCTCGTCGGGACGTTCGCCCCTCACGGCGACCGGCGTCGGGGCGGACACTGGAGTCGTGACGAGTCCGGGTTCTGCGACGCGCCGACGGCCCCTCGGCGCCCACCACGTGAGCGATGACCTGGTGCGCTGGACGCGGGCCACGGCCCGAGCCGTCGGCATCGTCTCGGTGTTCGGGTTCTTCTGGTGGCGCATCGACCAGGGCGTGCCCGCCAACGGCGAGCTGGGCCACTGGGAGGTGCTGGTCCAGTTCGTGTTGCTGGGTGGCGTCGTGGTGGGCAACTTCCTGTCGTGGCGCTGGGAGATGCTCGGCGCCACGGTCATGGCCGTGTTCGGGTTGTCGCTGACGGTGGTGGTGGCCAACGACCACGACCCGACCACCACCATCCCCCTGGCGTTGCTGTTCTTCGCGTCACCGTTCCTGCACTGGCTGGCCTGGCAGCGCCACCACGCCGTCTGGAAGATCGCCGTGCTGGGCGTGGCGCTGTTCGCGATGCTGGCCGCCTCGACCGTGTTCTCGGTGGAGACCTTCGAGTCCTTCTACGGACCCACGCACCCCGACACCGAGCTGGTCGCGCTGCCGCCGTCGGCCACGACGTGGGTGTGGTCGGGAGCGGTGACCACCACCACCGCCGAGGTGCGGGCCCAGCTCGCCGCGCCGGGGACGGCCCGGCTGGTGGTCAGCACCGACGATGCCTTCACCGATCGGGTGGCCACGGTCGCGGGCGTCGACGCGGGGACGGTGGCGATGACGGGTGAGCCCAGCACGGTGCGCGTGTTCGACGTCGACGGCCTGGATCCCGACACCACCTACCACTACGCGGTGGAGGTCGACGGCAGCCTCGACACGGTGCGCACCGGCCGGTTCCGCACCTTCCCCGACGGGCCGGCCTCGTTCACCATGGCCTTCGGGTCCTGCGCCCGACTGGGATCCGACGCCGCGGTGTTCGACCAGATACGCGCCCAGGACCCGCTCTTCTACCTGAACCTGGGCGACTGGTACTACGCCGACATCGGCGAGGACGACCGGGCCCGGTTCCGGGAGGTCTACGACGAGACGCTGACCCGGCCGGCCCAGGCGGGGCTGTACCGGGCGGTGTCGACGGTCTACGTGTGGGACGACCACGACTACGGCCCCAACGACGCCGACGCCACGTCCGACGCCCGGCCGGCGGCCCAGATGGTGTACCGGGAGTACGTCCCCCACCACCCGCTGGCCGCCGGGGACGGCGAACGACCCATCTACCAGTCGTTCGCGGTGGGGCGGGTGCTGTTCGTGCTGCTCGACGGGCGCTCGGCCCGCAGCCCCGACAGCGTCCCCGACACCGCGGCCAAGACCATGCTGGGTGACGAGCAGCAGGCGTGGCTGGAACAGCAGCTGCTACGGGGCCGTGACGACTACGCGCTGACCGTGGTGACCACCAACGTGCCGTGGATCGCAGAGCCCGAGGTCGGCGCCGACCACTGGGGCGGCTTCGCCACGGAGCGGGCCGAGATCGCGGACTTCATCGCCGCCAACGACGTCGACAACGTCCTGCTGCTGGCCGGTGACGCCCACATGGTGGCCATCGACGACGGGACCCACAGCGACTATTCGGCCGAGGGCGACGCGGGGTTCCCCGTGTTCCACGCCTCGGCGCTCGACCGACCCGGGAGCTTCAAGGGCGGGCCCTACAGCGAAGGCGCCTACCCGGGCTTCGGGCAGTTCGGCCTGGTGCACGTCGACGACGACGGCACCACGCTGCGGGTGTCGCTGCAGGGGCTGGACTGGGAGGGCGACCAGATCGTGGCCTACGAGTTCACGGCACCGGTGCAGCAGGATCAGCGGTGAACGAGGTGACCTCGGCGCTGACCCGGTCGATGAGCGCGTCCTCCATGCAGCCGGTGAGGCGCTTCTGATCCGAGGCGGACAGGGCCGGGGTGAACCGCAGCCGCACCGCGTCCTCGGACAGCAGTTCGTAGTCGATGAGCTGCGCGTAGCCCGGCACGCGCACCCGACAGGCGACCCACAACGCCTCACCCACCTCTTCGGTGCTCTCCAGCGACTCCCGCTCGACGATGCGCAGGTCCATGGTGGTCACGCCCGTGTCCGGGCTGTCGAAGCGGCCGGTGGTCGTGCGCTGCAGGAACTGCACGCCCAGACCCACCGCCAGCACGCCGACCACGATCACCACCGAGACCGCCAGCCGGCCGCGCCAGGCCGCCGGACGGCGCGCCACGGCGACCGGGGTGACCAGCGCCGTCGCCGGGCCGCCGGCCGGTGGCACGAGCCCGCCGGGCGGGCCCTGCAGGTCCCGGAAGTGCCCCACCGCGTCGTCGCCGGTGAGGGGGGCCGCTGCGAACCGGGCCAGCCGCTCCACCACCCAGGCCAGCAGCGACAAGAGCACCCCTGCGCCGAGCAGCACGGGCACGAACACCCCCAGCCCACCGGTGGTGTCCTCCAGCCAGCGGAAGGGTCGGCGACCCGACGGGGTCTCGCCCTCCTGCTGGGCGATGGTGTCGACGCGCCGCTCGAGCTGGCGCATGCGGGTGGTGAGGCTGGCGCCGAGCAGCGCCACCTCCGAGGCCACGAAGAAGATGCCCGCCACCAGGGCGCGGTTCCACTCCCAGCGGTTCAGGTACACCAGCAGGTAGACGCCCGAGGCCACGAGCACCACGAGCATCAACACCCGCACGACCACCTGGGCAAGGTTGAACCAACGCACCGGGCCTCCTACGTCTCGGCCGACTCGTCGAGTCGGCGCACCTCGCCGGTGTCCCCGTCGACCAGCACCGTCGTGCCCCGGGGGAAGCGCTGCACGGCTTCGGGCACGGCGACGACCGCGGGCACACGGTACTCACGGGCGAGGATGGCGAGGTGGGACAGGGCACCTCCGGTCTCGGCCACGATGCCGGCCAGGGAGGGCAGCACCGCCGCCAGATCGGGGTCGAGGGTGCGCACCACGAGCACCGAGCCCGGGTGGGCACCGGCGTCGCCAGCCGTGTGCACCACCCGCCCGGTGCAGCGCCCCCCGCTGGCTCCCCGACCGCCGTGGTCGTCGGCCGATCCGGTGCCGTGGCGGGGCACCACGGGGGCGATGCCGCCCTCTGCGGTACGGCGGAACACGGCGGGCAGGGGCGGACCGGGCGGCACCTCGGCCCGCCCGGCCAGGTCCGCGGGCACCTCGTCGCCGTCGATCAGTCCGGCGAGCTCGGTGAGGCGCAGGAACGCCACCAGCTCGGGATGGGCCAGCAGGCCCCGGGCACGGCACCGCTCGCCCAGCGCCGTGGCGGCACGGGCCGAGAGCTCCTGCACCCAGCGGGACCGCAGGCGCAGTGCGTCGCGGGTGGCCATGGCGCCCACCACCCGCTCGGTCGTGGGTGGCCGACCGCCCACGGGGGTGGGGGGCAGGCTGCGGGGCGCGCCGACCCGGGGCGGCACCAGGGCGAGCACGACGGGATGAGCGACGCGGATGGCGTCGTCGCGGGCGCCGGTGGCCCGGGCCGCGGCGAGACGTTGCAGCGCCACCGCGGCGCCCGACGGCCGGTCCTCGTCGGGCAGGAGTGTGCCGGCGAGCACCTCGAAGCCGTGCAGCGCCTGCAGCAGCTCCCGGCAGCGGGCGAGCAGACCCACGAGCTGGGCGTCGTCGAGCTCGTCGAGGGCGGGCACGTCGGCCAGGGCCTGGTCGGTGTCGGCCAGCACCTCGGCCACCCGGGCGGGCAGCGCGGCCCGGAACCGGCCCACCCGGCCCGCGGCCAGCAGGCGCCGGCCGCCCGGACGGGGATCGAGCAACGCCCAGCCGGATCGGCGCTGCGTGCGGTAGCCGAACAGCTCCAGGTCCGCCGCCACCCGGCCGCCGACGGTGGTGACGATGGGGGAGGCCTCGATGCGATGGCGCGACACGGCACCGCTCATGCGGATGGCCCGCTCGATGCCGGCGCGCAGGGGCTCGATCCACAGGTCCTCCTCCAGGGGGCGGAGGGCCTCGGGGAACGTCTCGGCCACCGGCCCGGGACCGAGCAGGGGCCCGTGGGCCGTGGCCCGCTGACCGGTGGCGGTCACCGGGCGGCTCTGCAACAGCCACAGCCCGCCGTCCTCGTCGAAGGCCCACTCGATGTCCTGCGACCCGCCGAAGACCTCCTCCACCCGCCGCACCAGCGCTGCCAGTTCCCGGCGCCGGTGCGTGTCGAGCAGCGGCGGGTCCTGTTCGGCGTCGACCTCCGCCACCCGACCGTGGTGGCTCAGCAGGTAGCGGGTGGCCGTGACCTCGCCGCTGACCAGGCGGTCGGGACCGCCCTGCACCGCCTCGACCAGGAAGTGGTCGGGGTCGCCCGAGACGGGGTCAACCCCGAACGCCACGCCGCCGATCGCCGCGTCGAGGTGACGCTGCACCAGCACGCCCATGGCCATGGGTTCGCTGCCGTCGGGCCGGGCCGCGGAGGCCCGGACCTCGGCCACCGCAGCGCAGAAGGCGTCCCAACCCCGCACGTCGATGACCGACCGGAACTGGCCGGCCATGGAGGACTCCCCGATGTCCTCGATGGTCGACGACGACCGCACCACGACCGCAAGGCGGCCACCCTCGCTGAGCCGCTCCCACGCGTTGCGCAGCGGGGCGTCCCCGTCGGGACCGGTGCCGGCCGTGGTGACGATGGCGAAGCCCGGGAGCACGGGCACCGAGGCCGTGGCGGCACGCGCCAGGTTGGCCGCCTTGGCACCCACCCGCTCGGGTTCGGTGCAGGCGGTCTGGTCCAGATCCAGGGTCACGACGAAGGGGTGGGCCGACGCCACGCCCTGAGCCTTCCACGCGCGAGGCTGCCGTATGCCTTTCGTCGCGCTCGTCCTCGGTGCCGGCGGCCTGGTCGGCCGAGCCTTCCACGTCGGCGTGCTCGACGCGCTGGCCGAGCACCGGGCCTGGGACCCGCGCCGGGCCGACCTGGTGGTGGGCACCTCGGCCGGCGCTGCGCTGGCCGCCAACCTGCGCGCCGGACTGGCCGCACCCGATCTGTTCGCCCGCACCGTCGGCGAGCGGGTCTCGCCCGAGGCCGAGGAGCTGATCGCCCGCCTGCCCCCGCACCGACCGCTGCCCGACGGTCGCCGCGAGGGGCTCCCGCTCCCGCCGGCCAACCCCGTGCTGGTCGTGCCCGCAGCGCTGGGTCAGCGCGTGGGCATCGCCTGGGCCGGGCTTGCCCCACGGGGGACCGGTGACCACAGCTCGATCGCCGAGGAGATCCGGGCCCTGCACCCCCGGCACTGGCCGGCCCAGCCGACGTGGCTCTGCGCGGTGCGCCTCCGCGACGGCCGTCGGGTGGTGTTCGGACGAGACGACCGGGTGTTCCCCGATCTCGGCACCGCCGTGGAGGCCTCGACCGCGGTGCCCGGCCGCTTCCGGCCCGTCCGCATCGGCGGGGCCGACCACGTCGACGGCGGCGCCTGGTCGGCGACCAACGCCGACCTCGTCGCCGGGCTGGGCTTCGACACGGTCGTGGTCAGCTCACCCATGTCGGGCGGCGACGGCTGGGCCCGGGCCTACCACCGCTGGCACCTGGACCGGGAGGTGGCCGCCATCCGCCGCAGCGGAAGCCGCGTGGTCGTGCTCCAGCCCGAGGGCGACCTGGCGGCACGGATGGCCGGGGACTCGATGGACGCGGCCCGGGTGCCCGAGGTGGCTCGGGCGGCCCGGGCGTTCGCCGTGTCGGCCCTCGACGACGAGGAGGCTCAGGAGGCGCTGGGCACCAGGCCCAGCCAGGCGGTGTAGCCGCCGATCAGGTCGCTCACGTCGCCGAACCCGTTGGCCTCGAGGTAGCTGGCGGCGATCATCGAGCGGTAGCCGCCGGCGCAGTTGACGACGACGGGCCTGGCGCGGTCGATCTCGTCCACCCGACGGGTGAGCTCGGCGAGGGGGACGCTGATCGAGCCGGGCACGGCGCCGGTGGCGAACTCGCCCGGGCCCCGGACGTCCACGATCGTGAACCCGGCGTCCTCGCCCGCCTCGAGTCGCCGAGCCAGCTCGGCCGCCGTGAGGCGGGAGCTGCGTGTCACACCCTCGGGGTGGGTGAACATGGCCGCCTCGGCCTCGGCCAGGTGACCCACGACCCGGTCGTAGCCGATGCGGGCCAGTCGGGTGCGGGCCTGGGTCTCGGCGCCGGCCTCGCAGATGAGCACGATGTCGACGTCGTGGGCGAGCACCGCGCCGGTGTACTCCGAGAACCGGCCGTCGAGGCCCACGTTGACCGAACCCCGCACGTGGCCGTTGGCGAACTGCTGGGCCTCCCGCGTGTCGAGCAGCACGGCCCCCCGCTGCTGGGCGGCGAGCAGCTCGTCCCAGGTGAGGGCCGGCGGCGTCACGGACTCGTCGTGCAGGTCGTGGGTCTGGCGGTTGAGCACCGCGTCGTACGGGAAGTAGCTCGGTGGCGTGCTCTGGCCCTCGGTCACCGCCGCCACGAACTGGTCGCGCCCCATGGGCCGCAGGGCGTAGTTGGTGCGTCGCTGCTCGCCCATCGTGGACTGCGTCTCGGTGGAGAGGTTCTTGCCGCAGGCCGAGCCGGCGCCGTGGCCGGGGAAGACCCGCGTGGCGTCGGGCAGGCCGAGCAGCTTGTCCTGCACCGAGGTGTAGAGCATGCCGGCCAGCTCGTCGGCGGTGACGCCGAACGAGGCCAGCAGGTCCGGGCGGCCGACATCGCCGATGAAGAGGGTGTCACCGGTGAGCACGCCGTAGGGCACCTCGTCGTCGGCGTGCTCCCACACCACGACCGAGATGGACTCGGGCGTGTGACCGGGGGTGGCCAGGATCTCGAGCACGACGTCGCCCAGCACCAGGCGCTCGCCGTCCTGCGCGGGGTGGAACTCGAAGGTGGCACCCTGCGCGGCGGCGCCGTAGACGATGGTGGCGCCGGTCGCCCGGGCCAGCTCCAGGTGGCCCGACAGGAAGTCGGCGTGGAAGTGGGTCTCGATGACGTACTCGATGGTCAGACCGGCTGCCGCGGCGTCACGCACGTACTCGTCGATGTCCCGACGGGGATCGACCACGGCGGCCCTGCCGGTGGTCTCGTCACCGATGAGGTACGAGGCCTGCGAGAGGCAGTCGAGGTAGTACTGCGTGAAGATCATGGGGGGTCGTCCTCCGTGGGGTCGGGCGGTCGCCGGTGGCGTCCAGTGTGCCATCGCCGGGCGCTTTATTCAAATATTCTCTTGAGTTCTTTATTCCGGGAGCGCTCCTAGGGCCCCGGCTCCTCGCCCAGCTCCCGCAGCGCGTCGCGCAGGGCCAGCCGCAGCCGCCGTGCCACTCCCGGCGTGAGGTGGGCCACGAGACCCTGGCCGGCCCGGCCGACCTCCTCGACGGTGAGCACGACCCGCACCTCTGCGTCGTCGTAGTCGTCGCTGACGGCAACCGCCCACGACACCGGTGTGAACACCTCGTCGTCGAAGGCCGGCGGGTGATCGGCGTGGTCGAAGGGATGGTCGTCGATGGAACGGCGCATGCCGACAGTGTGTGCCACGCTGCGACCCGTGTCACCTGCCGCTGCCGTCGTCGTCGTGGCGGCGGTGCTGGTGGCCGCGGGTGTGCAGTCCTTCAGCGGGTTCGGGTTCGCGCTGGCGTCGATGCCGTTGCTGGTGACGGTGCTCGACCCGGCCGACGCCGTGGTGGTGAGCAACGCGCTGGGCCTGCTCACCTCGGGCGCCCAGGCGTACCGGCTGCGCGCCGAGGTGGAGCGCCCCGTGGCGAGGCGCATCGGGCTCGCCGTGCTGGTCGGGCTGCCCCTGGGTGTGGGCCTGCTGGTGGTGGCACCACGCCAGGCGATCCAGGTGACGGTGGCGCTCTCGTCGCTGCTCGGCGTGGCGGCGCTGACCTGGACCCGGGGACGCCGCCTGGCCAGCCCGGTGGCCGACGTCGTGGCCGGCCTGCTGTGCGGCACCCTCAACACGGCGACGAGCACCGGTGGGCCGCCCGTGGTGCTCGTGCTGCAGGGCCGGGGACTGGACCCCGACGCCTTCAAGGCGACGATCTCGGTGATCCTCGTGCTGGCCAACGTGGTCGGCTCGACGCTGCTCGTCGCGGCCGGGCAGGTCGGCACCGTGGCGCTGGCCGCGGTGGCCATCAGCCTGCCGGCCCTGGCGGTCGGCTTCGCCATCGGCACCCAGCTCGCCCTGCGCACCAGCCCGGCCCGGTTCCGCAGCGTCGTGCTCGGCCTGCTGACCGTCAGCGCCGGCATCGGTCTGGTCGTCGCGCTGACGTAGCGTGACGGCGATGACCGCTGCCGACCACCACGCCGACTCTCCCTTCCTGCGGGCCTGCCGCGCCGAGACCGCCCCCGCCGGTTCGCCGGCCGCCCGGGTGCCGGTGTGGTTCATGCGCCAGGCCGGGCGCTCGCTGCCGGAGTACCGCGCCGTGCGGGGCTCGGGCAGCATCCTGGAGGCCATCCGCGACCCCGAGCTGTCGGCGGAGATCACCCTGCAACCCGTTCGCCGCTACGGCGTGGACGCCGCCATCCTCTACTCGGACATCGTCGTGCCCGTGGCGGCCATCGGCTTCGGGGTGGACATCGCCCCCGGGGTCGGTCCGGTCGTGGAGGTGCCCTTCGCCCACGCTGCGGACCTCGACCGCCTCCGGCCCCTCGAACCCGAGGTCGACACCCCGTACGTGCTGGAGACGGTCCGGATCCTGGTGGACGAGCTGTCGGTGCCCCTCATCGGCTTCGCCGGTGCGCCCTTCACCGTGGCGAGCTACCTCATCGAGGGTCGGCCGTCGCGCACCTACGCCCGCACCAAGGCCCTCATGCACGGCGACCCGACGTTGTGGCACCGCCTCCTGGAGCGGCTCGCCGATCTGGCCATCTCGTCACTGCGATCCCAGATCGCGGCCGGCGCCGCCGCTGCGCAGCTCTTCGACTCGTGGGCCGGGGCGCTCAGCCCCCCGGTCTACGAGCGCTTCGTGCTACCTCACAGCCGTCGGGTGCTCGACGCCGTGCGCGACGCCGGCGTGCCCGCCATCCACTTCGGCGTGGGCACCGGCGAGCTGCTGGGCCTGCTCGCCGAGGCGGGCGCCGACGTGGTGGGCGTCGACTGGCGGGTCCCGCTCGACGCCGCCCGTGCCAGGGTCGGCGACCACAAGGCCCTGCAGGGCAACCTCGACCCGGCGATCTGCCTGGCGCCGTGGGACGCGGTGGCCGAGGCCACGCGGGACGTGCTGGCGCGCAACGCCGGCCATCCCGGTCACGTGTTCAACCTGGGCCACGGCGTGCTCCCCGAGACCGACCCGACGGTGCTCGAACGCGTGGTCGCGCTCGTCCACGACGAAGGAGAGATGCGTCGATGACCCCCACCGGCGTGATCGTCATGGCCTACGGGACCCCGCGCACCCCCGGTGACGTGGAGGCCTACTACACCCACATCCGCCGCGGTCGACCGCCCACGCCGGAGCTGCTGGCGGACCTGCAGGGCCGCTACGACGCCATCGGCGGCGTCTCCCCGCTCGCCCAGCGCACCGAGGCCCAACGGGCCGCCGTCGACGCCGGGCTCGAGGCGCTGGCACCCGGCGCGTACCGGGTGGTGCTGGGCCAGAAGCACGCCGCTCCGTTCATCGAGGACGCGGTGGCCGCGCTGGCCGCCGAGGGGGTGACCACCACCGTGGGGCTGGTGCTGGCACCCCACTACTCCGGGTTCAGCGTGGGCGAGTACCAACGCCGGGCAGCCGAGGCGGGTGCCGAGCACGGCATCGCCCACCTGGGCATCGACCACTGGCATCTGGAACCCGCCTACGTCGACTTCCTGGCCGCAGCCGTGCGCGACGCGCAGGCGACGCTGCCGGCGAAGCACAAGGTGCTCTTCACCGCTCACTCCCTGCCGGAGCGGGTGCTGGTGGACGACCCCTACCCAGACGAGCTCCGCGCCAGCGCCACGGCGGTGGCCGACCGGGTCGGGCTGCAGCCCTGGCCGGACTGGGCGCTGTGCTGGCAGAGCGCGGGACGCACCCCGGAGCCGTGGCGCGGCCCCGACATCCTGGAGGTCATCCGCGAGCTGGGTGCCACCGGTCGCAGCGACGGCGTCCTCGTGTGCCCCCAGGGGTTCGTGGCCGACCACCTCGAGGTGCTGTACGACCTCGACATCGAGGCCGCCGGGGTGGCCGCGGAGCACGGCCTGGCCTTCGCCCGCACCCGCTCCCTCAACGAGGACCCGACCGTGATGGCCGCGCTGGCCCGGTTGGTGCACGAGCGGGCGACGACCGGCTGAATCGGCCGGATGTTGCGATGTGACCGATGATTCTTGCGGTGTGATTGCGATCGGGCCCCGATCCTGCAATCATTTCGCAACAATGCGACGAAACCTCCCCCTCCCGCTCCGCCGCGTGCTGCTCGTCGGCATCGCCACCGGGGCCCTGGCGCTCCCGGTCGCGGGCGCACCCTCCGGTGCCGACCCGATCGAGGACAAGCGCGAAGAAGCACGGCAGATCGCGGTCAGCCTCGACGAGCTGAACCAGCGCCACGAGCAGCTCAACGAGCAGTACAACGCCACGGCCCTCGAGCTGGCCGACGCCCAGGCGGCCGTCGAGGAGGCCCGGGCCACCGTCGAGGCCACCGAGGCCGACCTGGAGGCCAAGCGGGCCGAGCTGCGCAGCGTCGCGGTCGAGGCCTACGTGAGCGGCGACGGCACCAGCGAGCTGGACGCTCTGCTGACCTCCTCGAGCGACGAGGCACCGCAGAAGCGCACCTACCTGTCGGCCACCACCGGCAACCGCGCCCAGGTCATCGACGAGCTCCGGGGCACGCAGGCCGAGGTCGAGGCCTCCATCGCCGAGCTCGAGCAGCGCGAGGCAGACGCCGCCGCGCTCGAGGCGGAGCAGAAGGCGGCCGTGGAGGAAGCCGAGGCCGCCGTCGCCGAGCAGGAGGAGCTCGAGGCCCGCGTCCAGGGCGAGCTCGCCACCCTCGTGGCCGAGGAAGAGGCCCGCATCGAGGCCGAGCGGGCCCGGGTCGCCGAGGAGCAGGCCGCCCAGGCCGCCCAGCGCGCGGCCC
>JALOLF010000056.1 GCA_025456085.1 Acidimicrobiales bacterium
ACGGCCGTGCCACCGGGCTCCCGGGGGCCGTTGCGATGCCGTCCGGATGGAACGCGTCATCCAACACGTCGGCGACCTCAATGGGCTGGTCGCCGAGGCGGTTCGGATCACCCGCCCGGGCGGGCCAATCGTGCTCGTCGACTCCGACTGGGGTTCGCGCATGGTGCACCCCGGAGATCGGGTGCTCGTGGACCGCATCACAGGCGTGTTCGCCAGCCAGATCCTTCCCGAAGCATGGGCCGGTCGCCGTCGGCACGACTCCCTGCTGCGCCACGGCCTGACCGAGGTCCGAAGCAGCAACGTTCCGATTGAGGCCGACGAGGGTGTCCTTCGGACGCTCACCGATATGGATCAGCGGTACGTGGGGGCCGAGCTGATGACCCGAGATCAGGCCGACGAGCGCCTGGGGGAGCTGGCGCGCGCCTTCGAGACCGGCGGCGCGGTGTTCGCCTGCTCCATGTTCGTCGCGTCTGGACGGGTTCCCGACCCATCGTCGGCCGAGGGCGCTGGCTGACGGGGACCTGGTCACCGGTTGGGACCGACCGGTGACGAGGGGGAACGGCGCGCAGAGCCCGTGACCCCGCGAACCATGCGAGCATCCTTCGATGGGAGATGGCGAGCTCGGCAGGTATGCACTGGCGTTGTCCGAGATCGAGATCCAGCGGTATCGCTTCATGGCCCATGCGGCTCGTGAAGGCGAAGCCCACTGGTGGCAGCTCGCGGGCATCACCGACGGCGCCAACGTCTTGGACCTGGGATGCGGCCCGGGCCTCGTTGCGCTCGAGATGGCCCGCGTCGTTGGTGCGAGTGGTCGCGTCGTCGGCGTCGACCGTGAGGCCGATGCCGTCGCGACGGCACGTGCGCTGCTCGACGAAGCCGGCCTTTCGCACACGGAGGTGCACTGCGCCGAGGCTTGGAACACCGGGCTGGAGGCAGGATCGTTCGATGTGGTGTGCCTTCGCCACGTGTTGGCCCACAACACCACCGACGAGGTGACTCGGATCCTCGAACACGTGCGAGAGCTCCTTCGCCCCGGTGGGTGCTGCTACATCGCTGAGAGCGACTTGACAGCGAATCGGATCGATCCGCCGATCGCCGACATCACCGACCTGACTGAGCGGTACATCGCCTATCTGCGATCGGTGGGGCGCAATCCGGCGGCAGGGCCCGAGATGGGATCGACGCTCCTGCGCGCCGGGTTCGAGCTGGCGGGCCGCCACGCCGAGTACGTGATGCCGCCGCCAGGTCGCGGTGTCCGGCCTCCTTCGTGGGCCGCACGCGAGGCCATGGTCGCTGCCGGGATCGCAAGCGCCGACGACGTCGAGCGTTGGGATCGCGCGCTCACCGACGACCTCCCCAACGCGGTGAGCTTGTTCGTCGTGAATCACCTCGTCATCGGCCGAGCACCCGAGCCCTGACCGCTTGGGCGATTCCGACGCTGCTTCTCAGCGAATCGGCAAGTCCCTGATGGCGAGTCTCGTGGGGCTGAGCGATGCGACCACCCCGCGTTCGAGGTCCGCGGTGATCGCAGGGAGGTTTGCGAGCAGCAGCTGCGCGTGGTCGTCCGGACGGAGCTCGGCGACATGGCGAAGGTGGATCACCGATGGGCTCTCCGCTCGCCGGAGGGCCAGCAGCATCGGGAAGTCGCTGTCGGCGGTGACCGCGACGTGGTGCCCCGCGACAGCGAAGTCGAAGATCTCCGGATCCGATGCGGTCAGCAAGCCGACATCGGCGACGTGGGAGACCTCGAAACCCTCTGCTCGGAGATGTTCGAGGAGCGCGGGCGAGAGTTCGCGTCGAGCAGGAGCCTCATGCCGGACGGGCGACAGCGACCTCGCGCTCGTTCACCACGACCGCCCCGTACTCGAGCGCGGCGAGCACGTCCGCGCGCTCGAGGTAGGGATAGTCGGCGACTACTTCGTCGATGGTCCGTTCCCCGGCGAGCTGGCCGAGCACCATGCCTACGGTGACGCGCAGGTCGCGGATGCAGGGCACGCCCCCCATCCGGTTCGGGTCGACGGTGATGCGCTCGAATGCCACGCCCCGATGCCACGCGCCACGGGGCGATGAGCCGTGTCGCGTTGACACCGGACTTGGGGGCGCTGGCGTCACGTCCCGGCTCTGGCTGCTCGAGGGTGAGCGAAGTGTGCTGGTGGAGCCGCCACTTCCGATTGGTGGCCCGCCTGCAAGGAGGGGGTCGGGGGTTCGAGTCCCTCGGCACCGACCCGTTGTCGAAATCACAACGTTGACCAGGTGAGAGGGCGTTTCGCGTGTCCTATCGCTGTGGCAATGGGTGGCCGAGGTCAACCGGCGTCTCTCTCGCGCCTATCTGCTCAAGGAGCAGGTCCGGGCGATCATCCGCGTCAGGGGCGTGCGAGCGCTCCTCATGCGCGAGCAATGGCTCGACTGGGCCGCCCGATGCCGGATCCCCGCCTTCGTCGAGCTCGGCCGACCTCCTCGACGACCTCCTCGACGGAACGGGCGGAGGGTAGCAGTAGGTCCGGCATGTGGCTACAATTCTGTCATGGTAGTAGCTACATCTCGGGTCGAGGTCGGTGTGCGCGATCTCAAGAACAACCTCAGCCGGTACCTGGACCGAGTCCAGGAGGGTGAGGAGGTCATCGTCACCGATCGTGGCCGGCCGGTGGCGCGGCTGTCGGCGCTCGATCACTCGACTGATCGGTTGGCCGAGCTGGTCGCCGCCGGTGTCGTTCGACCCGCGAAGCGCACGACACGTACTCGCCCGGCTCGCCGGATCAAGCCCAAGGGCTCGGTCAGCGACCTCGTCGCCGAACAGCGACGGTGATCACCTACGTCGACACCTCCTCGTTGCTGAAGCTGGTGATCGACGAGGACGGCTCGGAGCGGGCCGAGCTGATCTGGGACACCGCCGACGTGCTGGCTGGCTCCGCGTTGATCATGGTCGAGGCTCGCGCCGCGCTCGCTGCCGCGGAGCGAGGCGCGAGGCTCACGGCTGCACAGCATCGAGAGGCCAGGAGCGAGCTCGCGACGCTCGTCGACGAGCTGTCTATCGTCGAAGTCACCGAGCGGCTGATCGCTGACGCGGCTGACCTCGCTGAGCAGGAAGCGTTGCGCGCATGCGACGCCGTGCATCTCGCTTCGGCGCTCATGATCGGAGCAGAGCTCGTCACGAGTGCCGACGGTGCACTGTGCGACGCGGCCGCAAGACGAGGCCTTCACGTAGCCAACCCGCTTGACGCCTGATCGGCGGCCTCCCCGGCCGGGGGTGCGGCGACGAGCTCCTCGATTGCCCGCGCAGGGATCAGCGTCCGCCGAGTCGGCCCAAGGTCCACCGATGGCAGCCGGCCATCGGCGACGAGCCGATCGACGGTCGGACGCGACACCCCGAGATCTCGGACTGCTTCGCGTCGGTCCCGGTGAGCAGGTGGAACAGGTCGTGGAGCCGGAAGCTGCGCTCGACCAGGTAGCTCTGGTCCTCACCGTCGCGGGCGTGGGCCTCGATGAAGGTGGACTCGCGCAGCTTGTGGACGTCGCGGCGGTTGTCATCGATGTGGCTGGCGAACGCACTCCCGGGGGTGCCAGCCGGCAGGGCTCACAGGGCGTCCGTGTCGGGCACGGGGGCCAGGTGGCGCTCGCCAAGGAGGGCCTGGGCGACGGGATTCTCCTCTTGGAGGCGGCAATAGGTGGCGCGAGCGTGGGCGTCGCCGGTGCGAAGGAACTCGTGGGTGAGCTCCACCGAACTGTCCACGGTCCAGCGTCGCAGCGAGAACAAGAGCTGGTCGCGGAACATGTCGGACAGTTCGGGGGAATCGGGGTGGGCGGTCATGCATGGTTCCCAGTAGGTCGAGGCCGGCTGCAGTCGGGTGCGATCAGGCGGGGACCAGGAGCTCGGCGTTGCCGACGAAGAAGGCCTCGACGGCGTTGTCGCCGAGCGGCTCGATGTCGGCGGCCATGCGGCCGATCGGGTCGGTGCCGCCCTCGGGATGGGGGAAGTCGGTCGAGAAGGCGTAGACCTCGGGTAGGCCGTAGCGCTCGATCTGGCGGGCCGTGCGCTCCCAGAAGAAGGGCGTGACCCGGATCTGGTCGGCGAAGACCTCGGTGGGACGTCGCTCGAGGGCGTCGCGCAGCCGGCGCGACAGGGCGAGGCGGTCCTCGAGTAGGTCCACGAACGGGCCGACCCACATGGCACCCAGCTCGATGATGCCGACCCGCAGGTTCGGGTGTCGGTCGAACACGCCGCCGTAGAGCATGCTGGCCAGGTAGTTCTGGGCGGCCAGGTGCATGGTGGCAAGCATGTGGGGGCCGACGGGCTCGCCGGTGGAGAAACTGCCGGGCCGCAGCAGGTCGGCGTCGGGCCAGGCGTCGGTGGCGAAGAATCCCTGCTGGCCGCCGATGTGCAGCGTGACCGGCAGGTTCGCCGCGGCCAGCGTGGCCCAGAGCGGGTCGACCTCCGGTGCCGCCGGCGACCGTCCACCGGGGGCGATGCCGTCTTGGATGAAGACGGCGCGGGCTCCGCCCCCGGCCACCCGCTCAGCTTCGGCAACCGCGCCGTCGATGGTGGTCAGGTTCAACAGGGCCGTCGGCCGTAGCCGTCCGCAACCAGCGGCCGTCCAGCGCAGGACGGCGTCGTTGTACTCCCGAAGGACCTCGCCGGCCTTCGGGTGGGTGGACCAGGCCGGCATGGCCAGCACCACCTGGGGGAAGATGAGCTGGCGGTCGATTCCCATGACGTCCATGGCGGCCAGGCGGCCCTCGGGGGTGGAGGCGCCGGGCGCGGCGGTGCCCTTGGTGGTCCACACCGACTCGACGCTGAGCTCGGGCTCGTCGGTGGCGTCGAACAGGGCGATGCCGGCGAACTGCTCGCCGAAGCGGGCGGTCGCATCGCCGAAGACCTCTGACCAGCGGGAGATGGGCACCTGGAGGTGGCTGTCGAGGTCGTTGATGCGGCCGTGGACGGCAGGGAGCTGGGTGGCCATGGGAGAAACGTACTGATTGGTACGGAAATGGTCAAGCATCGTTCGCCGATGGCTAGGGTGCGGTCGTGACCGCACATCGGGGACGTCCACCCAAGCAGTCAGCAGAGGTCCGTCGCGCTCTCGTGCTCGAGGTGGCCACCCGACGCTTCGCCGACGGCGGCCGGGTCGGGACCTCCCTCGACGACATCGCCGAGGAGGCCGGGGTCCGCAAGCCCGCCCTCTATGTGCTGTTCGGGGCCAAGGACGACCTCTATCGCGCCTGCGTGGAGCAGGCCGTGGCGTCCTTGGCCGATAGCTTCCGGGTCGTCAACGCCGCCACTGCGGGCCTGCCCCGGGCCGAGAGAACTCGGGCGCGCGTTGCCGCTACGGTCGAGTACGCCGAAGGTCGTCCGGACGCGTTCCGGCTGTTGGCCCGTGCGCCCTACTCCTGGCCCGACGACGATCCGGCCGCCGGCCGAGCGCTGCGCGACCGACTCGTCGAGGTCATGGCAGCCAACTACCGGCGGGAGTCCGCGGCCGCCGGGTCGCCGATCGATGTCGGCGCCGAGATCCTGGCCCGGCTGTTCTTCGTCATGGCCGAGGAGATCGTGCGCCTGTGCCTGGCCGTGGAGACCACCGACCGCGAGGCGCTTGTCGATTTCCTGGCCGAGTTCATCGATGCCGGGATCGCCGGCGTTGCACTCGGCACGTGGGGTGCGGTCGAGCGCTCCCGAGCGCCGGCTTGAAGGTGCGCGAGGCGCAGCGGCGGTCCGACTGGCGGGGCCGATCGCCGGTCGAGCTGACCGACCGCCGCGCTGTGGAGGGTGTCGCGGTTCGTCCGGATCACCGGCTGGGGCTGGCTCCCCGACGGTGTCGGTGCCCGGAAGTGCAGCCGATGGTCCACCCCGCCCGCGAGACCCGCGACCTGGTCGAACACCCGCGCCGTCTCGGCCGTCACGAAGCCCTCCACCGTCACCACTGCGGCTTCGTCCGCTGTCACCGGCCCTCCAGTCGCGCCGAGCTCCGACTCTGCGCCCGGGCAACGCCCGACGACCGGCCCGCCGCAACGGTGGGTTCCGACCAGTGAGGCCTTGGGTTCCCGTCGGGCAGGCCGGTCGCCGCTACCAGCCACGCCGGGCGCGGATCGGGATGCCTGGACCACCCTGGGTCTGATGGAGGCTCAGGGTATTGGTGTCGATCCCCCGGCGGTGTCGGCGACGAGCCGATCGGAACGTGCTCATCTTCGGTGGCGCGGCCGACGATCTGCTCCAGAGCAGTTCGCAGCTCGTGGTTCGCGAGTGGCGCGAGTACCTCCACTCGTTGTCAGAATCACAACGTTCGCCCTGGTCAGGGTGCAGATCGCGTGTCCGCTCGCTCGGGCGATGTCGTCTTCTCGTCCAAACTCTGTGGACCCGTCGTTGCACCCGTCACTGTCAAGGCATGGTTGCTGCCGGCGTGCGGGGGCCACCGGCCCAGCCAGCCCTCTCGGACCACAGAACAGATGCACCGCATCGTGCAGCAGACCCGGGGCTTGCCCGGGGCGCACTCGGGTCAGCCTTGGGGCGGTGTCCTGTCGGGCGCGGTGTTGGCGGCCAGCTCGCGAACAATCGCGGCGAACTCGCCGCCGGTGATGTACAGCGACTCCTCGACCCGGCGGGTGAAGCGCCAGCGGTCACCGTCACGGCGGTAGTCGTCGAGGTAGCGGCCCCCGACGTCGCAGATCTCGAGCGCCCCGTTCCAGTCGACGCCGTTGCGGTTGAACAGGTGGACCCGTCCGGTCGCCGTGGTGTCGCTGGTGAAGCGGATCTCGTGGGTGAGGACCGAGTGCAGGCTCCACGTGAACGCCGGCATCGCCTCGGCTATCCAGGCTGCCACCTCGGTGATGGGGCCGGCGATGCCGCCGCTGTGCGTGTAGTCGAGGTGTGCGTCGTCGGTGAAGAGCGCGGCCCAGCGGGGCCAGTCCCGGTCGTCGACCGCGAAGCCGTACGCGACCGCCAGGTTCTCGATGGCGGCGATGTCGGCCAGTCGTTCGGGGGACGGCACCGTCCCGTCGGCGGTGTCGTCGGTCGGGTGTTCGTCCATGGTCGGCTCCGTCGGTGGGCCGGGCGGTCGCCCGGCGTCAGGTGGGGAGGTCGGCGATCGCGGCGGCGGTCGCGAGGTCGCGGTAGGCGGTGGCGAGGCGGATGTGGTTCACGACGTTGATGGACCAGCCGTAGTTGTCGACCGGGGTGGTGAGCCAGCCGATGTAGAGGCACCACGCCGCCGAGGCGCGGTACTCGTCCCAGGCTTCGTCGAGGTCGGGGGGAGTGACGCCCGTGGCGGCGAGCTCGTCGAGGTAGAACGCGAGCAGGTCCCGCTCGTGGGCGCGCCGGACGTCGGCGGGCAGCGCGGTGATGAGGTAGTAGCCGACGTCGTGGATGAACCGTCCCCGGCTGGTGAGCTGCCAATCGATCAGACCGCCGGTGCCATCGGGCAGGTAGTACGTGTTGCCGACGTGGAGGTCGCCGTGCACCACCGACGTCGGCAGGGTCGCCTGGTATCCCTGGGCCCGTCGGACCTGCTCCTGCAGCGAGTTGGCGTCCTGACCGATCGACGCCACGATCTCCGCCTTGAACGGCACCTTGTCGATCTGCGCGCTGATCATCGCGGGGGCGAGCCCTGGGTGGCTGAAGAGCGTGTGGAGCTCACCGGAGGTGTGAGGCTGCACCCAGGACAGGTCGGTTTCGAACCGTTCGCTGCCCCAGGTCGCAGCGTGGAGCGTGGCGACCTGGGCGAGGATCGACCGCACCGACTCGAGGGAAACGGGCACCAGGACGTTCCCGAAGGTGACCTGACGGGAGGTGAGGTCCTCGAGCGCGAGCCCGAACCGCCCCGACCGGGCATCGAAACGTGCGCCGAAGCAGCGTGGAGTCTCGATCGCCAGCTCGTCGCGCAGATGGGTGTAGACCGCGACCTCGTTGGCGTAGAGCGGAGTGGCGGGGAGATCCGGGCGAGCGACCTTGATGACCATCCGGCTCGGGAGGTCGGCGCCCTGCACGTCGCGGATCTCGACCTCGATCCGGCCAGCGGTGGACACGTGACCCTCGCCGAAGACGTGAGCGGCCACGACCTCCACGGCGCCGACCGTGGCCCCGGGATGGACGGTGCGGATCAGTTCGGTGACTGAACTGGGCGTGATCTCGCTGGGCGAGGTGGGAATCGTCATCTGCGGTCCTTCTCGGTGGTCCGAGTGGTCGTGGGTGGCGGGGCGGCGGCGACGCCGCGCAGTACGAGCTGGGTGAACAGTTCGACGTTGCGGTCGCTCACCGCAGCTTCCCCCTCGAGTACGACGGCCATGAGCGCGGGACCGACCAGAACACTGAGCAGCTGTCCGACGTCGAGGTCCGGGCGCAGCTCGCCGGAGCTGATCGCGTCCGTGAGACGGTCGCTCACCTGCTGCCACATCCCGGCCATCCGTTCGAGGCGGGGGACCGGCCCGGTCGGACTCTCGGCGACGAGGCCCGCGAACGCGGCCCGGCCGGCGGGCTGGCCGAACTTCTCCAGCGCCCAGCGGACCATGAGCGATATGTCGCGCTCGAGGTCCCCGGTCGCGGCGACGATCTCAGAGCGGTCGAGTCGGAACACCGCGTCGAGCACCAGGTCGGCCTTCGACGGCCACCGCCGGTAGATCGACGGCGTCGTCGTGCCGGCACGAG
The DNA here is from genome assembly GCA_025456085.1 of Acidimicrobiales bacterium. GTDB lineage: Bacteria > Actinomycetota > Acidimicrobiia > Acidimicrobiales > Acidimicrobilacustridaceae > JALOLF01. The sequence goes on from JALOLF010000056.1 coordinate 8,633, forward strand.
CTGCGACCGCGGTCAGCGTGGTTGCGGCATACCCCCGCTCCGCGAGCAGCTCCAACGTGGCGCCCAGGAGCGCGTCGTCGAGCGCACGGTCCCGTGGACGTCCCCCACGATGAGTCAACGGCGCCGCAGTTATGATGCGGACTATAACGTATCTGGGATGCCACGCGGACCTGGGCAGCCGTCCCACCGGGGTCAGCCCGAGGAGCGCGACTGCCTCTGCGTGGAGAGGCTTGATCGCTAGATGACCGACGACGCCGAAGCGCTCGGCATCGATCACCGTCAGACCAAGCACACCGTGCTGGCCGAGTTGCCGACGGCCACCGAGAAGGCCCGACGCGACGCTGCGACCATCGCCGTCTGCGAGGTCTAGCCGCATGGTGCCGGTCGAGGGGGCGTCGTGCCCACGCACAGGCGCGCGACGGTCGATCGCGTCGCACGCTGATATCGCCGCGGCTCTGGACGCAGATGGACGAGTCAGGTCAGGCAGGGGGATGCCAACCACGCCGAGGGCGTGTCTCGATGGCGGCTTGCCTGAACTCCCTGGAGAGAGTCCTCGCGTCGACGGCGACGCGGTCCGCGACGATCTTGAGCGACTCGCCAGACTCGTAGCGCTTCGCGGCCTGGCGGACCGAGCGGTCCGTCATCCTCCGGACCGACTTCCGGCGCTCGACGTCGCGGCGGTCGCGGTGGTGGATGATCGTCATCCGGTTGACACCGAGCTTCGCTGCCAACGAGGCGATCGACGATCCGTCGAGGTAGGCGCACACGATGTCGTCGATGTCGAGCTCGGACAGCCGTCGTTGCACAGGGTGTGAAAGCCGTCCCCGAAGGTCCAGGGCGTTGTCGTTCCAGAACGCGATCTGCTGCGAGAACGGGCAACTCCGCGTGCTCACTGTCAGTCGGTGACCGGGGCTGTCGCGGGGTCGCGTCGCATCGTGAGCACGACGGCGGCCACCGTGGCGGCGACGATGATGGCGCTGACGGTCTTGATGAACGGGCTCGCGTCGATGAAGAGCCCGGGGAGCACCAGCAGCGCGTTGACGATGAGCGCCGCAGCGTTGATGCGGATGGCGCTGCGGTTGCCCGTGTTCCAGGCCAGAACGACGCAGACCACCGAGACCATGCCGATGGCGAGGTTCAAGAGCAGCATGCCGAACGGCGGGGCTTCGGTGCCCCAGTCGATCCACGGGAACAGGAACGGGATGTTGCCGAGGCCGATGAGGGCCGAGATGAGGAGGCCGACGCGGACGCTGGTCGTGGGAGTCGCGGTGTTGGCTGATGGTGTGGTGAGGGTGGTCATGTTGGCTCCTCGTGAGGTGGAACCGCAGCGTCTCGTGCCTGGCGTTCCCGTGGCCAGAGGGGAAGCACCCGAGATGCTCCCACGTCTCGGGAAGCGGATAGGGAAGTTCTTCCCGGGTCGTCGTCACAGATCGGGTGCGAGATTGCGCCATGGCCGACCTGTCGATCCGGATCCTCGTCGCCGATGACCATCCGGTGGTCCGAGGTGGTCTCGTGGCCATGTTGAGGACCATCCCCGGTTTCGACGTGGTCGGCGAGGCATCCGACGGCGATGAGGCGGTGCGCGTGGCGCAGGAACTGCGGCCCGATGTGGTGCTGATGGATGTGCGCATGCCGGGCATGGACGGGATCGACGCCACCCGTCGCATTCGTGAGCGGGCCGACGACTGTCGTGTGCTCATCCTCACGATGTATGACGACGACTCCACGGTGTTCACGGCGATGCAGGCGGGTGCGCAGGGCTACCTCCTCAAGGAGTCCGAGCAGGAGGACATCGTGCGTGCGGTGCGGGCCGTGGTCGCGGGCGAGGCGATCTTCGGCCCGGGAGTGGCGACCAGGATCCTCGGCTACTTCGCGAACCCGCCCCGGTCGGCGCCGGCCGAGTACCCCTTCCCCGAGCTCACCGACCGGGAGCGCCTCATCCTGGATCTGCTGGCCCGGGGTCGTCGCACCACAGAGATCGCCTCGGAGCTCTTCCTTTCCCCCAAGACGGTCAGCAACCACCTCACCGCGATCTTCACCAAGCTCCAGGTGGCAGATCGGGGAGCGGCGATCGTGCGGGCCCGCGAGCGCGGGCTGGGCACCTCGCCGTGACGGACGAGGCCCTCGGGTTCGCGACCGTCGTGGCGGCGGTCTCGCTCGGAGCCAGCGGGATCGTCCTGGTTCGGACCCGGAGTCGAACCGCTGGCGCGTTGCTGGTGGTGGGGGCCGCCGGGGTCCTCGTTTCGGTGGCACTGTTCTTCGCCGGCACCGGCGACGCCGCCGCTGTGGTGCTGGCCGCCTCGCTGGGGCTCGCCATCGCGATGGCGCTGTTGGCGTACCCCCGGGCCGACGTCCGCCACGCCGTCGACTACTGCGCCTGGGTCGTCGTGGTCGCCGCCGGGCTGATCGAGACGGCCCGGGCTTTCGACCCCGCAACGACGATGACGTTGGGCGCCGTCACTGCCGTGACCGTCATCGGGCACGCCTGGTGGATGGCGGAGACAGGCGACGAGCAGGACCGCGGGGCGGTGCTCTGGCTGGCGCTGGGTGCGGGCACCAGCGGGCTGCTCCTCGCCGTCATGGGCATGGCCCTCGGCGCGGTCGGCGTGTTCCTCGGCATCCTGCTGCTCTCGGCCGTCGGCCCGGCGATGGTGGTCGGGGTGCGGCGGCCGGGCCTGGCCGATGTCCGGTCGCTCGTCGTGGAGATCGTCGTGTTCGCGGTGGTCGCCCTCACCTATGTCTCGGCCTTCGTCGGCGTGCTCGGATGCGTCGCCCTGGTCGGGTGGAGCGAGCCCTCCGAGGCCGGGTACGCCTTCCTGGGTGCAGCGCTCGCCCTTGGGTTCCACCCCCTCCGTGTGATGCTCCGTGGACTGATCGACGAGGTGCTCTTCGGCATCCGACCTGACCCGCTCGCCGCGGCGACCGCCGTCGCGGACCGCGTCGGCGACGATCCGGTGCTCGCCCTGCGGGCGATCCGCGAGGCGCTCGTCCTTCCGTACGCCAGCATCGTCGCTGATGGCGAGGAGCTCGCCACCTCAGGGACCCAGGTCACCGATACCCGCCGGTTCCCCCTCTCGCTCGGGGACGACTCGATGGGTGAGGTCGTCGTCGGCCTCCGCCCCGGTGACCTGACGCTCTCCCCGGGGGACGCACAGGTGTTGCAGATCGTGGCCCCACTCCTGGCCCAGACGCTGCGTGCCCGCGCCCTGAGCGAAGAGCTCAAGGAGTCACGCGGAACGGCGATCGCCGCCATCGAGGAGGAGCGGCGGCGCTTGCGCCGCGACCTGCACGACGGGCTCGGTCCGACGTTGTCGGGCATCGCGCTCACCGCGGATGCCGCCCGGAACACGATCGGCTCCGATCCCGCCCGAGCGGACGAGCTGCTGCGCGGTCTGCGAGCGGACGCCGTGGCGGCGGTCGGTGACATCCGGCGGCTCGTGTACGCGATGCGACCTCCGGCACTGGACGAGCTGGGGCTCGTCCCGGCGCTGCGCCAGCAGGTGGTGGCGGCGCGGACCGCTGACGGCCGTCCCATGCAGGTGAGCGTGGACGCGCCCGAGCTGCCTCAGCTGTCCGCCGCTGTCGAGGTCGCCGCCTACCGCATCGCCACCGAAGCCGTGACCAACTCGGCCCGCCACAGCGGCACCGACCGGGCGACGGTCCGGATCGAACGTCACGGCGACCTCCTCGTGGTGACGGTTCATGACGAGGGTGCGGCCCCTGGCGAGTGGGTGCCAGGTGTAGGGCTCTCCTCCATGCGGGAGCGGGCCGCCGAGGTCGGCGGAACACTCGAGGTGGCCACCGACGGGCACGGCTCGTTCGTGACCGCGCGACTGCCACTCAGCTGATGGCCGGTGAGCCAGCGGTTCGGCCGCGGTTGCAGTGTGGGCGTCGGAGGCTCGAATCCGGCACCGTCGACGTCCGGTCCGGACTCACCAACCTGCTCGCGGAGTACCTGGTCCACGGTCTCGACGTCGCTCGTGGCGCCGGGCGGGGCTGGGTGGTCGACGGGCGCGACGGCGCGCTGCTCTGCGGCTTCGCGACGCAGATCCTCCCGGCCTACGTGCGGGCCACGAATCCCCACGTCGTCTCGCTGTGCTTCGAGCTGGACGGCGTCGCGCCCTGGCTGCTCGCCGTCGACGGACTCCGGGTGGACCTGCGACCACCGAACTCCGATGACGAACCCGACGTCGTGGTCGCGGGGAGTCCCGTGGCCACCGCCTCGGTGCTCGACGGGCGAACGACCGCCACGCCGCTCGAGGATCTCGGGCTCCGGGTCGCCGGTGGCACGAGGCCCGAGCTGCTGCCCCTGGTGTTCGACCTGTTCGAGGAGCCGTGACGCACAACGTCAGAGGCGGTCGGCTCGCTCGTCGACCTCGGTTGACCGGCTGCGACTCCGCACTGATCAGGGGAACCGGAGGGTCGGATCATCGACCGTTCCGGCGCTGCCCTCGATCCGGGCGCCGCCGGCGGGGCAGTCGGTGGGTGTGCTGACGGTGACGGTGTCGGTGCCGATGACCGAGCCGGTGCACGTGGTCCCGGCGTACAGGTTCAGGGTCAGGACCTCGTTGGTCCTCGGGCTGTCCGCGACGATCCTGCCGAGCACCCCGCCTCCGCTCGGCAGCGTCAGACAGCCGATGACGACCGCGCCCTGCAGCACCTCCATGCGGTGGTCACCAGACGTGCAGCCCGCCACCGATGCGGTGAGCTCGACGCCGTACGGCAACGAGGGGTCGAGCGTGCACACCGGCGTCGACGTCACGTCCAGCAGGGTGCACCCCGCGACGGGGGTCCCCTGCGCGGCCGCGGGTGTGCTGAGCACCACCGGGACGGCCCAGGTCGCCCCGGCGGCGGCGGCGCCCGCGACGACGGTCCGTCGACTGACTCGGCCAAAGGTACCGTCGTGCACCTGTGTCTCCCTCTGTGGTGCGGCGCAGGCGGACCGGACCGGACCGGACCGGACCGGCACGGCGCAGGGGCCGGGAGCTCCCTGCAACGGGCTCCGCCGCGGTGGGAACAGGTCGCGGTGCACCGACGGACGAGGAACCCCTCCGCTCCCTCCCGTGAGGACTGGCGGTGGGCTGCTGTGGTGGTCGACAGATCGGTCGCCGGGCGGACAGGTCGGACCATCGTGACCAGCTCCGTCTCGCCGGTTCCGCCGCGACGATCGGACGACCGGCCCGGTCAGCGCCGAGCGCGCTCGCCACGCATCGGGTCGTCGTCCGGTACCACCTCGTGCGCCCAGACGGCCAGCGACACCCGGGGCGCCCTCGACGGAGCGATGCTCACGTGAGGACGAGGCGCATGAGCAACCGAGGGAAGCCGTCGATCACCGAATCGGTGTCGGCGGCCTTCACGAAGCCCGCTCGCTCGAACAGCGCCCGCGTGCCGACGTAGGCCATGGTCGGGTCGACCTTCTCGCCTCGGTTGTCGACCGGGTAGCCCTCGACCGCCGGCGCTCCGCTGGCACGGGCGAAGTCGACCGCACCGCGCAGCAGGTGGTGCGAGACCCCCGAGCGCCGGTGGCCGGGACGGACCCGGATGCACCACACCGACCACACGTCGAGCTCGTCCACGTGGGGGATCTTGCGATTGCGGGCGAAGGTCGTGTCGGCGCGCGGTGCGACGGCGGCCCAGCCCACGACCTCGTCGCCGTCGTAGGCCAGGACACCGGGTGGTCCCTGCGCCATCAACTCCCGAACCCGCTCGCCCCGGGCCGGGCCGACCAGCGCGCGGTTCTCCTTCGACGGGATGCGGTAGCTCAGGCACCAGCACACGTTGGCGTCGGGCCGCTTCGGCCCGACCACGGTGCACACGTCCTCGAACACCGTCGCCGGCCGGACCTCGATCGCCATGCGCCATCGTTACCACGACCAGTGGGCGTGCACCACCGTTCTCCCGCGCTCGTCGGCCAGGAACCCTCGAGGCTCGTGAGGGCCCCGTCGCTCGGCCCGACGACGAACCGATCGCCGTTGTCGGGGGTGATCTGGTTGAGCGTGAACGAGGCGGCCCGGGCCCGAACGGGATCGATCCGGATGCCGAGGAGGTCCAGGAGCTGGCCGGTGCGCACCGCGGTGCAGCACCGCGAGGCCGATGGGAGCCCGCTGCGCTCGCCGATGAGTCGTCGACCGTCGACGTCGGTGGTCTCGTCCCGCTCGGTCATCATGGACCGGTGGGAACGCGGCGCATCACGGTCGGCGAACGACGCGCTCGGTTGGCGCGCCGCCACCGTCTGCTCCCGTCGACACGGACCGACGACGTCGCGGCGATCGCCGATTCGGTGGTGGCGCTGCACTCCTCGGATCCGGTGTCGGTGTTCCTCTCGGCGCTGGCCCGGATGCGTCACCCGTCGATCGCGGCGGTGGAGGCCGCGCTCTACGACACCCGTTGTGTGATCCGGTTCCACGCGATGCGGCGCACCCTGTGGGTCGCGACCCCGTCGGCGGCGCGGTCGGCCCACGCGTCGTCGACGACGAAGCTCCTGGGGCCCGAGCACCGCAGGTTCGTGAAGCTGCTCGCCGACAACGGCATCTCCGAGCACGGCGACGACTGGATCGCGTCGGCCAAGGAGCAGGTCCTGGCTGCCCTGCACCGGGCGGGTGAGGCGTCGACGCGTCAGCTCGGCGAGGCCGTGCCCGCCCTGCGGCAACCGATCGCGCTGTCGCCGGGCAAGCGGTACGCCGCGACCCAACAGGCACACGTGCGCGTCCTGCTGCACCTCGGCTTCGAGGGTGTCGTGGTGCGGAGCCGCCCGTTGGGCTCCTGGATCAGCAGCCAGTACCGCTGGGCTGCGATGGACGACTGGGTGCCGGGGGGCATCGTCGGCATGGATCCAACTGCGGCCTCCGCCGAGCTGGTGCGACGTTGGTTGCACGCGTTCGGCCCCGCAACGACCGCCGATGTGCAGTGGTGGACCGGCTGGACGTTGCGCGACACCCGACGCGCGCTGCACGACGCGGGCGCGGTCGTGGTCGCCATGGAGAGCGCCGAGGGTGACGTCGACGCGTGGCTCGCACCCGACGATCTCGACGCGGTGCGTGGGTCGTCGACGTGGGTCGCGCTCCTGCCCGGCCTCGATCCGACGACGATGGGCTGGAAGGAGCGGAGCTGGTACCTCGACCCCGGGGTCGCGTCGCACGTCGTCGACCGCAACGGCAACGCCGGACCCACGATCTGGGTCGAGGGCCGCGTCGTGGGTAGTTGGGTCCGACGCGAGGACGGCACCATCGCGCTCGGGTGGCTCACCGAGGTGTCCCCGGCTCGCCGTGCGCAGGTCGAGGCGACGGCGCGCGCGCTGGAGGACGTGTTGGGCGACACCCGCTTCACGATGCGGTTCCCCGCTCCGATCCAAGCCGAGTTGCTCTCGTCCTGACGACCCTCGAGCTCCCTGCCCGCGGCCCGCGGGAGGGCCGCGATGGGCGATGCCCACCTGATCCCGCCGGTTGCGGGGCGCAGCTGGCGGGATCGAACGCTGGGCCGGCCCGACCTGCGGAACGTCGCCCGGTCAGTCGATCACCGGTGGCGGCAGTTCCGGATCCGGAAGGGCGTAGGTGGGTGGTGATCGTGGCGGGTTCCCAGTCGGGAAGGCCGGCCACCGCGGCGATGGCGGTCAGGCCGCCGTAGGAGTGCCCGGCGACGCCGTCGACGCAGCACCGGCGTCGCCGCTCGACCCGTCATTCGACCCGCATGCCGCCGACGTGACGACGACGGCAACCAGGGCCACCAGCCCGACGCGTGCGCTTCGAACGCCGAACGGAGTCCGCCGGCTCATCGGTCCCGTCCCCGGATCGTGCCGTCAGCCGCCGGTGTGGAGGGTCTGGGGTGCGGGGACGAGGTCGCTGTCGAAGGCGATCCTGCCGTCGGTGCCGGGGGACGTGGCCGAGGACGCCGGAGCGCCGACCGCCGCCGTTGCCCCCACCAGCACGCCCGCCACCGCGCATCTCCGCCAACTGGCGATCGCCACCGCTCCCGTCCCGACAGGCGACAGAGGCCGTCGTTCGCCTCGCTCACCCGAACTCGGCGGGGAACTGCTGGGCGCCGGGGATGGCCGGCACGCATTGGTGTCGATCGGCCGTGTGCACCTCCATCGTCGGAGCCGGCAGGTTCGGGTCGACGACGTTGCCGACCGGAACCGCCCGGCGTGAGCCCTGCTCGTCCCAGCACCTGGTCGAGTCGCAGGTCGGGCAGAAGTGGTACGTGACCGGGGCGCCTCTGACGCTCGGGACGCCGTCCATCTCCATGCCGTTGCAGGCCCGGGTCTCGCCGACGATCTCGAAGGGCTCGTCGGGCCCGAAGTACGCCGCGACCTGGAAGACGCTGCCCGTGCGCTTCTGGCCGAAGTCGCAATGGCACGCCGCGATCATCCCCGGCTCGTTCCCGACGGTGAGGGTGACTCGCCCACACGCGCTCGTCGCAGTTCGCCTGCCCATCCCGGCACCGTGGCGGTTCGTCCCTCGGGCGTCCCCGGACACTCGCCTAGGGTGATCGGTAGCCGGGAACCGGGGGAGCGCATGAACATCGACGGGTCGAAGGCCGTGGTCACCGGCGCATCCGGGGGGATCGGCCGGGCGATCGCACGAGCCCTGCACCGCGAGGGCGCGACGGTCGTGCTCACGGGCCGCCGAGAAGCCGAGCTCCGAGCACTCTCGTCCGAGCTGGGTGACGCCCGCGTCGTGGTCTGCGACCTGGCGGATCCCGATGACGTCACCAGGTTGGTCGCCGAGCTGGGCGACGTCGACATCGTGGTGGCGAACGCTGCGCTACCGGCCGCCGGCAGGATCGACGACTTCACCGTCGAGGAGATCGATCGCGCGCTGGCCGTCAACCTGCGCGCGCCGATGGTCCTGGCCCGGGAACTGGTCCCCGGGATGTTGGTGCGGGGGCGCGGCCACTTCGTGTTCATCTCGTCGATCGGTGGGAAGCTCCCCACGCCCCAGCTCGCGGTGTACGCCGCCACGAAGTTCGGGCTTCGTGGCTTCAGCGGGTCGCTCCGGCAGGACCTCGCCGGCTCCGGGGTCAGCTCGTCGGTGGTCTTCCCCGGGTCGATCATCGATGCGGGCATGTTGGTCGACGCGGGACTGACCGCACCGAAGGGGACCCGGGGCTCGTCGTCGGGCGACGTCGCTGCCGCGGTCGTCGAGGTGATCCGTGACGATCGCGGCGAGGTCGACGCGGCGGAGCTCATGGTCCGGTTCGCCGCGAAGGCCGTCGCGCTGTTCCCGAATCTCGCCGACAAGATGGGGAGCCAGCCGCAGACCGTCGCCTACGCAGGGCAACTGACGGATCGCCTGCGACACCTGCGTTGACCGCAGGACTGCGGCGCCGAGCAGGGCCTACGTCGGCGGCCGGTGGAGTGCCGCGAGGCGGCCGGCGGCGGTCGCCATGGCGGCCCGCAGCTCGACGGGCAGCAGGATCTCGATGTCGGGTCCCAGACCGAGGAGCTCGCGGAGCGCGGTGTCGTAGGAGTCGAATCGGAACGATCCTTCGAGCCAGTCCGGGCGGTCGGGTGGCGGAGACCAGTCGGGTCGGGGCCGCCATCCCTCGGGCCTGCCGTTGACCAGGGCGAGCTGCAGCGCTGCCGGTGCGAGGCGGACACGGACACGACGCAGCGGTCCCCGTGTGCGGTCGAGGCCGGGCGGGACGGTGAGGTCGGGTTGTCGGAAGGTGTCGAGGAGTTGGAAGCCGCCGTTGGGCCCGCGCGTGGCGTAGACGGGCACGCCGGCGGTCGACAGGGTGTCGAGGTCGCGCAGCACGGTTCGTGTCGAGACCTGGAGCTGGTCGGCGAGGTCGGCGGCGGTGTGGCGCCGTCCGTCCTGGAGGACCAGGGTGAGGCGCAGGAGGCGTCCGGCGCGCATCAGGACAGCTCCGAGCGAATCCTTCGATGCATGACACATGGTGTCATGAACGGGTGCAGATGATGGGCGGGGCGCCGTCGGGGTGCCCGTCTCGGCGAGAGGAGCAGGTGGATGCCTGATCACGTGGAGGGGAACGGCACCGCGGAGGATCCGTGGATCCTGACGACGCCGCCGGGTTCGTCGGAGTTCGACGCGTGGCGAGACGAGACGTCGGATCCGCCGGCGCTGCGCATCCGGGTCGGGTCGACGACGCTCGCCTACCAGTTGCGCTGCATCGAGGATCTCCACGCCATGCTCGTCGCCCACGGTGATTGGATGCCGCTCGGCAACGCCGACGAGCAGAAGGACGCCAAACCCGGCACGGTCGAGGCCTGGGCCCGCTCGACCGACAACCCCGTCGGTGGGTGGTACGGCCTGCGCAAGGGCTACCGCGGCCGGTTCGGCAACTACGTCCCACCGGTGCTCGAGCACCTGGGTCTCGCCGAGGTCGAGCACCAGCCGCGCAACAACCGGATGCGGGCCCGCTGAGCTGCGCCCGCTCCTGTCGGAGGTCACGAACGAGCTCCGCTGGGTGACCGATCCGGCGTCGGTCCCGGATCAGCGGGCGCGTCCTGCGGCGGATCACCCCACGACGTAGCGGTCGCCGCCCGAGTGCTTGGCGACGTACATGGCGGCGTCGCCCCGCTGGAGCAACCCGTCGGCCGTCTCGTGCCGGAGGGAGTCGACGAGGGCCACGCCGATGCTGGCCCGGAGCGGGATGTCGAGCCCGTCCACGTGGACCGGCGTCGACAGGGCCCGATGGACGCGACCGGCGGTGGCTTCGGCGACCCGGGCGTCGGGGACGGGGTCGAGGAGTACGACGAACTCGTCGCCACCGAGCCGCCCGACCTGGTCGGTGGCCCGTACGACCCCGGCGATGCGGTGGGCGACCGCGCGGAGCACGGCGTCGCCGGTGGCGTGCCCGAAGGTGTCGTTGATGGGCTTGAAGCCGTCGAGGTCGATGAACAGCAGCGCCGGTGCAGATCCGCCCGTGTTCGCCTGGGCGAGCGCGGCGGTGAGCGCCTCGCCGAACGCCACCCGGTTGAGCACGCCGGTGAGCGGATCGCGGCTGGCCTGGAGGCGCAGCTCGTCGTGGGAGCGCTTTCGCTGGGTGATGTCGGTGTGGATCACCACCGCACCCCCGCCGCTGCCCCGGAGGCGGGAGACGCGCACGGCGTACCACCGGCCACCGGAGCCCTCTTCGAGCGCGACGTCGACGTCGGCTGTGTCGGCTCGTCCGGCGAGCACCGCTGCGACGGCGTCGACCAAGCCCTGGCCGTCGCGGAGCATGCTGGGCCGGAGCACAGCGGGATACGTCGTCGTCGACCTCGTCGTCACCGTCGTCGCCGGGTGGACGGCCGACGTGCCGTCGGTTGCCGCCACCAGCTCCGCCCACGCGGGGTTGGCGCCGGTGATGCGTCCATCGGCGTCGAGGACCACCATCGGACTCGGTACCGACTCGAGGATGTCGCGTTGGGACTGCTCGCGATCGCGGATCTCCCTGGCCAGGATCCGCTCGTCGTCGCGGGCCAGGTGCCGGAGCTGGGCCAGCCGGGCAGCCAGCGCGCTCACGAGCAGCCCGGCCACGGCGGTGAAGCGCACCCACGGAGAGAGAGCGTCGGCATCGCCCGGGCTCCAGACCGTCAGCGTCCAGTTCACGCCCTCGACCTCGAACGAGCCGGACTTCTCGAAGGCGGCCTCGGACCGTGGTCCGGACTCGCCGGGTTGCTCGGCGATGCGGGCGACCTCGTCGAGGGAGCCGGTTCCGGTGTCGCTCAGGTTCACCTCCAGGCTGAGACCGACGTCGTCGGGCTTGCCCTCGGTGGTCGCTCTCGCGACCTCGTCGAAGTCGTCGATGGAGGCGCCGACCCACCCGATGGGGAGTCGGTCGCCACCCGGCGCGCCGTCGGCGTCGTAGACGGGCACCCCGATGAAGAAGTCGAGCGACAGGAGTCCGTCCAGCACGGCGAACTGGTCGATCCTGGCGATCTCCTGGAGCACCGGGTCCTGCTGGAACGAGCCGAGGATCCCCGAGCCGGTCTCGTTCGAGCGTCCGATCAGCTCGTCGACCGACGGGATGGCCGACACGTCGGTGCCGATGGGCAGCAGGAGATCCACCTTGCCCGGCATGTAGTAGGTCAGCAGGTAGTAGGGATCATCCGGCTGGCGCACCTCGTCGCCGATGAGGGCGACGCTGAAGTCGGGGTTCGCCACCCGGATCTGCTCGAGGAAGGCCGGCAGGTCCGCGGCCTGGACCTGCGCGATGAAGAAGACGCCGACGATCGACGGCAGCTGCTCGAACAGCTCCGAGTCCGTCACGTAGCTGCGGAAGCGCTCGTTGGACGTGCCGGGTGCGTTGGCGACGAAGGCGCCGATGTCCTGGAGCTTGTCGACGTAGCGCTCGATCTGGCGGTTCACCGATTCGGTGAGCCGGTCGGCCTTCACCTCGAAGGTGTCCCGCCTCGTCTCGAGGGTCGAGTCCCGTACGACGACGGTCAGCACCGCGGTCAGCGCCAGGCCGACCACGAGCGTGGCGAGCGCGACGGCTCGGGCGCGGCCGTCGCGCCGTTGCGTGCCGACCGGAGCCGGTTGCTCGTCCGTCGCGTTCCTCCGTGTTCGCGTGGCCCGCCGGGGCAGTGGCGGGGTGAGGTGATCCCCACGGGATATCGGCCGCGCAACTCGTACGCGTGAGTGGAATGGTCCCGACGGCCCGAGGCCTCGTTCGTGGGGGATCATCGAGCTCGTGGAGTCGCTGACCTTCCGCTTCTACGGCGAGCTGGAGGACTTCGTGCCGGCCGCTGATCTCGGACGGGACCTCGTCGGCGCCTTCTACGGCGTGACGACGGTGAAGGACCGCATCGAGTCCCTCGGCGTCCCGCACACCGAGGTCGGGCTGATCCTCGTCGACGGCGAGGCGGTGGACCTCGGACACCGTTTGGAGGGCGGAGAACGGGTCGCCGTCTATCCACGCTTCCGACGCCTCCCGAGCCCGTCGGGCCCGCCGCTGCGTTCGCCCCGCCCGTGTCCCGCCCGCTTCGTCGCCGACGTGCACGTGGCGACGTTGGCGCGCAACCTGCGCCTGCTGGGGTTCGACACGCGCTGGGACCGGAACGCCGACGACGGGGAGCTGGCCCGCACGTCGGCCGGCGAGCACCGCATCCTGCTCACGCGGGACCGCCTGCTGTTGCGGCGCTCGATCGTCGAGCACGGCTACTTCGTGCGCGACGACGACCCCGTCGAGCAGACGGTCGACGTCGTCCGCAACCTCGACCTGCTCCCCGAGGCCCGGCCCTTCCATCGGTGCCTGGCCTGCAACGACGTCCCCCAGCCGGTGGACAAGCGGGAGATCGAGCACCTGCTCGAGCCGGGGACCAGGCGCGACCACGACCGGTTCAACCGCTGCCCGGGCTGTGGACGCCTGTACTGGTGGGGTTCGCACCGGGACCGTCTCGCCCGGCTCGTCGAGGACATCACCGCACGGGCGGGCCCGGGGACCGACCGGACGGACCCGCTCACGTCGGTCGGACCCGGACGGATCGGAGCTCGTGTGCGCCGACCGCGACGGTGAGTCGGGAGCCGCTGCGGTCGAGCGCACGGCCGTCGGGGGTCTCGTCGAGCCGGACCGACTCGGCGTCCGTCACCGGCAGGCCCAAGGTGATCGTGGCCCGGGTCGCCCGGTCGGTGGGGTTCAGGACCCGCACCACGAAGCCGTCGTCGTCCTCGGCGGGCTTGAGGGCCGACAGCACGACGGCGGGTGGCTCGATCGTGAGGAGGCTCGTACCCTCGGCCAGCAGGGGAGCAGGGCCGGCGGGTGTGCCCCGCAGGCCGAGCTCGTCGGCCTGGGCGGTCGCGACCAGGAGCCCGGGGTCGTGGCCGGCGTCGAGGGGTTCGCCCAGGCGCAGCGTGAGCTGGGCGGCGATCCCGTCGGGGCACTGCGCCTCCGGCGCGACCAGGGTCGGCCCGGCCGGGATCGGGCGCCGGCGCAGCTCCAGGTGGCTCAGCCACCCCACGGCACGCAGCACCGTGATGGCGATGGTGCCGTCGGCGGTGACCTCGGCCTCCGGCAGGCCCGGGGCGCCGACCGTGAGCCCGTTCGCCGAGACCCATCCCTGGTGGGGGAAGGTCTCGGGTGGGTCGTGCCACCAGCCGTGGGTGTCCGGCGGGGCGGTGGTGCGCATGGCGACGTTGAAGGTGGTCGCGGCGTGGAAGCGCTCGGTCGGGGCGGCCGTCGGGAACAGCAGGCGCAGCCGGTGGTCCTTCGCTGCATTGTCCGTCTCGACGTGCAGATCGACCCGACCCACACCGGGGGCGAGTCGGACCACCATGCGCACGGTGACCGGCACCGTCTCCGGCGAACGGCGGTCCCGGGCAGGCAGCAGACAGGCGGGCACGTCGAGAACCCGGGTGACGACGAGGCGCTGGATGCCCGACGGGTGCCGTCGCCGTTCGATGGCGACCGATCGGAGCGTGGCCCCCGGGTCGTCGTCGACGGGATCGAAGTCGTACGAGTCGCCCCGGTCCCCGCGGTCCTCGACTGCGCCCAGGCCGTGGAGGCGACGCTCACCCGAGCGCAGGGTCAGGGTGCCGTCGTCGGCCACGGCGACCTCGATCCCTTCGCCGTCGGTGATCGTGCGGCCCT
>JALOLF010000057.1 GCA_025456085.1 Acidimicrobiales bacterium
AGCCGCCTACGAGCTCTTTACGCCCAATAAATCCGGACAACGCTCGCCCCCTACGTGTTACCGCGGCTGCTGGCACGTAGTTGGCCGGGGCTTCTTCTGTAGGTACCGTCAATTTCGTCCCTACTGAAAGCGGTTTACAACCCGAAGGCCTTCGTCCCGCACGCGGCGTTGCTGCGTCAGGCTTTCGCCCATTGCGCAATATTCCCCACTGCTGCCTCCCGTAGGAGTCTGGGCCGTGTCTCAGTCCCAGTGTGGCTGATCGTCCTCTCAGACCAGCTACCCGTCGATGCCTTGGTAGGCCGTTACCCCACCAACTAGCTGATAGGCCGCGAGACCCTCCTGAAGCGATGAATCTTTCTTCCGCAGACCATGCGATCCGCGGGAGGTATCCGGTATTAGCCCGGGTTTCCCCGAGTTATCCCAGACTTCAGGGCAGGTTCCTCACGTGTTACTCACCCGTTCGCCGCTAGGTCTTCCCCAGTGTTGCCACTGGATGGACCTCGCTCGACTTGCATGTGTTAGGCACGCCGCCAGCGTTCGTCCTGAGCCAGGATCAAACTCTCCATCGAGATCTCGTGCCCGACGCGGTGGCTGGGCCACAGCGTCCGGCAGTTGATCGGAGAGCCGGCAACGAGGGGTCAACCCCGTCGCCAACTGGCATTCCAACTTGGGTGTTGGATGCTCGAATATGACGAACAGCATCGGCGATTGAGCAACGGGGCGCACCCGAAGGTGCTGACCGAACCCGCTGCGTCGACGATGCCGCCCGCACTGGCTTTTTCGTCTTCTCTTCCGTTTTCAAGGAGCGCCGTGCCGAGACGCGTAGTGCTTCGCTCGGCCTGCTCTGTGCCCGTCCGGCGTACCGGAGAGGCGGCTGGCCACTCTATCGGTGGCTGTTTCCGGGAGTCAAACTCGCTGGCTCGCTCTTCCGGGCCGCTCACCCTTCCGGGGGGCGGCTGATAACGATAACACTGGTCCTCGATCCTGCCAACCCCGGGATCGGGATTTCTTCGCCAGGTGCGGCCACGTCCTGCGGCGCTCAGTTCGCCACCACCAGATGTCGCGTCTTCTTGCCCCGCCGCAGCATGACGAATCGTCCGTGGAGGAGGTCTCCGTCGCCCACCACACGCCCCTCGAGCTCCTGGGCGTCGTTGACGTAGACGCCGCCGCCGGCCATGGTGCGCCGCGCGTCGCTCTTCGAGCTCGCCAGCCCGGTCCGCACGAGGAGATCGACGAGCTCGGCGCCGACAAGCTCGGTAGCCGGCAGCACAGTGGTGGGGATCTCCGCGGCGAGGAGCTCGAGGTCGGTGGCCGACAACCCCTCGGCGCGGCGTGTGAACCCCCGAGACGCCGCTGCGGCCTCGCCCGCGGCCTCGGCCCCGTGCACGAGCTGGGTGACCTCCTGCGCCAGCCGGAGCTGGGCGCGCCGCTGCTCGGGGGCGCCGGCGTGGTCGGCCACGACGGCGAGCGCCTCGTCCACGTCCAGCAGGGTCAGCTGCAACAGGTACCGCGCCACGTCACGGTCGTCGACGTTCACGAAGTACTGGAAGAACTCGTACGGCGACGTCCGCCCGGCATCGAGCCAGACCGCCCCGTCGGCGGTCTTGCCGAACTTCGCGCCGTCGGCCCGGGTCACCAGCGGCACGGTCAGGGCGTGGGCCACGGCCTGGGAGCGCCGACGGATGAGATCCACGCCGGCGGTGATGTTGCCCCATTGATCGGCTCCGCCGACCTGGAGCTCGCACCCCAGGTTCTCGTGGAGCCACCAGTAGTCGTTGGCCTGCAGGAGCATGTAGCTGAACTCGGTGAAGGAGATGCCGTGCTCGCTGTCGATGCGGCTGCGCACCGATTCCTTGGCCAGCATCGTGTTGACCGTGACGTGCTTGCCGACGTCGCGCAGGAAGGCCAGCACGCCGATCGGCTCGGTCCAGTCGCGGTTGTCGACGAGCCGGGCCTGGGCGGGTCCGGGCTCGAAGTCGAGGAGCATCTCCAGCTGCGGCTTGATGGCCGCCACGTTGCGGTCGAGCGTCGCGCGGTCGAGCAGGTTCCGCTCCTCGGAGCGCCCACCGGGGTCGCCGATCATGCCGGTCGCTCCCCCGGCCAGGGCCACGGGCCGGTGGCCCGCGTCCTGGAAGCGGCGCAGCAGCAGGAGGGGCACGAGGTTGCCGATGTGGAGGCTGTCGGCGGTGGGGTCGAAGCCGCAGTAGAGGGTGACAGGCCCCTCGTCGAGCCGTGCCCGGAGCACCGCGAGACCGGTGTGGTCCTGTACGAGGCCACGGGCCTGGAGGTCGTCGAGGATCTCGCTTCCGGTCACGGTGTCGGCTCCCTGGATCGCGCACGTCCCGCCGGGTGGCGGCGGCTCAGTCTGCCCCGGCCGAGCATCACGTGTGGAGCCGGTTCGCCGGGCTTCCCCCGTGGCGCGTCGGGCTGGCACAGTGGGGCCGTGACCGCCACCTCCGATGCCAGCGCCCCGCGCGAGCCGACCGACGCCGGCACCGCGCCCCGACGCTGGACGCCGGCCCGGCTGGTGGTGCTGGCCATCGTGGTGGGGCTGGTCGTGATGTGGGGCTATGCCCTGTTCGTGTACCCCGCCACCAACCCGAACCAACCCGGTGAGCTGGCCGACGAGGTCTTCGCCGCAGCCGCCGAGACCCGTTGCGCCCAGGCCGCCACAGTCATCGCCGCCTTGCCGCCGGCCTACGAGACGCCGACCCCGGACGAGCGGGCCGACGCGGTGGACGCCGCCACCGACGAGTACCAGCGGATGCTGGACGACCTCGCGGCCATCGCTCCGACCGACCCCGACGACCGCGCCAAGGTCGACGAGTGGCTGGCCGACTGGGGCACCTACGTGGCCAACCGGCGGGACTACGCCGAGCGGCTGCGGGTCGATCCCGACGCCCGGCTGTACGTGACCGAGAACGAGAACGACGGTACGCAGATCACCCGCTCGATCGACCACTTCGCGACGATCAACGAGATGGCCTCCTGCGTCACCCCGGGCGACATCTCCTGAGCTCCTGCGCCACCGCCAGGCCGGTACGGGCCAGGCGGCGCAGTCCCTCGTCGGCGCCGAGCGCGTCGAGGTCCTCGGGCGAGACCCAGCGCAGAGCACGCGACTCGTGGTTGCCGCGTGCCCGGGCGCCGGTCGGGGCCAACACCAGGAAGCGGCAGTCCAGGTGCAGGTGGGCGTCCTCGGCCGGCGGTTCCACCTCGTGGACGTCCACGTCGATGGCCGGGACCACCACCCGCAGGCCAGCGATGCCCGTCTCCTCGGTCGCCTCGCGCAGGGCCACCGCGGCCAGGTTCGCCTCCCCGTCGGCATGACCGCCGGGCTGCAGCCACCGCCCGAGCTTGGCGTGTAGCAGGACCAGCACCCGCGCCGCGTCGGCGTCGACGACCAGCGCGGAGCCGGTCAGGTGCCCCGGCCGGCACGTGCGCTCGAGGATGTCGGGGTGCGTGCGGGCTGCGGCGACGATCGCATCACGGGTTGACGCCTGCTCGGGCGAGATCACCACCAACGCCTCGAGCTGGCGACGGGCCAGCATCGGGTCTCGATCGTCGTGCAGGCCCGGGTCCCCGGCCTCCAGCACCCGCCAGGTCGACGAGGGCCACACCGGGCTCATCGGGCCCTCGACACGTTGAGGTCGTCGCACACGAACCACCGCCAGGGATGCTCGACGCCCCGGGAGAGACCCACGCGGGCGCTGCACCCCGGCAACGGCGGCGGAGGCACCCCGTCGTCCACGATGCGCACCGACCGGTCGGCCGTCACCAGGTCGGCGCCGTCGAGGGAACCGTCGATGGCCAGCGCCTGGCACAGCTTGGCCGGCCCGCTGCACAGGTCGCGGTCCCGCCTGGCGCGGGGGCGGCGCGCTCGCATCAGCTCGATCCCGCGCAGCGGCGCACCGGCCCGAAGCAACACCGCGGCGCCGGTCCCCTCGTCGCCGCACACCGCGTTGGCGCACCAGTGCATGCCGTAGGTGAAGTACACGTACAGCCCACCGGGAGGGCCGAACATGGTGGCGTTGCGCGTGGTGCGCCCCCGGAAGGCGTGGCTGCCGGGGTCCTCGGCACCGACGTAGGCCTCGACCTCCACGATGCGCGCCGAGGTGTCGTCGTGCACGACCACCTTGTTGAGCAGCTCGGGCGCCACGACCCGGGCGTCTCGTCGGTAGAACGACCGCGGCAGCGTGCGACCGGTCGGGGCGCCCGCCGCGGCGCTCACCCCTCGGCCACCCGGGCGCGGTCGATCTCGAGCTGGGCGACGAAGCGAGCCCGCTGCGCGGCGAAGGGCACCGGCCCGCCACCGCCGGGCGTCGTGCGACGGGTGACGGCCACGCCCGGCCCGAGCAGCTCCCGTGCCGCCGAGCCCAGCTCGGGGTGAGCCACCACGAGGTCGGCCAGCGGTGTGCCCTGCTCGAGCGCGGTGCGCACCAGCCCGCCCACCACGGCGTGCGCGTCGCGGAACGGCATGCCCGCGGCCACGAGGTGTTCGGCCAGATCGGTCGCCGCCACCGTGGGGCTGTCCGCTGCGGCCTGCATGGCCTCCACGACGAACGTGGACGTCGCGATCAGGCCGGCCAGCGCGACGAGCGCCCGGTTGGCCTGGTCGAGCGAGTCGAAGAAGGGCTCCTTGTCCTCCTGCAGGTCGCGGTTGTAGGCCAGCGGCAGCCCCTTCAGGGTGGCGAGCACGCCGGTGAGGTTCCCGATGAGCCGGCCGCTCTTGCCCCGGGCCAGCTCGGCGATGTCGGGGTTCTTCTTCTGCGGCAGCATGGAGCTGCCGGTCGCATAGGCGTCGTCGAGGCGCAGGAAGCCGAACTCCTCCGTCGACCAGAGGACGACCTCCTCGCCCAGGCGCGAGAGGTGCACGCCCAGCAGCGCGAGGTCGAACAACGCCTCCGCCACGAAGTCCCGATCGCTGACCGCGTCGAGGGAGTTGGCGAAGGCGGTCGGGAAGCCGAGGTCGTGGGCCACACCCTCGGGGTCCAGCGCCAGTGAGGAGCCGGCCAGGGCACCGGCGCCCAGGGGCGACACGTCGAGGCGGGTCCGGGTGGCCAGGAGGCGGTCCAGGTCGCGCCCCAGGGCCCAGCCGTGGGCCAGCAGGTGGTGGGCCAGCAGCACGGGCTGGGCCCGCTGCAGGTGGGTGTAGCCGGGCAGGTACACGTCGCCCGCCTCGTCGGCCCGGGCCAGGAGCACGTCCTGCAGGGCCAGCACGCGCCGGGCGACGCCGAGCAGTTCGCGCCGTGCGAACAGCCGCAGGTCGGTGGCGACCTGGTCGTTGCGGCTGCGACCGGTGTGCAGCTTCGCGCCCGCCGCACCGGCGAGCTCGGTGACCCGGCGTTCGACCGCGGTGTGGATGTCCTCGTCGGAGGGCACGAAGGCGAACGTGCCGTCGTGCAGCTCGTGCTCGACCCGGTCGAGGGCCTCCAGCACCCGTTCCGCCTCGTCCACGGAGAGGATGCCCGCCCGGGCGAGGCCCCGCACGTGGGCGCGGGACCCCGCCAGGTCGTCGGACGCCAGGCGCTGGTCGAAGGGCAGGCTGACCGTGAAGGCGAGGAGCTCGTCGGCTGGGCCGCCCTCGAAGCGGCCGTGCCACAGGGTGCTCACGGGGCTCAGCCCCGGGCCGACTGGCGCGCGGCCCAGGTCTGGATGCCGAGGCCCCACAACCGGACGAAGCCGACCGAGTCGGCGTGGTTGAAGGAGTCGGCGGCCTCGTAGGTGGCGAGTCCGTAGTCGTAGAGGCTGTGCTCGCTGCGCCGACCCACCACGATGCAGCGACCGGGCTCCAGCCGGAGCCGGACCTCGCCGTCCACGTAGCGCTGGCTGGCCGCCACGAAGGCGTCGATGGACTGCTTGAGGGGCGAGAACCACATCCCGTCGTAGACCAGCTCCGCGAAGCGGGGCTCGAGACGGAGCTTCTCGTGGTGCAGGTCGCGCTCGAGGGTGAGGGCCTCGAGGTCGAGGTGGGCCATGATCAACGCCAGCGCCGCGGGGGCTTCGTAGGTCTCACGGCTCTTGATGCCGACCCGGCGGTTCTCGACCATGTCGAGGCGCCCCCAGCCGTAGGACCCGACCAGCACGTTGAGCTCGGCGATGAGCTCGTGCATGGGGAGCTTCCGTCCGTCGAGGGCGACCGGCAGGCCGTCCTCGAACGCGATCACGAGCTCGGTCGGCTCGGACGCGGTGAGCTTGGTCATCTCCCACACGCCCTCGGGCGGCGATGCCCACGGGTCCTCCATCTCGCCGCACTCGATGGCCCGCCCCCAGAGGTTGTCGTCGATCGAGTAGATCTTCTCGCGGGTGGCGGTGAGGGGGATGTCGAACCGGTCGGCGTAGTGGATGCACTCCTCGCGGGTCATGCCCCACTCCCGCACCGGCGCCAGGATCTCGAGGTCGGGAGCCAGGGCGGCGATGCCGACCTCGAAGCGCACCTGGTCGTTGCCCTTGCCCGTGCAGCCGTGGGCCACCGCCTCGGCGCCGTGCATGCGCGCCGCCTCCACGAGGTACTTCACGATGATGGGCCGTGACAGGGCCGACACCAGCGGGTAGCGGTTCTCGTACAGCGCGTTGGCCTGCAGCGCCGGCCCGCAGAAGTCCCGTGCGAACTCCTCACGGCAGTCGACCACGACGGCCTCGACCGCGCCGGCGGCACGGGCCCGGTCCTTGATGGTCTCCCAGTCACCGCCCTGACCGACGTCGCAGGCCACCGTGATCACCTCGACGCCGTAGGTCTCGATCATCCAGCGCACCGCCACCGAGGTGTCGAGTCCGCCGCTGTAGGCCAGCACCACTCGCTTCGCCATGTCGTGTTCCGCTCCGTTTCCTGAATCGGGGGTTCTTGGTTCGTCCTCGTCACCGCTCCCCGGCGGCAGCGATGGTCGTCTTCGTGGTCACAGCCCTGCAAGGTCGGCGAGGCGATCGGCCACCGACGCGGCCGCCGTGCCCTCGGCCACCACCACCAGCAGGGTGTCGTCGCCGGCGACCGTGCCCAGTACGGCCGTGATGCCGGAGCGGTCGAGGGCCGAGGCCACCACGTGGGCCGACCCCGGAGGCGTGCGCAGCACGACGATGTTGCCCGAGCAGCCGACCTCCACCACCCAGTCGCCGAACACGCGGCGGAGGTGGTCCTCGGGCGCCACCTGCTCCTTGGGCAGCTCCGGGATGGCATAGGCGCTCTCCCCGCCCGGGACCCGCACCTTGATGGCGCCCAGGTCGTCGAGATCGCGCGACACGGTCGCCTGTGTGGCGACGACGCCTTCCACGGCCAGGGCATCGACGAGCTGCACCTGGTTGTTGATCACGTTCGTCTCGATCAGCTTGGCGATCAGGTGCTGACGCTGCTTCTTGCCCAGGCGGGGGTGGTCGCCGCCCCGGCGCCGACCGTCGCCGACGCTCACGGTGCCGCCTCCGTCGTCGCCAGCACCTCGGCCAGCAGCGCCACGGCCTCGTCGAGCTCCTCTTCGGAGACGGTCAGCGGCGGGGCCAACCGCAGGGCGGTGGGGGTCACGGCGTTGACGACCAGCCCGCGCGCCAGCAGCGTGGCCTGCACGTCCCGGGCGTCGAGGCCGGGCGCCAACTCCGCCGCGAGGAGCAGCCCGAGCCCCCGCACCGAGGCCACCTCCGGCAGCGCCGCCAGCGCCTGCCCCAGGCGCTCGCCCCGTGCTGCGGCCCGTGCGGGCAGGCGTTCGCGCTCCATGACGGCCAACACCGCCCGGGCCGCGGCGGCCGCCAGCGGCTGGCCGCCATAGGTGGTGGCGTGATCGCCGGGCTCGAAGGCGGCCGCCACCTCGCGCCGGGCCCAGCAGGCCCCGATGGGCATGCCGTTGCCGAGCGCCTTGGCCATGGTCACCACGTCGGGCACCACACCGAAGTGCTGGTGGGCGAACCAGGTCCCCGTGCGGCCGAGGCCGGTCTGCACCTCGTCGACCATGAGCAGCACGCCGCGCTCGTCGCACAGCCGTCGCACCCCCTGGAAGTACTCGGGCGTGGCCGGGTTCACGCCGCCCTCCCCCTGCACCGGCTCGAGCAGCACGGCGGCCACCGTAGGGTCGATGGCACGGGCCAGCTCGTCGAGGTCGTTCCACGGGACGTGTCGGAAGCCCTCGGGCAGCGGCTGGAAGGCCTCGTGCTTGGCCGGTTGCCCGGTGGCGTGCAGCGTGGCCAGCGTGCGCCCGTGGAACGAGCCGAAGGCGCTCACCACGACGTGGCGCCCCCGTCCGCCGAACCTGCGGGCCAGCTTGAGGGCGGCCTCGTTGGCCTCGGCCCCGGAGTTGCAGAAGAACACCTGCCCGCCCCCGCCGAGCAGCCGGTCGAGCGTGACCGCGACGTGCCACGCCACGTCGTTGCCGAACAGGTTCGACACGTGCACCAGGGTGCGGGCCTGCTCGGCCACGGCGTCGGCGACCTCGGGGTGGGCGTGGCCGAGGCTGGTCACCGCCAGGCCGCTCAGGAAGTCGAGGTAGCGGTTGCCGTCGCGGTCCCACAGCTGCGTGCCCTGGCCGCGCACGAACTGGACCTGCGGCGGGCCGTAGGTGGGCATGAACGGGCAGTGGGCCAGGGAGTCGGGTGCGCCCATCGCCGCCCGGTGCTGCGGTGCGCTCATGCGGCGTCCCTCGTCACCATGGTGCCGACGCCGGCGTCGGTGAACACCTCCAGCAGCAGCACGTGGGGGATGCGGCCGTCGAGCATGTGGGCGGCGCCGACGCCCCCTTCGAGGGCGTCGAGGCAGGCGCCGACCTTGGGGATCATGCCGCCGCTCACCACGCCCTGTTCGATGAGCTCGGCGATCTCGGTGTCCGTCGTGTGGCGGATCAGCGACTCGGCGTCCTCCACGTCGCGCAGCAGCCCCGGCACGTCCGTGAGGTACAGCACCTTCTCGGCGCCGAGTGCTCCCGCCAGCGCACCGGCCACGGTGTCGGCGTTGATGTTGTACGACTGGCCGGCCAGGTCCGAGCCGATGGTCGAGACCACGGGGATGAGGTTCTCGGCCAGCAGCCGCTCGATGATCTGGGGGTTGACGTCCTCCACGTCGCCCACGAAGCCCAGTTCGGGACTGCGCTCCCCCGCCACGATCAGCCCGGCGTCCTCCCCCGACAGCCCCACGGCGATGGGCCCGTGCCGGTTGACGGCCGACACGATGTCGCGGTTGACCTTGCCCACGAGCACCATGCGGGCGATGTCGAGGGTCTCGGCGTCGGTGACCCGCAGACCGTCACGGAACTCCGACGCCTTGCCCAGACGTCGCATCAGCTCGCCGATCTGGGGACCGCCGCCGTGGACGACCACGGTGCGGATGCCCACCGAGTGCAACAGCACGACGTCCTCCGCGAAGCGCAGGGCCAGCTCCGGGTCGGTCATGGCGTTGCCACCGTACTTGACGACGAAGGTGGATCCCCAGAAGCGCCGGATGTACGGCAGCGCCTCGACCAGGACCGCAGCGCGCTCGTTGGGTCCGCCCACCGCGCTCACGACGTCCCCCGGTTCTCGTCGATGTAGGCGTGCGTCAGGTCGTTGGTGAGGATGACGCCCCGCCCGGCACCCACGCCCAGGTCGCAGGTCAACTCGAGCTCGCGGCCCGCCAGATGGGCGCGGACCGCCTCGCGGTCGTGGTCCACCTCGACGCCGTGACGCGCCACGGTGACGTCGCCGTAGGCGATCGACACCAGCGTCGGGTCGACGTGCACCCCGGCGCTGCCCAGCTCGCTCGCCACCCGCCCCCAGTACGGGTCCTCGCCGTACCAGGAGCACTTGCACAGGGGGCTCTCGGCGACACGCCGGGCCGCCCGGGACGCCTCCGCGTCGGACGACGCACCGACCACCCGGACCCGCACCACCTTGGTGGCGCCCTCGGCGTCGGCGGCCATCTGCGCAGCCAGGCTGGCGCAGGCGTCGGCCACCGCCCGCTCCAGGTCGGCCTGCGGGACGGGTGCCCGCCGACCCGACGCCAAGAGCAGCACCGTGTCGTTGGTGGAGGTGCAGCCGTCGACGCTCAGCGCGTTGAACGAGTCGCGCACGCCGTGGCGCAGCGCCGCCCGCAGCTGCTCGGGTGTCGCGGTGGCGTCGGTGGTGAGCACGGCCAGCATCGTCGCCATGTTCGGGGCCAGCATCGCCGCGCCCTTGGCCATCCCCCCGACAGTGATGCCCGCGCCTCGCACCACGACCTCCTTGGGCCTGGTGTCGGTGGTCATGATGGCCCGGGCCGCGGCGGCGCCGCCGTCGGCGGTGCGTGCCGCGACGAGCGACGGCACAGCCGCCTCGATGCGCTCGATGGGCAGGGGGATGCCGATGAGCCCCGTGCTGCAGACCAGGACGTGGTGGTGGTCGCAGCCCAGCTCGGCGGCCACCGCCGAGCACATGGACTGCGCGTCGCGCACGCCGGGCTCCCCGGTGGCGGCGTTGGCGTTGCCGCTGTTGAGCACGACGGCCGCGGCGCGTCCGTCGGCCACCTGCAGGTGGTGGCGACTCACCTGCACCGGGGCCGCGCACATGCGGTTCTGGGTGAACACGCCCGCCGCGTCGACGGGCCGGCCGTCGTGGGTCGCCACCAGGGCCAGATCGGGCTCGCCCGACGCCTTGACGCCGGCGGCGACGCCGGCGGCCACGAAACCCTCGGCGGCGGTCACGCTCACGGGTAGACCCCCACGGTGCTCAGGCCGGTGGTCTCGTCGAGACCACACAGGATGTTGGCGCACTGCACGGCCTGGCCGGACGCGCCCTTGACGAGGTTGTCGAGCGCGGCGATGGCCACCACCCAGCCGGTGCGCTCGTCGGCACGCACCGTCACGTGCACGGTGTTGGAACCCAGCGTGGCCTTCGTGGACGGCGAGCCGTCGGTCACGACCACGAACGGCTCGCCGGCATAGGCGCTGCGGTATCGGGTGAGCAGCGCTTCGGTCGTGTGCTCGGCCGTCGGTCGGGCGTAGCAGGTGGCCAGGATGCCGCGATTCATGGGCACCAGGTGCGGCGTGAACAGCACCGAGACGTCGGCGCCGCCGGCGGCCCGGGAGAGGTTCTGCTCCATCTCGGGGGTGTGGCGGTGCCCCAGCAGCCCGTAGGCCGTGAAGTCCTCGTCCACGGTGCAGAAGGTGGTGTTGGGCTTCGGCGGTCGCCCGGCGCCGCTCACCCCGCTCGCCGCGTCCACCACGATGCCCTGCACGTCGACGAGGCCGTCGCGCACGAGCGGGGCCAACGCCAGGGTGGCGGCCGTCGGGTAGCACCCCGGCGCCGCCACGAGACGGGCGTCGCTCAGCTCGTCGCGGAACAGCTCGGGCAGCCCGTAGACGGACTCCCGGAGCAGATCGGGCTCCTCGTGCGCCTCGCCGTACCACGTCGGATAGAGCGACGGGTCCCGCAACCGGAAGTCGGCCGCCAGGTCGACGACGCGACCCACCTTGCCCAGCAGGCCGGGCACGATGGCCTGCGAGGCACCGTGGGGCAGGCCGCAGAAGACCACGTCGAGCCCGTCGGCGACACCCTGTTCGTAGCCGGCGAAGACGAGGTCGGGATAGGCGGCGGACAGGCTCGGGTACAACGACGCCACCCGGGTGCCGGCCTGCGTGTCACCCGTGGCCAGCTCCACGCGAAGTGCGGGGTGGCCCGCGCACAGCCGCAGCAGCTCCGCTCCCGTGTAGCCCGACGCGCCGATGATGCCGACTCGAATCACCGCAACAAGTTACGGATCATCGCATGAACATGCAAAGCGAGTTCCCCGGGGTCGTCGCGCGGGGACACCTGTGGGCCCGGCCGGTCAGGCGCCGTCGGCATCGCGGAGGTGCTGGAGCTCCTCCGGGTCGACCTCGCCCACCACCACCTTGTTGGGCGACGTCTCCTGCTTCGCGTGGTCGACCAGGTGCTCGAGCACGTCGGGGTCGACGTCGCCGGTGATGCGGTCGAGCTGCTCGCTGGTGGCCACCTTCGCGTCGTGCGAGGCGAAGCCCCGAGACAGCACCGCCACGGCGACGAGGCCCACGATCACCGACAGCAGGCCCACCTTCCAGTCCTGGGTGACGCCGACGACGACGCCGAGGACCACCACGACCCAGGCCAGCCCGATGATCATCTTCGTCTGCGGGGAGGTCTGCACACCGAACAGGAGCTTGCTGAGCAAGGACGCCTCCGAGCACCTCGCGTTCACCGGTCCGCGGCCGCCGGGGGACCGCCCGTGCGCACACCCTAGGCTGCCGGCCCGACCCGGGCACGGATGTCGCCGGGGACGGCCCGGAACGTCAGCCGCGCAGGCGCGCCGGCAGCGCCGACTCGACGTCGCGCACCACACGCTGTCGCAGCTCGGCCACGTCGTCGTCGGTCAGGGTGCGGTCCGCGGCCTGCAGGCGCAGCCCGAACGCCAGGCTGCGCACCCCGTCGGGCAACGGGGCCCCGCGGTACACGTCGAAGAGCCGCAGACCCACGAGCAGCTCCCCGGCGGCCTCCACGATGGCGGCGCGCAACGCCGCGGCCGGTGTGCTGTCGGCCAACTCGAAGGCCAGGTCCAGGTCGCTCGACGGGTACCGGCTGATCCGGCGGTAGCGCCGATCGCCGTGCGGGGCGGTGAGCAGGCGGTCGAGGTCCAGCTCCAGCCAGGCCGCCCGCTCGGGAACGGCGAAGGCGTCGAGCACCGCGGGGTCGATCTCACCGACCACACCGACCTCGACCCCACCCACCAGGATCCGCGCCGAGCGGGTCGGGTGCAGGCCCTCGGGCTCGCTCGCCACGAGCGACCAGTCCCGCACGCCCAGCGCCGACGCCACCGTCGTCCACGCCTCGACCGCCTCCCGGGCGTCGGCACCGCCGGCGATGGCCGCGAGGTACTCCCGTTCGTCGGGCAACTGCTGGCCCTCGGGCGGCGCGAGGAAGACCTTGCCGATCTCGAACAGACGCACGCCCACGCGACGGTGCGAGGCGTTGTGGGCGAGGGCCTTCAGCAGACCCGGACGCAGCGAGGTGCGCAGCACGGACTCCTCGGCCGTGAGCGGGTTGGTGAGGCGCACGGGGTCCTCGGGTGCCGCGGCCCGGACCAGGTCCTCGGGCGCGAGCAGGGGCAACGGCATGGCCTCGTCGAGACCGAGGCCGAGCAGGACCTGGCGCAGGACCCGGCGCTCGCGCTGGCGGTCGGTGAGCGCGCCCGCCCGAGCCGACGTCGGCACCGTCTTGCCGATGCGGCCGTAGCCGAAGTGCCGGGCGATCTCCTCGATGACGTCGGTCTCGGTGACGGTGTCGGGGCGGAAGCTGGGCACGACGACGTCGAGGTCCCCGGACACCGGGTCCCCGGTGGCGCCGGCCGGGGCCACGTCGAACCCGATGGGGGTGAGCAGCCCGCCGATGGTGCCGACGTCGAGGTCGGTCCCGAGGTAGGCGTTGACCCGGTGGGTGCGGATGCGCACCGGTGCCCGATCCGGCAGCTCGCCGCGCTCGTCGACGACGCCCGGCGCCAGCATGGCTCCGCTGTCCGCCAGCAGCTGCGCGAACCGCCGCGCCGCCAGGTCGGCCACCTCGGGGTCGGCACCGCGTTCGAAGCGCATGGACGCCTCGCTGCGCAGCCCCAGCCGCCGCGAGGTGCGAGCGATGGCCATCGGCTGCCACCAGGCCATCTCGAGCAGCACGGCCGTGGTGTCGTCGGAGATCTCGGTGGACGCACCACCCATGACCCCCGCGATCCCGATGGCCGCGTCGTCGCCGTCGGCGATGACGCCGTCACCGGAGCCGAGCACCCGCTCCACGTCGTCGAGGGTGACGATCCGCTCCCCGTCGCGGGCCCAACGCACCCGGAGGTGCCCGCCGGGCACCTTGTCGAGGTCGTAGGTGTGGTTGGGCTGGCCCAGCTCGAGCATCACGTAGTTGGACACGTCGACGACGCTGTTGATGGGGCGCATGCCGGCCAGCGTGAGGCGTCGGGCCAGCCAGGCCGGAGAGGTCCCGACCCGCACGTCACGCAGGACGCGCACGAGGAACCGCCCGCACAGGTCGGGGTCGACCAACTCGACGCGCGCCAGCCCCCCGAGCGGAGGGGCGACCTCGGCCACGACGGGCTCGGGCACGGCGAAGGGCAGCCGCAGGCGGGCGGCGAGATCGCGGGCCACCCCGGCCACGGACATGGCGTCGGGGCGGTTCGGGTTGATCTCCAGGTCGTAGAGCACGTCGGGCTCGATCCCCAGCGCCCGGCGCACCTCGGCGCCCACCTCCAGATCGGACGGCAGGATCCAGATGCCGGCGTGGTCGTCGCCCTGCTCGAGCTCACGCATCGAGCACAGCATCCCGTTGGACCACTGGCCCCGCAGCTTGCGACGCTCGATCTTCATCCCGCCGGGCATGACGGTGCCCAGCGTGGCCAGGGGCACGAGGTCGCCGACGGCCATGTTGAACGCACCGCAGCAGATCTGCAGTGCCTCGCCGTCGCCCCGGTCCACGTCGACGAGCTGGATCTTGTCGGCGTCGGGGTGGGGTCGCAGGTCGAGGACCCGCGCCACCACGATGCCCCCGAGCCCGCCGCCGATCACGTCGAGGGACTCGACGGCCATGCCGAGGTCGCTCATCGCCTCGCCGAGCGCGACGGGCTCGCCCTCGAAGGGCGCGAACTCCCGTAGCCAGGACAACAGCACCTTCATGGGCGATCAACCATCCCAGTCAGCCCCCAGGGTCAGAACTGCTCGAGGAACCGGACGTCGTTGGTGAACAGCTCGCGGATGTCGTCGACGCCGTGGCGGTTCAGGGCCAGGCGGTCCATGCCGAAGCCGAAGGCGAACCCCCGCCACTCCTCCGGGTCGTAGCCCACGGCCCGGAACACATTGGGGTGCACCATCCCGCACCCGCCGAGCTCCATCCAGCCCGTGCCGCCACAGGTCCGACAACCCGTGCCCTCGCAGAACAGGCAGTTGATGTCGTACTCCGCAGAGGGCTCCGTGAACGGGAAGTACGACGGCCGCAGGCGGGAGTGGATGCTGCCCCCGAAGTAGGCCGCGGTGAACTCCTCCAACGTCCCCGCCAGGTCGGCGAAGCTGATGTCCCGGTCGACCACGAGCCCCTCGATCTGGTGGAAGACCGGCATGTGGCTGGCGTCCGCCGTGTCGCGTCGGAACACCCGCCCGGGCATGACCGTGTGGATGGGCGGCTCCTGGGCTTGCATCACCCGGATCTGGACCGGCGAGGTGTGGGTGCGCAGGACGGTGGACTCCGGTTCGCCCAGCTCCACGTAGAGGGTGTCCCACATCCCCCGCGCCGGGTGCGATGCGGGGATGTTGAGCGCCTCGAAGTTGTAGAAGTCGGTCTCGACCTCGGGCCCCTCGGACACGGTGAAGCCCATCCCCACGAAGACGTCCTCCAGCCGTTCCACGGTCTGGGTGACGAGGTGCATGCTGCCCCGGCGGCGGGCGGGTTCGACCTCGGTGAGGTCGAGGCGCTCGGCTTCGAGCCGGGCGCGACGCTCGGCCGCCTCGAGCACGCGACGGCGCGCCGCCAGCTCGGTCTCGAGCGCCTCGCGGGCGTCGTTGAGTGCCAGACCGGCGGCCCGCCGCTCGTCGGGACCGAGGCCACCCAGGCCGCGCTTGAGCACGGTGAGCGCCGATCTCCTGCCGAACACGGCGGCGTCGACGGCGCGGAGCTCCTCGAGCGTCGAGGCCGCGGCGATGCCGGCCCGGGCCTCGTCGGTGATGCGGCGGATCTCGTCGATCATGGTCGGCTAACCCTGCCCCTCGCAGGAGGTGACGTCCAATCGGATCGGCCCCGTCGCGCTGGTCACGCCGCGGACCGACGACGACGGGCCGCCTCGAACACCACCAGCGTGCCGGCCATGGCCACGTTGAGGCTCTCGGCGCGGCCGACCATGGGGATGGTGAGCAGCCCGTCGAGCCGGGCGGCGACCGGGGGGGCCAGGCCGTGGGCCTCGCTGCCCAGCACGAAGGCGACGGGCCCCGACAGGTCCGCGTCCTCGAGTGGCGTGCCGTCGGCGGCGGCCGTGCCCAGCAGCCGCCAGCCGGCCTCGGCCAGCGCCGCCAACGCCGCAGGGAGCTCGCCCACCTCGACGATCGGGACGTGGAACACCGCGCCCGCCGAGGCCCGCACGGTCTTGGGGGCGAAGGGGTCGACACCGCCGGGACCGACGACCACCGCCGCCGCGCCCGCCGCCTCCGCCGAGCGCAGCAGGGTGCCGGCGTTGCCCGGGTCGGCGATCCCGTCGAGGACCACCAGGAACGGCGCGCCCCTGGCGGCGATCTCCTCGAGCCCACGGCCCGGTCGATGCACCAGCGCAGCCACCCCCTGGGAGGTCACGGCATCGGTGACGTGGTCGAGGACACCGGTGCGCACCTCGTGGCACCTCGCACCGCTCGCTCCCGCCTTCGCGGCGAGCGCCCGCACCTCGTGCGAGGCGGCTTCGTCGACGTAGACGACCTCCACGTCGACGCCCGCATGCAGTGCCTCGGCCAGCAGCGTGGGCCCCTCCACGACGTACTGCCCGGCGGCCAGACGCGCACCGCGGCGCCCCGAGAGGCGCCGCAGGTGCTGCACGGCCGGGTTGCGGGCCGACAGGCCGCTCACGAAGCGGGCGCCTCCACGGGGGCCGCGTCGGCGGCCTCGACGAGCTTGGCGAACGCCGCGGGGTCGGTGACGGCGAGGTCGGCCAGGACCTTGCGGTCGACCTCGATGTCGGCAGCCTTCAGCCCGGCGATGAAGCGGCTGTAGGAGATGCCGTTCTCCCGGCAGGCGGCGTTGATGCGCTGGATCCACAGCTTGCGGAACTCGCCCTTGCGGGCGCGGCGGTCGCGGAAGGCGTACTGCAGCGAGTGCTGCACCTGCTCGTTGGCGGCGCGGTAGGAACGGCTCTTGTTGCCGTAGTAGCCCTTGGCACGCTCGAGGGTGCTGCGACGGTGCTTCTTCGAGTGCACGGCCCGCTTGACTCTGGCCATGGGGAACTCCTTTCGAGGGGGCGGACGAGGGGGCGGCGCGGCTCCCCTGCGAATCAGATGCCCAGCTGACGCCGGGCCCGGGCGGCATCACCGGGTGCGAGCTCGAACTCGCCGGTGAGGCGGCGCTTGCGACGCGCCGACTTCTTGCCGAGGATGTGGTTCAGGTTGGACTTGCGGCGGACCAGCCGGCCGGTGCCGGTGACCTTGAAGCGCTTGGCCGAGCCGCTGTGGGTCTTCATCTTGGGCATGGGACCTCTCCAGGGGGGTCGTTCGGATGGACGCACCGGCCCACGCACCGGAGCCGCTGGCGGCGGCAGCCGGGCAGGACCTGGGCCGGGGTGCTCAGTTGTCGGTGTCGGGAGCTGCTTCGGAGGCGTCCGCCGTGGCGCCGACCGGCTGGGGGGCGGGCTGCGGTTCGGACTCCCCGGCCGGGGCCTGCACCGCCGGCTGCGTTGGGGTCCCACCCTCCTCGCCGTCGCCGCGACGGGACTTCGCGTGGGCGGCCTGCGCCTTCTTGTCGGGAGCCAGGACCATGGTCATGTTCCGCCCGTCGAGGCGGGGGTAGATCTCGACCCGACCCACGTGCACGACGTGTTCGGCGACCGCGTCGAGGATCTTCTTGCCCAGCTCGGGGTGGTAGACCTCCCGGCCCCGGAACATGATCGTCACCTTGACCTTGTGGCCCTCGCCGAGGAACTTCTCGACCTTCTTGGTCTTGGTGTCGAAGTCGCCCTGACCGATCTTGGGGCGGTACTTCATCTCCTTGACCGAGACGTTCGAGCTCTTCTTGCGGGACTCCTTGGCCCGTTGCGCCGCCTCGTACTTGTACTTGCCGTAGTCCATGATCCGGCAGACCGGCGGGTTCGCCTTGTCGGCGACCTCCACGAGGTCGAGCTCCAGTTCACGGGCCATGGCGAGGGCCTCGGGCAGCGGCTTGATGCCGATCTGTGCGCCGTCGGGGCCCACGAGCCGCACCTCGCGCGCTCGGATGCGCTCGTTGATGCGGGGTTCGTTGTTGGTCGGCGCAGCTATGGCCGGTCACTCCTGGTCAAGCGGGGGTCCTCCCTTCGCGTGGCGGATACGCAGCGGCGCCCACACGCGAAGACGCGGGCGCCGGAAAGCCGACACCCGCGCTACCGGAAGACCGGAGACCGGGACTCGTCGCGACCCGTCGCACTCGTGGAGCGCCGCTCGGGAGCGGCTGCGGTGGCCGGGTGGGGGCGGTTGCCCCGCTTTCGGTTGGTTGTCAGGGGCGTAGAGTACCAGCGACACGACGCGGAAGCGACCACGGCGTGTGCCGCGGGCGCGCCCGCCCCTCTTCCCCCCAATCGGAGCACCTTCATGAGCTTGTGGACCCCAGGCGGCGAGATCCCCGTGAACCGGCGCCGCGACGAGCCGTCGGCACCGCCACCGCCCGCCGCGGGCGCCGCGGGCGTGGTCGGCGGGCCGTCCCTCGACGACCTCTCTCCCGAGGAGCGCGCCCAGGCCGAGCAGCTCATGGCCCAGATGGCCGAGGTGCAGGAGCAGATCATCGCCACGCCGGCCGCGCACCTGGTCGCGAACCACCTCATGGGGCTCTACGAGGTGGCCGCCATCAAGCTCAGCGCCGAGCCGCCGCGGTTCGACGACGCGCAGCTCGCCATCGACGCCATGGCCGGTTCGCTGGAGCTCGTGGCCGACCGGCTGGGCGAGGACGGCCTCACCCTGCGCGAGGCCCTGCGCCAGATCCAGATGGCCTTCGTGCAGCTCCGCAGGGAGCAGGGCGGCCCGCGCGACTGACCGGAGCTCGGCCGTCACGGCGCGTCGGGTCAGCCCGACGCGCCGGACACGGGTTCAGCCGATGCCGCGGTCCTGGCCCTCCCAGTAGGGCTTGCGCAGGTCCCGCTTGAGGACCTTCATCGCACCCGACAGGGGCAGGGGCTCGGTGCGGAACTCGACGCTCTTGGGGAGCTTGTAGCCGGCGATGTACTCCCGGGCGTGCTCGATGATCTCGGCCTCGGTGGCGGTCTCCCCCGGCTTGAGCACCACGATGGCGTGCACGGCCTCGCCCCACCGCTCGTCGGGGACGCCGATGACCGCGACCTGGGCCACGGCCGGGTGCGTGGCCACGGCGTTCTCCACCTCGACGGAGTACACGTTCTCGCCGCCGGTGACGATCATGTCCTTGACCCGATCCACGAGGAACAGGTAGCCGTCGGCGTCGAGGTAGCCGGCGTCACCGGTGTGGTACCAGCCGCCGCGGAACACCTCGTCGGTGGCCTCGGCCTGGTTCCAGTACTCCCGCATGAAGTTGCCGGCCCGGGCGCACACCTCGCCGGTCTCACCGTGGGGCAGCGCGTTGCCCCCGGCGTCCTGGATGCTGAGCGACACGCCCGGCACCGGGCGCCCGGCCGAGCGCAGCAGGGCTCCGCCGCGGCGGTGCTCCTCGGGGCCCAGCACCGTCAGCACCGCCGAGGCCTCGGTCATGCCGTAGCCCTGGAAGATGCGCAGGTCCGGGTAGAGGGCGAGCAGGGTCTCGAGCAGCGCCGTGGGCATGGGCGAGGCGCCGTAGGTGAGGACCTCGAGCGAGCGCAGGCGGTCGGGCTTGAACTCGGGGTGGTTGAGCACCATGCCGATCATGGTGGGGACCATCACCGTCCAGGTGACGTGCTCGGACTCGATCGTGTCGAGCACCTTGCCGGCGTCGAAGAGCGGCACGAAGCGCGACGACCCTCCGGCCGCGGGCACGCCCAGCACGCCACCCATCGTGGCGGCGTGGAACATGGGTGTCTGGTTCAGGTTGACGATGTGCTCGTCGAGACCCCACAGCATGGCCACGTGGTAGATGTTCAGCATCTCGGCCCGCTGGTCCAGCAGCACACCCTTGGGCAGGCCCGTGGTCCCGCCGGTGTACATGAGCACGACGGGGTCGTCCTCCTCCGGCTCGTCGGGGAGCACCGGGTCGTGCTGGGCCAACAGGTCCTCGTAGGTGAGGTCGCAGGGGGTGTCGCCGGGGTCGCCGATCATCACCACCTGCTCGATGCCCGCCTCCTCGCGGACCTGGTCGATGATGGCGCCGAACAGGAAGTCGGTGAAGACCACCCGCGTGCCCGAGTCCCGCAGGATGTGGACCAGCTCCTTGGGCGCCAGGCGCAGGTTGAGCGGGTTCATGACGCCGGCTCCGAGGAACGCCGCGTGCCACAGCTCGAGGTACTGGTGGCTGTTGAGGGCCATGACCGCGAAGCGGTCCGCCCGCCGGACCCCCAGCCCGCTCGACAGCGCCTGCGAGACGCGGCCCACCCGGTCGAGGTGCTGGGCGAAGGTGGCCCGGTACTCCCCGTCGACGAACCCCACCTTGTCGGCGTGGGCATCGGCCGCCGGCAACAACATGCGGTGGTAGACGAGCTCCTTCATGGGGGTCCCCTTTCGCATCGGCCCGACGCCGACGCAGGCATCGTAGTCAGCAGCCGTTCACCGACGGCCCGTCCGGCGTTCACCGCAGCGCCCGTAGGCTGGCGCGGTGCGCATCCTGGTGACCAACGACGACGGCATCGACTCCGAGGGCCTGCACGTGCTGACGGCAGCCATGGCCGACACCGGTCACGAGCTCGTCGTGGTCGCGCCGGACCGGGACTGGAGCGGTTCGGGGGCCGCCCTGGGACGGGTCCACACCGATGATCGCATCGACGTGACCCGCTGCGAGGTGCCCGGCCGGCGCGACGTCGAGGCCTGGTCGGTGGCCGGTCCACCGGGCATGGCGGTGCTCGCCGCCCGCCTCGGCGCCTTCGGACCCCTGCCGGACCTGGTCGTCTCGGGCATCAACCCCGGCCTCAACACCGGCCGCGCCATCCTGCACTCGGGCACGGTGGGTGCGGCCCTGACCGGCCAGAACTTCGGCCTGTCGGGGTTGGCGGTCAGCGTGCAGTCGACGCCG
Source organism: Acidimicrobiales bacterium (assembly GCA_025456085.1). Lineage (GTDB taxonomy): Bacteria > Actinomycetota > Acidimicrobiia > Acidimicrobiales > Acidimicrobilacustridaceae > JALOLF01. The sequence goes on from JALOLF010000057.1 coordinate 20,812, forward strand.
CCCTGGCGTTGGGACACGGCGGCCGCGCTGGCGGTGCGGCTGCTCGACCTGGTCGTCACGGCCCCGCCCCGGTCGGTGCTGAACCTGAACGTGCCCGCGCTCCCCCTCGAGGAGGTGCGCGGTGTGCGCTGGGCGCGTCTCGCCCCGTTCGGCGAGGTGCGCGCCGCCATCGCCACCGCGGACCCCGAGACCGGCCTGCAGTTCGAGTTCCGGGCCAACGAGTTCCCGTTCGCGTCCGACACCGACGAGGGCCTGGTGCGCGACGGCTACGCGGCGGTGACCGCGCTGGTCGGCGTCGCCGAGGCGTGGCCCGCCGAGGAGGGCCTCGAGGCCGAGGCACCCGACGTCGTCGAACGACTCGTGCCCGGGGCGCCGTTGCACGACGCCCACCGGCTCCCGGCCGAGGAGGCACACCTGCTGCGCCGGCCCGTCCTGGGCTGAGCGCGCGCCCGGCGGACCGGGCTCAGGGCCGTCCGTCGAGCTCCGCCGCCTCCCAGCGGCCCCGCCGGCCGGCAACCACCCGGAACGACACCGCCCGACCCACCTCGATGGTCCGCGTCCCGTCGGCGATCTGGGTGCAGTGGAAGAAGAGCTCCGTGCCGTCGTCGGCGGTGACGAGGCCGTAGCCCCGGGCCTCGTCGAAGCTGCTCACCACACCGGTCGGCATCGCCGTGTCCCCTGCCCGCTCGCCGCCGGCCTCAGTGCACGATCTTGGCGATCGGCAGCTCGATGACATCGGTGGCGCCGACGTCCTTGAGGGCCGGGATGAGCGTGTTGATGCCGCTCTTGGGCACGACGGTCTCCACCGCGTAGCCGGTGCCCCCGTAGAGCTCGTTGACCGTCGGCGTCTTCATGGCCGGCAGCAGCCCGATCACCTCGGCCAGACGGTCCCCCGGCACGTTCAGCTTGACCAGCACCTTGCCACGCGCCTCGAGCACGCCCTCGAGGAGGGTGCGGAGCTGGTGCATGGCGTGCCGCTTCTCGGCGTCGGCGTGGCTGGCCGGGTTGGCGACCAGCTCGGTGTAGGACACGAGGATGGTGTCGATGATCTTGAGCCCCGCGGCGCGCAGGGCCCGACCGGTCTCGGTGATGTCGACCACGCAGTCCACGATGTCGGGGACCTTGGCCTCGGTGGCGCCGTAGCTGAGCCGGATGTCGGCCTCGATCCCCTTGTCCCGGAAGAAGCGCCGCGTCAGCTCGGGGTACTCCGAGGAGACGCGCAGGCCGTGGGGCAGGTCCTCGACCCGCGCCACCGGGGAGTCGGCGGGCACGGCCACGACGATGCGCACCGGGTTGGTCGTCGCCTTCGAGTAGCGGAGCTCGCCCAGCGTCTCCACCTCGCTGGCCGTCTCCTCGATCCAGTCCCGACCGGTGATGCCCAGGTCGAACAGCCCCTCGGCCACGTAGACGGGGATCTCCTGGGGGCGCAGGATCCGCACCTCGGCGATGCGGGGGTCGTCGACGGTCGCCTTGTAGCTGACCGAGGAGTCGCGGCTGACCCGCAGGTCGGCCTCCTCGAAGAGGTCCAGCGTCGCCTTCTCGAGCGAGCCCTTCGGCAGCACCAGCTTGAGCATGGCCAGCACGGTAGCGAACGGGGCCCCCGCCGCCGAAACCGGTCGGGAGCCGGGGCCGTTCAGTCGCCGCGTCGGATGCGGCGCAGCAGGTCGGCCATCTCGATGGCCGTGCGGGCGGACTCCTCGCCCTTGTTGTCGCCCTCCGGTTCGGAGCGCACCAGGGCCTGCTCGAGGTTCTCGGTGGTGAGCACCCCGAACACGATGGGCAGCCGCGTGTCGAGCCCGGACCGCAGGATGCCCTCGGCACACTGCCCGGCGACGTAGTCGAAGTGGGCGGTGTCACCACGGATGACCGCCCCGAGCGCGATGACGGCGTCGTAGCGCCCCGTCATCGCCAGCTCCTTGGTGGCCAACGGGATCTCGAAGGCACCCGGGACCCAGACCACCGTGACGTCGTCCTCCCGGACCCCGTGGATGGCGAGGCCCGCCATCGCCCCGTCCAGCAGGCGGTTCGTGATCAGGTCGTTGAAGCGGCCGCACACCAGCGCCACCCGCATGCCGGTGCCGTCGACCTCACCCGTGAGCGCATGGCCCGCCTTGAAGTTGGTGGACATCGCCGTTCCTCCGATCCGGGGCCGCGGCCCTCCTCAGCGGTGCACGACCGGGACGGTCGGCAACGGGGCGCTCGGCCGCTCACAGGACATCGTCGAGGCCCTCGAGCAGGTGACCCATGCGCTCGCGCTTGGTGCGCAGGTACTTGATGTTCTCCGGGTTG
>JALOLF010000275.1 GCA_025456085.1 Acidimicrobiales bacterium
GCTCCTCGTCCCCGCCTATGGCTACCCGGGCACCGAACGGGCCCTCTGGGATGCCATCGCTGACGCGGGCCCCGCCGTCGGCCATGTGATCATCAACCCCGGGAGCGGGCCGGGCCGGGTGCGCGACCCGGCATGGGTCAGCGAGGTCCGCCGACTCGACTCGCTCGGGATCCCGATGCTCGGCTACCTCGACCTCGCGTATGCCCGCAAGCCGCTCGAGGTCCTCGTCAGCGAGGCAGCCACGTGGCGTCGGTGGTACGGCATGCTCGGCTACTTCCTCGACTGCGCACCCTCCAGGGATGTGCGGCACACCGGCGACGTCGCCGACCTGTTGCGCACCTCCACCGGCGCGGCGCACCTCACGGCGAACCCGGGGACACGCACGACCGTCGAGGTGGCTCGCCACTTCGACGGCCTCGTGGAGCATGAGGGGCCTCCTGAGGCCGCGGCGGTCCTCAGCAGGCGCCCGACTGATCGGTCCGCGCGGATCGATGCCGGCCCGGGTCGGGCGTGGGTCGTGCACGGGGCCGGCCGGGAATCGGCGCGGCGGACGGTGGCGCGCGCCCGGCGCTGCGGGGTGTCGGAGCTCTGGGTCACCGACCTCACCGGCGCCAACCCGTATCGGGCCCTGCCCACCTACTGGCCGTGGCTCCTGGCCGCAGTCGAGTCCCCGTAGGCGTCACGCGCAGGGAACGGCGTGGCCCTCCGGTTCCCTGCTCAGCAGGTCCGCCGGTAGGCCCCGAGGTCCAGCCGCTTCTTGATCGTCGACAGGCCGAGCCGCTCGGACTCACGGCAGATCCGCGCCATGCTGCCGCGGTACTCCGCGTGGAAGACGGCCTTGCCGGCGCGGATGAACGGGCGGTACGCGTCGCACTCGTCGTAGGCCACGCACTCCTCGACCACGGCGAAGTCGAAGTGGGGCTCCAGCGCGCGCACCTGCTCGGCGTCGTTCTTCAGGCCGACGGCGAGGCCGTGCTTGTGGGCCAGACGGGCGATGGCGCGGTTGTAGGCGAGCTGGTCGGCGGCGGTGAGCGGGAAGCCGGACCTGTTGGCGTACCCGTCGACGTTGTCGGGCTCCACCCCGTCGAACCCCTTCGACCGGCAGTCGGCGATGCGGCGCTCCATGATCGGCAGCAGCACATCGGTGCGCCGGATGTCGAGCCACCGCTCACCCGGCCAGCCGTCCAGCCGTCGGCCCAGGACTGACGCGGGGAATGCAGTCGCGTCCCCGCGCCAGCGCTCCCACGAGCCGGCACTGATGTAGCAGATCACCTTGGCGCCCTTGCGGTGCAGGGAACGAACCGTCGCGGCTGAGTTGTCGGCGCCGTCGATGTCGAAGACGCGGGCGCCCACGGAGGTGTCGACCCGGCCGGAGAGCTGCCACTGCCAGGAGAGCCCCGGCCGCGGTCGCCATCGACCCACCACCGGTACGGCGGGGGTCCCGACCCCGACGGCTGGTCCCGGTGCCGGGGACGAGCCCCGGGCCTGCGGAGGGGAGGGGTCGTCCGTCGGCGCCGAGGTCGTGCATCCGGCGATGAGCCCCAGCGCGAGCATGGAGGCCAGCGCTGGGGCCATCGAGCCACGCCTCATGCGTTGAGCATAGGTCGGCCGTCGGCCGCCGGCGTCAGGGGCAGGGCGAGCGCCAGGCGTCCAGGTCGAGGCGCTTGAGCATGCTCGAGAAGCCGAGGGCGGCCGTGGTCGGGCAGAAGGAGCCCAACGTGCCGCTGTACTCGACGTGGAGCACGGCCTTGCCGGCGGCCGTGAAGGGCGCGTAGGCGGCGCACTCGTTGTACTTCGCGCACTCCTCGACGACGGCGAAGTCGAAGAAGGGCTGCAGGGCCTTCACCTGGTCCGGGTCGTTCTTCAGGGCGATGCCCAGGCCATAGCGATGGGCGATGTCGGCCAGGGCCTTGTTGTAGGCGATCTGGTCGGCAGCGGTGAGCGGGAACCCGGAGGCGTTGCTGTAGCCGTCCACGTTGTCCGGCTCGACCGCGTCGAAGCCCTTGGACCGGCAGTTGGCGATGCGCCGCTCCATGATCGGCAGCAGGATGTCGAGCGCCCGCACGTCGAGCCAGTTCTCACCGGCCCAGCCATCGAGCGGCTTGCCGCGCACGGAAGCTGGGAACGAGCCCGCATCGGAGCGCCAGTTCTCGTAGGAGCCGGCGCTGAAGTAGCAGATGACCTTGGCCCCCTTGGCGTGCAGGGCCGCCACCGTTGCCGCCGAGGCATCCTCGCCGTCGATGTCGAACACGGCCGCGTTCACGCTCGTGTCGATGGTCCCGGTGAGCTGCCACTGCCATGAGGTGCCCTTCGCGGGGGCCCACCAGGACGTGGTCGGGTTGGGCGCCGGCGAGGTCGTGGTCGGGTTGGGCGCCGGCGAGGTCGTGGTCGGGTTCGGCGCCGGCGAGGTCGTGGTCGGGTTCGGCGCCGGCGTGGTCGGGTTGGGGGGTCGGGTTCGGCGCCGGCGAGGTCGTGGTCGGGTTCGGCGCCGGCGTGGTCGGGTTGGGGGCCGGCGAGCTCGTCGACGGCCTGGGGGAGCCGGTCGCCCCGGTCGGGCTGGGCGTCGGGGCCGGCGCGCTGGTCGAGGGCCGCGGGGTCGGGGCCACCGGGCTCGGAGTGGGCACCGGAGCCGGGGCCTCGGTCGTGGGTCCCACCACGGGGTCGGGCACGATCGGCGGCTGCGGGGTCGCCACGGTCGGGGTCGTCACCGTCGGCGTGACAGGGGGCGCCACCCGTGTCCAGGCGCCCTTCCCCTTGCGCGTGACGGTGCGGATCTGGAAGGTGTAGCGAGCCGCGGGGTTCAGGCCGCTGACCGTCAGGCTCCGGCGCTCGGGTCCCAGGCGGACGGGGCGCGACCAGGATCGACCGCCGTTGCTGGAGAACCGCAGGCGGAACCCGACCAACGCCTTGGGACGAACCTTGCGCGGGTGTCGCCATGACACCGTGACAGCCCCGGGGGCCGCTGCGAACGCCACTGTCGCACGCGGCGTCGAGGGCAGCGGCGCGGCGGCCGCGCGGTTCGTGGC
>JALOLF010000058.1 GCA_025456085.1 Acidimicrobiales bacterium
GCGGTCAGCGAGTCGGCGTCGACCCCGGAGACGACCTTGGGGGTGTTCTCGAAGGTCCAGGTGGCGTTGCCCGGATCGATGCGCTCGGGGCTGTAGCCCAGGCGGATGTCCCGGCCGACCACCAGGCCCGAGCCCTCTTCCAGGATGGGCGCCACGAGCTCCTCGGTGGTGCCCGGATAGGTCGTCGACTCGAGGATCACGCACGCCCCCGGGCGCAGGTGCCCGGCCAGGTCCCGCGCCGCGTCCTCGATGTAGGTGAGGTCGGGCGCGCCCTCCCGCAGCGGGGTGGGCACCGAGATGACGGCCACGTCGAAGTCCCGGCAGTCGGCGCCGGCGCTCGTGGCGAGGTAGCGGCCGGTCGCCAGGGCGGCCCGCAGCCGCTCGTCGGTGATGTCCTCGACGGGGGAGTCGCCCGCGGCGATGCGCTTGACCCGGTGCTCGTCGACGTCGAAGCCGACCACGTCGAAGCCTGCCTCCACCGCGCGCATGGCGAGCGGGAGGCCCACATAGCCCTGGCCGACGACGACGAGGCGATCGGCGGAGCTGGAGCGGTCGGTGGGGGCGCCTGGGATGTCGGTTGCCATCGGTTCCTCTGGGAGCGGGGGAGCCGGCGCCGCGGGCCGGAGTCACCGGGTGCGTCGTCCGGCCGGGAGAGCTTAGGCGCGTGGGTGGGGAGCGCCGTTGCGCCTCGCGTAGGCTGGGGCGGTCATGAGCACCCGCAAGTTGATCCTGCTCTCTCTCTTGTGCGGCGTGGCCATCCTGGCCGCCTTCGTGATCCAGCTGCTCATCGCCACCTGAACGCGCTGCGCTGCCCGGCCCGTCCCCGGTGGTCGCGTCAGTCGATGCGGGTGACGTCCACCGCCACGATCAGCTCGTGGTCGCCGCCCCGGGAGAACACGACGCCTTTCAGGGGGGTGACGTCGCCGAAGTCGCGGCCATGGGCGACCACGAGGTGGCGGTCGTCGACGGGCACGTCGTTGGTGGGGTCGAGGTCGAGCCAGCCCCACCCGGGGATGAGCACCGACACCCAGGCGTGCGAGGCGTCGGCGCCGACCAGCTTCTCCGCGCCGGGTGGCGGTTCGGTCTCCAGGTAGCCGCTCACGTAGCGGGCTGCGAGGCCCATGGCCCGCACGCACCCGATGGCGAGGTGGGCGAAGTCCTGGCAGACGCCTCGGCGGTGCGCCAGCACGTCGGCCACGGGGGTGGCGACCGACGTGGCGCCGGGCTCGTAGACGAACTCGTCGTGGATGCGCCGCGCCAGGTCGACGACGGCCTCGGCCAGGGGTCTACCCGGGGTGAAGGAGGGCGCGGCGTAGGCCGCCAGCTCGGAGGTGACCGGCACCAACGGCGACGGCAGGACGTACTCGCGGGCGGCCAGCAGCTCCCGTGCCGTCGAGCTCCGCAGCGCGTCGCGCACCTCGTCCCATGGCGTCGGAGGCGGTTCGGGTACGTCACGAGCCCACACCTCGATCTCCGATGTGGCTCTGACCGAGAGGTGGTCGTGGGGGTCCTGCAGGGAGAAGTAGACGACCCGGTTCCCGAAGTAGTCGGTGTGCTCCCGCTTGTCGTCGGGACGGGGCTCGATCACCACCGAGCCGGCGCGGCAGCGCTGGAACTCGGTCGAGCGGGGCAGCAGGTGGGCGATGCTGTGGCCGACGCTGACCTCGTTGGTGTAGCGGTACTCGGTGCGGTGCACGACCCGGAACCTCATGGGGCGTCACCGTTGCCGGCATCGAGCAGACCGGGCTGACCGACCATGATCTGGCGGGGCAGGTGCGTGAAGTGATGGGCGTCGATCGCCGCTGCGGTCTCCGACAGCAGGTCGTGGAGCTCGGTCAGCAGGGCGTCGAGCTCCCAGCGCACGGCGTCCTGGCCGGTGCCGAGAGCGTCGAGGTCGGCGAGGCGCAACCGGGTCGAGGCGTCGAGGATGAGGCGCTCTTCCTCGCTGAGGCGTGTCTGGCGCTCGCGGGGCATGTCACCCACGTCCTCGGCGAGACGGTCGAGCTGGTAGGCGAGGGACCGGGGGTTCGTGGCGTCGAGCAGCAGCAGGTCCAGCAGGGTCCCGAGCTGCGCGTTGGCCCGATGGCGGCGGCGGTAGGTGATGATGCTCTCGGCGGCCTTGAGCACGGACTCGAACATGAGGCTCTCCGTGCCCCGGTCGCGCACCGGTACGAGTGTGGATCGCAACAGGGTGAGCAGCAGCATGGCCCGCTCGATGCGGCGACCGGCGTCGAGGAACTGCCAGCCGGGATCGCGCACCATGCTCTCCATGCCGAGTCCTGCCAGGGCGAGGAGGCTCTTGATGATGCCGGCCAGCGCGATCTGGGCGTCGGCATCGGGGTCGGCCGAGGGCTGGTCGAGCTGATCGAGCTCCCGTTCCAGGTTGCTCACCACCAGCCAGGTGTCCGAGGAGAGCTGGTCCTGGACGGCGTGCGCGGCAGCGAGCAGCGAGCGCAGGCTGGACGCCAGGCTGCCTTCCCGGTCGGTCGCCGCCACCACCGACCGCAGCTCGTCGTCGGGGTCGGCCAGCCGAGCGTCGGCGTCCTCGCCCACGAAGCCGGGGTAGGTGGCGGTCAGGTGGGTCAGCGCGGTGAACAGGCCGTGGAGGCACGCCACCACCGACGGGTTCAGATCGCCGGCCGAGTCGTTGCGGCGGTCGATGATGCAGCGCAGCAGGCGGATGGTGACCTCGGCCCGCTCGGCGTAGCGGCCCAGCCAGAACAGGTTCTCCGCGGCCCGCGACGGCATGGCCATGCTCGGCTCGGCCAGCGGGGGAGCGCCGTCGGAGCGGACCCACAGCCCGGCCTGGGCCTCGGGTTCGGAGGCGAGCACCCACAGGTCCTTGCTGATGCCGCCGCTCTGGCCCGAGATGAGCAGGTTGTCGGGGGACGGGGCGACGCGGACCAGGCCCCCGGCCATGACGAGGTAGTCCTCCCGTCGGGCCACGGCGTAGGTGCGCACGATCGTGGGCCGCGCCTCGAGGCTCGAGCCCAGCAGGGCGGGGCTGGTCGAGGGTTCGACGCGCTCCTGGCCGACCCAGCGTCGGGGTTCGCCGGCGATGCGGCGCCGGAGGGCGTCGCGCTGTGACGTGCTCAGCTCCCACCCGAACACCGAGGACTGCCCGGCACCCCGGGAGGTGGGCTTCAGGACCAGCCGGTCGAGGTTGGCCAGCACGTGGGCGCGGTCGGTCTCGTCGCCGCACCACCAGGTCTGCGGGGAGGGCAGCGCCAGGTCCTCACCCAGCAGGTGGCGTGCCATCGCCGGCAGGTAGCCGATCAGCCCCGGGTTCTCGATCGCCCCCGTGCCGAGGGGGTTGGCGACCGACACCGCGCCCCGTCGGGCCGCCTCGACCAGGCCGGGGACGCCCAGCCGGGAGTCCGGCCGCAGCTCGAGCGGGTCGCACCACCAGCCGTCCACCCGGCGCAGGATCACGTCCACGGGTTCCAGGCCGCCCAGGGCGCGCAGCCACACCCGGCCCTGGCGCACGGTCAGGTCCGGGCCCTCCACCACCGGGTAGCCGAGCGAGGAGCCCAGGAAGGCGTGCTCGAAGTAGGACTCGTTGAAGCGTCCCGGGGACAGGATCACGACCCGGGGGTCCTCGGTGCCCTCCGGTGCCACCGCGGCGAGGCCGCCGCGCAGGGCCCGGAAGAAGGGGGCCAGCCGGTGCACCTGGGCGTCGCGGTACAGGCTCGGGAACACCCTCGACACCACGACGCGGTTCTCGAGCGCGTAGCCGGCTCCCGACGGGGCCTGGGCCCGGTCGCCGAGCACCACCATCGAGCCGTCGGGTCCGCGCACCAGGTCGGCGGCGTACAGGAACAGCTCGTGCGGGCCCCGCAGGGTGACCCCGTCCCACGGGCGCAGGAACCCGTCGTGGTCGAACACCAGCTCGGGTGGCAGGACGCCGCGGTGCAGCAGCTCCCGTGGCCCGTAGAGGTCGGCCACCACCAGGTTCCACAGCTCGGCGCGTTGGGCGACACCCTGCTCGATGCCGGCCCACTCCTCGCTGCCCATCAGCAACGGCAGCGGGTCGAGGGACCACGGGTTGCCCAGCCCGGTCGGATCGCCGTGGATGTTGTAGGTGACGCCGTCGTTGCGCAGCAGCCGCTCCACCTCGGCGTGCCGGGCGCGGAGCTGCTCGGGGCCCAGCTGCTGGAGGGCGCCGATCACCTGGGACCAGTGGGTGCGGACGCGTCCGTCGGGTGCGACGAGCTCGTCGAAGGCGGCGTCGCTGCGGTACGGCTCGAGCAGCCCGGTACCCGGGATCACCGCTCCATCATGGGCCAGTCCGACGGGCACGGTCGATCATGCCGTGGCCAGCAGCACCGTGGGCGAGCTCACGGGGGCCCGGAAGTAGGTGCCCGCCATGCGTTCGTCGATGCGGCCGAGCTGGAGCTGCAGCTCGTCGACGTAGTCGTGCAGGTGCTCCCAGGGCAGGTCCGCGACCTTGGCGTCCTCGATGAGGCGCTGCGCGGCGGCGCAGTCCGCCATGGCCCGGTCGTGGTTCGGCAGCTCCAGCAGGCCGTGGGCCATCTGGGTCAGGCAGTACTCGACCGAGCGGGGGAAGCGGGGGTCCTGGAGCGCGAAGCGCAGCACCTCCCGACCCCGCACCCGCGACGACACGTTGCGCCGGTAGATCTGGTAGCCCGTGAGGGTGCGCAGCAGGTTCGACCACTGCGCCTCGGCGTAGGGGCGCATGTCGCTCGGGCTCGACACCAGCGAGGCGGCGCGCACGTCCAGCACCCGGGTGGTCATGTCGGCGCGCTCCAGGTGACGCCCCACGCGCAGGAAGGCGTAGGCCTCGTCGTGGCACATGTGCCCCTCGAGCAGGCCGGTCAGGCGCTGCAGGTCGGCGATGATGCCCTGCAGCCACTCGTGGCGGTGACCCCGGTGGCAGACGCCGGCGGCGCCGTCCCCGCTGCGCAGGTACAGCGAGTTCACCGCCTCCCACGCGCTGCGGGGGAAGACGGGGCGGGTGGTGCGCATGTTCTCCCGGGCCTGTGCCAGCGACGCCAGGACCGAGCCCTGGTTGTGCATGTCCACGGCCAGGAAGGTGACCACCGAGGCCTCGTCGGCCTCCCCGTAGGCCTCCTCGAAGGTGTCGCTGCTCCCGGTGACCGCGAGCAGGGGCTCCCACCGGAGGCCTGCGGCGCGTGGCAGGTCGAGGAACAGCTCGGTGTGGAAGGAGAGGACCCGGGCCGTCGCCTCGGCCCGTTCCAGGTACCGGCCGACCCAGTAGACCGCCTCGGCCGTTCTCGACAGCAGCATGCGCGTGCTCCTCCTCGGGGCCGGCGGGGCCGGCCGTGCATTCTGACTCACCCGTGTGGGTCCAGTATCCAGGTGTCCTTGCTGCCGCCACCCTGGGAGCTGTTCACCACCAGTGACCCCTCCACCAGGGCCACACGGGTGAGCCCGCCGTGGGTGACGTAGCTGAAGCCCTCCCCGTAGAGGCTGAAGGGCCGGAGGTCGACGTGGCGTGCTGCGACCTCGCCGTCGCACAGCGTCGGGGCGGTGGAGAGGTTGACGACGGGTTGGGCGACGAAGTTCCGGGGGTCGGCGAGCACCTGCGCTCGGCACTCGGCCAGCTGCTCCACCGTAGCCCGGGGGCCGATGACGATGCCGTAGCCGCCGGACTCGTTCGCCGGCTTCACGACGAGCTCGTCGAGGTGGTCGAGGACGTAGCGCCGGTCGTCGTCGCGGTCGCACACATAGGTCGGCACGTTGGGGATGCGGGGTTCCTCGCCCAGGTAGTAGCGGATCATGTCGGGGACGTAGGCGTAGACCACCTTGTCGTCGGCCACACCGGCGCCCGGCGCGTTGGCGATGGCGACGTTGCCGGCCCGCCAGGCCCGCATGAGCCCGGGTGCGCCGAGCGCGCTGTCGGGCCGGAACACCTCGGGGTCGAGGAACAGGTCGTCGACCCGCCGGTAGATGACGTCGACGCGGGCGAGGCCTTCGATGGTGCGCAGGTACACGACGTCGTCGTCGACGGTCAGGTCGGACCCCTCCACGAGCTCGGCCCCCATCTGCTGGGCCAGGAAGGCGTGCTCGAAGTACGCGGAGTTGTAGATGCCCGGCGTGAGCACCACCACGGTCGGCGCCTCGCCCGGCCGGGGTGACAGCGCCGCCAGCAGGCCGGCCAGCTTCGCCGGGTAGTCGTCGACGGGCAGGATGTCGAGGTTGCGGAACAGCTCGGGGAACACCCGCTTGGTCACCAGTCGGTTCTCGAGCATGTAGGACACCCCGGACGGGACGCGCAGGTTGTCCTCCAGCACGTAGAAGGTGCCGTCGTCACCGCGGACCAGGTCGCTGCCACAGATGTGGGCCCACGCACCCAGCGGCGGTTCGATGCCCCGGCAGGCCGCCCGGTAGTTGACCGAACGGGCCAACAGGTCCGCGGGCACGATGCCGTCGGCCACGATGCGCTGCTCGCCGTAGACGTCGGCGATGAACAGGTTGAGCGCCTGCAGACGCTGCTCGAGGCCGGCACGCACCCTGCGCCACTCGTCGGAGGGGATCACCCGGGGGATGATGTCGAAGGGCCAGGCCCGATCGATGTTGTCGCCGTCGCTGTAGACGGTGAAGGTGATCCCCATGGAGCGCACGGCCAGCTCCGCCGCCTCCTGGCGGTGGCGCAGCTCGGCGGGCTCCAGCGAGCCCAGGAACTCGGCCACGCCGTGCACACCGTCGCGCGGCGAGCCGGCGGGGTCGATGAGCTCGTCGAAGAACCGGTCGGACCGGTACTCGCGCCAGTTCACGGACGTGCCTCCTCCACGTGCATCGTGGCCGTTCTAACCGGCTCCTGTCTCGTCGCTGTATCCGAATTGTGTCCGGGATGTGAACGATGGCGTCGGGCACGGCCGCCGACGACGACCGGTAGGCTCGTCAGGACCTGTCGTGCCCCGAGACTCCACTGAGGTGATCCCCCTGTCCGAGAGCTTCGACCTCGTGATCGTCGGCGGCGGCCCCGGCGGGTACGCCGCCGCCCTCTACGGGGCGTCCGCCGGTCTGGCCGTGGCGCTCGTCGAGAAGGGCAGGCTCGGGGGCACCTGCCTGCACGTGGGCTGCATCCCGGCCAAGGAGCTGTTGGAGACGGCCTCGGTGTACCGCGCCGTGCTCGGGGCCGGCCGCTTCGGCATCACGGCCGGTCCGCCCGAGGTCGACTGGACCGTCACCCAGACCCGCAAGCAGAACGTCGTCGATCAGCTCACCAACGGGCTGTCCGGCTTGTTGAAGCACCGCAAGGTGACGGTCTACGACGGCGTCGGCTCCCTGCACCCGGGGCACGTGGTGCGGGTCGCGGGCGGAGCGTCGGGCGAGGTCGAGCTCCACGGCGAGCACGTGCTCCTCGCCACCGGCTCCGTGCCGCGCACGATCCCCGGCTTCGAGGTCGACGGCCGGGTGGTGGTCACCTCCGACGAGTTCCTCTCGCTCGACCGTCTGCCGACCACCGCGGCGGTGATCGGCGGCGGTGCCATCGGCTGCGAGTTCGCCTCGGTGCTCGTCGACATGGGGGCCCGGGTGACGATCCTCGAGGCGCTCCCCAAGATCCTGCCCGGTGTGGACGAGGACGCGGTCAAGCTCGTGCAGCGCTCGTTCAAGCAGCGCGGCATCGAGGTGCGCACGGGGGTGGCCGTGACCGGTCACACGCCCCACGAGGGCGGCACGCAGGTCGCGCTGGCCGACGGGTCGACGCTCGACGTCGAGCTGGTCGTGGTCTCCGTGGGACGGCGTCCGGTGACCCAGGGCCTGGGCCTCGACGGCACCGGCGTGGTCGTCGACCAGCGGGGCTTCGTGGAGGTCGACGAACGGCTGCGCACGGGCGAGCCCGGCGTCTACGCCGTCGGCGACGTGATCGACACCCCGGCGCTGGCCCACGTGGCCTTCGCCGAGGGCATGGAGGTCGTCCGGGACCTGCTGGGCGAGCCGGTGGTGCCCATCGACTACAGCCGCGTGCCGTGGTGCATCTACTGCCATCCGGAGGTGGCCTTCGCCGGCCACTCCGAGCAGAGCGCCAAGGACGCCGGCATCGAGGTGGTCGTGTCCAAGCACCGCTACATCGGCAACGGTCGGGCGCTCATCGTCGGGGAGCCCGAGGGGCTGGTGAAGGTGATCGCCGCCAAGCGACCCGATGGCACCGCCGGGCAGATCCTGGGGGTGCACATGGTGGGCCCGTGGGTCACCGAGCAGCTCGGCCAGGCCTACCTGGCCGTGAACTGGGAGGCCACCGTCGAGGAGGTCTCGCGGTTCATCCAGCCCCATCCGACCCTGTCGGAGCTGTTCGGGGAGACGGTGTTGAGCCTGACCGGACGCAGCCTCCACGGCTGATCCGCGCACGCGGTCCTCGCCAGCGCCACCGCCGACGGCGATCGACCGATCGAGACGAACGAGCGATTCGAACGACACGAGAGGGACGCCGATATGGCCGACGTCACCATGCCCCAACTGGGTGAGACCGTCACCGAGGGCACCATCACCAAGTGGTTCAAGCAGGTCGGCGAGCCCGTCGCCATGGACGAGGTGCTGTTCGAGGTGTCGACCGACAAGGTCGACTCCGAGGTCCCCTCGCCGGTGGCGGGGTTCCTGGCCGAGATCCGGGCCCAGGAGGGCGACACCGTCGAGGTGGGCGAGGTGATCGCCGTGGTCACCGACGACGCCCCGTCCGCCGTGCCCGCGTCGGCTCCCGCCGCTGCGCCGAGCGCAGGACCCGAGCCCCCGCCGGAGGAGCCCCCCGCGCCGGCGAGCCCGGCGCCGGCCGCTGAGCCGGCACCGGCCGCTGAGCCGGCACCGGCCGCTGAGCCGGCACCGGCCGCAGCGGCGCCCGCGCCGGCACCGTCGGGTGGCGCGCCGCCGCTGGGATCGACGCCTCCGAGGTCGTCGGGTCCGGTCTCGGAGGGCGCATCACCAGGGCCGACGTGGAAGCCGTCATCGGCCGCACGCCGGCCGGCGCGGCCTCCCCCGGCGCGACCCCGTCGGCACCAGCCCCGTCCCCCGCACCCGCCCCGGCCCCTCGGACGGCGACCCCGGCCCCGGCCGCCGCGGCCCGCAAGCCCACGCCGCGGCGCGCCGCGGGCGGCGACACCGTCGAGCCGCTGAACAACATCCGCCGTCGCACCGGCGAGCACATGGTGCTGTCCAAGGACGTGTCCCCCCATGCGGTCACCGCGGTGGAGGTGGACTACGAGAACGTGGAGCGCGTCCGTCGCCGCCACCGCGACGCCTGGAAGCAGGAGGAGGGCTTCGGGCTCACCTATCTGCCCTTCATCGCGCGGGCCGTCATCGACGCCCTGCGTGACTTCCCGCACCTCAACGCCACCGTCGGCGACGGCGAGCTGGTGGTCCACAACTTCGTCAACCTGGCCTTCGCCGTCGACCTCGACTTCCAGGGGCTGCTGGCGCCGGTCATCCACGACGCCGACGACAAGCGGCTGCGGGCCATCGCCCGGGAGATCAGCGACCTGGCCGATCGGGCCCGGTCCAAGCAGCTCTCCGTCGACGACGTCACGGGCGGGACGTTCACCATCTCGAACTCGGGCAGTTTCGGCACGTACTTCGTGCTCCCCATCATCAACCAGCCCCAGGTGGCGATCCTGTCGACCGACGGCATCCGGCGTCGGCCCGTCGTGGTCACCGACGTCGACGGCAACGAGGCCATCGCCATCCACTCCGTCGGGGTGCTGGCCATGAGCTGGGACCATCGGGCCTTCGACGGTGCCTACGCCGCGGCGTTCCTGGCCGAGGTCAAGCACCTGCTCGAGACGCGGGACTGGGAGGCCGAGCTCTGAGCCCGGTCGGCGACCCGTCGGCGGCTCGGCCGCTGCGCGTGCGCTGGCTGGGCACGGTGCGCTACCGCGACGCCCACGCCCTGCAGCGGGCGCTGTTCGACGGCGTCGACGACCACCTGCTGCTGTTGGAGCATCCCCACGTCTACACGCTGGGGGTGCGGGCCGACCCGGCACACGTGCTGGTCGAGCCCGCCTCGGTCGGTGCCGAGCTGGTCGAGACCGACCGGGGGGGCGACGTCACCTACCACGGCCCGGGGCAGCTGGTCGGCTATCCGATCCTGACCGTGCCCGGCAAGGGCGGTGGGGGCATGGCCGACACCGTGGCCTACGTGCGGACCGTGGAGGACCTGGTCATCGCCACCCTGCACGACGTGGGCCTCGACGACGTCGGTCGGCTGGAGGGGTATCCGGGGGTGTGGGTGGCACCCGGATCGTCGGCGCCCCGCAAGATCGCCGCCATCGGCGTGCGCCTCACCCGAGGCCGCTCCATGCACGGCTTCGCCCTGAACGTGCGCCCCGACCTCGCCTACTTCGGCCACATCGTGCCCTGTGGCATCGCCGACAAGGGTGTGACCTCCCTGGCCGCCGAGGGCGTGGACGTCTCGGTGCGCGACGTGGTCGACGTCGTCGTGGCGCGAGCGGCGCAGGCGTGGGCTGCGGACCGTCCGGTGGAACGGGCCGACGTGGCGTGGCGGGAGCGGCCCGAGGACCTGGCGCCCTTCAGCCGGGGGGCCGGTCCCGGCGCGCCGGTGCTCCCCGGCAGCGGCATCGCCGAGGCCGGGACGGCGGCTGCCGGCGGGACTGCCGCCGTGTCGAGCGCCGGCGCCGGGCAGGAGCCGGGCACCTCGGTGCGGCTGCGGGGTCGTCTGGCCGAGGCGGGCGTCACGTCGGGGCTGCACCTCGCCGAGCGCAAGCCGCCGTGGCTGCGGGCCCGGGTGGAGCTGGGCGAGGGGCCGCTGCGGGTGCGCCGTACCCTCCGCGAGCTCGACCTCGTGACCGTGTGCGAAGAAGCGGGCTGCCCCAACCTGTCGGAGTGCTGGGCCGACGGCACCGCCACCTTCATGATCAACGGGGAGCGCTGCACCCGGGCCTGCGGCTTCTGCCTCGTCGACACCCGCAGGCCCGAGCCGCTGGCGGTGGACGAGCCGGAGCGGGTCGCCGAGGCGGTGGCGCGCCTCGGACTCGAGTTCGCCGTGGTCACCGCCGTGGCCCGGGACGACCTGGCGGACGGGGGGGCCGGTGGCTTCGTGGCGACCATCGACGCCATCCGTCGGCGCAACCCGGGGGTGCAGGTCGAGGTTCTGATCCCCGACTGCAAGGGCGACCCGGCGGCTCTGGGCGCCATCTTCGCCGCCCGGCCCGACGTGGTGAACCACAACCTCGAGACCGTGGCCCGGCTGCAGCGTGCCGTGCGCCCGTCGGCCTCCTACGCCCGCAGCCTGGCCGTGCTGGGCCGGGCCCGCGCCGCAGGGTGCACCACGAAGTCGGGTCTCGTGCTGGGCATGGGCGAGACCGACGACGAGGTGCTGGGCGCGCTGGCCGATCTGGCGGCCGTGGGCGTGCGCATCGTGACGCTGGGCCAGTACCTCCGGCCCACCTCGCACCACCTGCCGGTGCACCGGTGGGTGCCGCCCGAGACCTTCGACGCGCTGCGCGCCGCGGGCGAGGCGCTGGGGCTGGACCACGTGGAGGCGGGCCCGCTCACCCGGTCCAGCTACCACGCCAGACAGGCCGCCGGAGCGGGTGTGGCCCGCGTGGCGCCCGGGTGATCGCGACCCCGTCCGGACCCGCGTTCGGCCCCGCGAGCGTGGCCCGGTAGCCTGCGCTGCATGGCAGCCCAGCGCTTCGACCGGGTGCGCGCCGCGATGGCCGACCGGGGGGTCGACGTGCTGCTCCTGTCGGTCGGTGCCGACCTGCCCTGGCTGACCGGCTACGAGGCCATGCCCCTGGAGCGCCTCACGATGCTGGTCCTGCCCGTCGACGGCGACGCCACCCTCGTGGTGCCGGCGCTCGAGGCCCCCCGGGTCCGGGAGCGACCGGCGCTGTTCGCGCTGCGCCCCTGGGGCGAGACCGAGGACCCGGTGGCCATCGTGGCCGACCTCGTCGGTCGGGCCCGTGCGGCCGCGATCGGCAACCGCACCTGGTCCCAGTTCCTGCTCGCCCTGCAGGGTTCGCTGCCGGGCACGGCCTTCCGGCCGGCCTCCGAGGTGCTCGGTCCGCTCCGCGCCGTCAAGGAACCCGACGAGATCGCCGCCCTGCGCGGTGCGGCCGCGGCCGTCGACCGCATCGCGGCGGCGCTGCAGGCCGGCGAGATCCCGCTCGTCGGGCGCACGGAGGCCGACATCAGCGCCGAGCTGTCCCGGCGCATCCTGGCCGAGGGTCACCACCGGGTGAACTTCGCCATCGTGGCCGCGGGCGAGAACGCCGCCAGCGCGCACCACGAACCCGGCGACCGGGTGGTGCAACCGGGCGAGATCGTGCTCTGCGACTTCGGGGGCGCCATGGTCGGCGCCGACGGCGTGGGCTACTGCTCCGACATCACCCGGTGCGTGCACGTGGGTGAGGTCCCTGCCGAGTTGGCCGAGCAGTACGCCGCGCTGCGCGCCGCACAGGCGGCGGGGGTGGCTGCGGCCACCGTCGGCACGCCCGGCGAAGCCGTCGACGCCGCGGCGCGCCGGGTGCTGGCCGATGCCGGCCTCGGCGAGGCCTTCGTGCACCGCACGGGCCACGGGATCGGGGTCGAGGAGCACGAGGACCCCTACCTGGTGGCCGGCAACGCGGCGCCGTTGGTCGCCGGGAACGCCTTCTCGATCGAGCCCGGCTTCTATCTGCCCGGCCGGTGGGGCGCCCGCCTCGAGGACATCGTCGTGGCGACCCCCGACGGCCCCGACGCCCTCAACCGGGTCGACCACGACCTGGTGGCGGTCGACCGATGAGCGGGAGCCCACCCCCGTCCGGGCCCGGGGCTGCGGTGCGTGGGTGCTGCCGCGCCGAGCCGGAGCCGACCGCATGATGCCGCTCGACGCGTCCACGTTCCTGCTGCAGTGGGCCACCGGCGGCCTGCTCTTCTGCTGGGTCACGACCCGGCGTCGCGAGGTGAGCCTCGGCTACGGCTGGCTGCTGCGAGGTGTCTACGGCCTGTTCGCCGCGGCCGGTGCCGCGGTCGGCTTCCTGCTCCTCGAGACGGTGTGGGTCCGCGACCTCGCCGGGGCGGGCGTGGCCGTCGCCGCCTTCGTGGTCAACGGCATCGCCGGCGCCCGCCGCAAGGCCGGAGTCGCCGGCCAGCAGGCCCTCGCCGAGGAGCGCAGCGCCCGCGTCGCCGCCATGACCGGCATCGACCGCGCCCCGGCCGACAAGGACGTGTCCGTCGCCGAGTTCGATCCGCGCCTCGACCTGGTCGCCCCCGCCATCGGCGCCGTCGGCATCGTCGCCAGCGGGGTCGTCGACGGCGATCCGGTGTGGCTGGCCGTGGCCCGTCTGCTCGTCGGCGCCGCCTTCCTCGGGGTGGTCAGTGACTCCATGCTGCTCGGGCACTGGTATCTCGTGCAGCCCGGGATGCCGCGGGCGCCGCTGCTCGAGCTGGTGCGCTGGGCGGGGTACCTGTGGGTGCCGGAGCTGATCCTGTGGCTGGTGCCGACGGGCATGGTCTCGGTGCTGAACGGCACCATCGACGACCAGTACAACGGCCTGCTGGGCTGGTTCTGGCTGGCGTGCGCCGTCACCACCGGCGGCCTGTTGATCGTGACCCGCCTGGCCCTGAAGGAGCGTGCGTACTCGGCCGTCATGGCGGCGACGGGTCTGCTCTACCTGGCCATCCTGACCGCCTTCGGCATGGACGTGGTCGCCCGGGCCCTGCTGGCGCCGTGAGCCCGGGGGGAACCGCCTCGGGTGGCACGGGGGCCGCGTCCGTGGTCGAGGTCGACGGCCGTACGGTGCGGCTCACCAACCCCGACAAGGTGCTGTATCCCGCGACGGGGTTCACGAAGGGCCAGGTCGTCGACTACTACCTCCGCGTGGCGCCGGTGCTGCTCGCCCACCTCGCCGGCCGCTGCATCACGTTGCGGCGGTTCCCCGACGGTGTCGAGGCCGACTCGTTCTTCGAGAAGCGCTGCCCGACATCCCGACCCGACTGGGTGCACACCGCGCCGGGCCCGGGGTGGCGCAACGGCCCGGTCGAGTACTGCCTGCTCGAGGAGCGCGCCGCGCTGGCGTGGTCGGCCAACCTCGCCGCGCTCGAGCTGCACGCCCCCCTGGCCCGGGCCACCGCCCCGCAGGAACCGGACGTGGTGGTGTTCGATCTCGATCCGGGCCCGCCGGCGGGCCTGACCGAGTGCGCGGTCGTCGCCCGGTGGCTTCGCACCGTGCTCGACGGGATCGGGCTCACGGCGTACCCGAAGACCTCGGGCTCCAAGGGTCTGCAGGTCTACGTCCCCCTCGACGCGGGCCACTCCTTCGACCACACGCGATCGTTCGCCCTGGCCGTGGGCCAGGTGCTCGAGCGTGAGCATCCCCGGGCGGTCCTGACCCGCATGGACCGTGCCGAGCGCACCGGCAAGGTGTTCGTGGACTGGAGCCAGAACGCCGGCCACAAGACCACGGTGTCGGTCTACTCCCTGCGGGGACGGGCCCGTCCCACCGTGTCGACGCCGGTGACCTGGGACGAGGTCGACGCGGCCGCGCAGGGCGCGAGCCTCCTGTTCGAGGCCCCCGCCGTGCTCGAGCGGGTTGCTCGCCTCGGGGACCTCTTCGCGCCCGTGCTGCGCAACCCGCAGCGCCTGCCCGCGCCCCGCTGAGTCGCTCGTGCCACGCCGATCGACCGGCCCGGTCGGGAATCGCTCAAGCGGCTCGTCGGCACGGCCGATAGGTCAGAAGACCCAGCGCATGGGCCGATCGGCCCACACGAACCGGGCGGACGAAGGTGGGAGGGCACGATGGCGACGGGGATCGCGGTACCGACCGCACAGCCAGCCCGATTCGGGTCCGAGCTGCGACGGCTGTACGAGAACATCGAGAGCGACGACGCCTGGCGCGACATCCGTCCCCGGTCCGACGTGGGTGCGGCGGCGCGCCGCCTCCGGGCCGCCGTCACGGAGATCGACGACGACGAGCCGTTCCGGCCGACGGTGCCCGGTGACGACCTGCTGGTGATCCCCGATCGTGCCGTGGTGTCGGTGATGCCCGTGGAACCCGTCACCCCGCCCGTCGAGGCGCCGTTGGCCGTGGTGGTTGCCGAGATCGAGGTGGTGCGCTCAGCAGCGGTCGCCGCGCCGGTGACGATCGTCGTCGCCGAGACGCAGGGCCCGGATCGGTCGGTCGACGCCGCCGCCGAGTCGGTCGCACCCGTGACGCAGCGCCGGCGGGCCCAGCGCCCCACCGCGCTGTTGGAGCGCCTTCTCAGCCGTGCCCGGTGCACGGACCGGATCGACGGGGCCCCCGGGCGCGACCGGGACGAGCCGGTGGCGACCTGGGAGATCCGGGTGGCGCCGTGCAACCCGCTCGGCTGAGCCACCGCATCGAGACCGACGACTGATCGCCGTCCGGGGGAGCACGGCAGGGGCGTGGGGGGAGACCCACGCCCCTGCCGCGTGCGCCGTCCCGTCGCAGCGGTGCGTCGCGCGGGGCCACCGTGGTGCAGGCCGGGTCGTGCGGCGACGTCGGCGGACCCGACGTCGCGTTGCGGGGTCCTACCGGGCGACGAAGTACTTCGCCTGCGGGTGGTGGCAGATGATGGCCGAGGTGGTCTGCTCCGGCTGGTACTGGAAGCCGGTGTCCTCGTTGACCTCGATGCCGAGCCGGCCGGCGTCGAGTAGCTCGGCCACCTTGGCGTTGTCCTCCAGGTCCGGGCAGGCGGGGTACCCCCACGAGTAGCGCCCGCCTCGGTACTGCTGGCGGAACAGGCCGGCCAGGCCGGGGCCGTCCTCGTCGGCGAAGCCCCACTCCTCCCGGATCCGTCGATGCCAGTACTCGGCCAGCGCCTCGGCCATCTCCACGCCCAGGCCGTGCAGCAGCAGGTAGTCCTGGTAGCGGTTCGTGGCGAACAGCTCGGCGGTCCGCTCCGACACCCGGGCCCCCATCGTCACGATGTGGAACGCGGCGTAGTCGAGCTCGTCGCTGTCGGCCGGGCGGAAGAAGTCGGCGATGCACAGCCAGGGTTCCTTGCCCTGGCGGGGGTAGCTGAAGCGCAGCCACTCCGACGTGCGGGTCTCGTCCTTCCACACCACCAGGTCGTTGCCCTCGCTGTTGGCCGGGAAGTAGCCGTAGACGAGCTGCGGGACGAGCAGGTCCTGCTCCTTGGCCGCGGCGAGCTGTTCGCGCAGCACGGGGCGGATGCGGTCCTTGAACGCCGCGTCGGTCTCGGTGCGTCCGTCGACCGCTTCCGGTCGGAACTGCCACTGGTTGCGGAACAGCGCCGTCTCGTTCACGTAGCCGGCGATGTCGTCGATGCGCAGTCCCTTCACGACCTTCGAGCCCAGGAAGGGCGGTACGAAGACCGGGTTGTCGGCGGCCACCTCCGGCGAGCGGGCGGGCAGATCGCCGAGCGCGGTGCCCATCTCCGCGGCGGGCCTGTCCCGCAGCCGCGACGGCACCCGAGAGTCGCTCGGGACGCGTCCCCAGTCGGGGTCGTCGTCGCCGGTGCGGCGCAGCTCGCCGAGGCGGTCCATGACGTGCAGTCCCTCGAAGGCGTCCTTGCCGTAGAACACCCGACCGTCGTACACCTCCCGCAGGTCGCGCTCGACGTAGCTGCGGGTGAGGGCCGCGCCGCCGAGCAGCACCGGCACGTGCGCCAGGTCCCGCTCGTTCATCTCCTCGAGGTTCTCGCGCATGATGAGCGTGCTCTTGACCAGCAGGCCGCTCATGCCCAGGGCGTCGGCACCCACCTCGGTCACCTTGTCGAGCATCTCGTTGATGCCCACCTTGATGCCCAGGTTGACCACCTCGTAGCCGTTGTTGGTGAGGATGATGTCGACCAGGTTCTTGCCGATGTCGTGCACGTCGCCCTTCACGGTCGCCAGCACGATGCGACCCTTGCCGCCGGCGTCGGCCTTCTCCATGTGGGGTTCGAGGTGCGCCACGGCCGACTTCATGGTCTCCGCCGACTGCAGCACGAACGGCAGCTGCATCTCGCCCGAGGCGAACAGGTCGCCCACGACCTTCATGCCCGCCAGCAGCACGTCGTTGATGATGGCCAGGGCCGGCATGCCCGTGCCGAGGGCCTCGTCGAGGTCGGCCTCGAGGCCGTCGCGGTCGCCGTCGATGATGCGCTGCGAGAGGCGCTGCTCGACGGTCCAACCGGAGCGGTCCTCCTTCTCGACCCGGGTGGTCTCGACGTCGCTGAACACCTCGAGCAGCGTGGTGAGCGGATCGTAGGCCGGCTCGTCTCCGACGGCGGGGCGACGCCGGTCGTAGACGAGGTCCAGGCAGACCCGGCGCTGGTCCTCCGGGATGCGGTTGAGGGGCATGATGCGCGCCGCGTGCACGATGGCGGAGTCGAGGCCCGCCTCCACGCACTCGTGCAGGAACACCGAGTTGAGCACGTGGCGCGCCGCGGGCTTCAGCCCGAAGCTCACGTTGGACACGCCCAGCGTGGTGTGCACCCCGGGCAGCTCGGTCTTGATGCGGCGGATGGCCTCGATGGTGGCCATGGCGTCGCCGCGCAGGTCCTCGTCGCCGGTGGACAGGGGAAAGGTCAGCGCATCGAAGATCAGATCCGACGGCTCGAGGCCGTAGCGGTCCACGGCGAGGTCGTGGATGCGGTGCGCGATGCGCATCTTCCACTCGACGTCGCGGGCCTGGCCCTCTTCGTCGATGAGCAGGCAGATGACCGCGGCGCCGTACTCGCGGGCCAGCTTCAGGACGCGGTCGAGGCGGCTGCCCGGTGCCTCGCCGTCCTCCAGGTTGGCGGAGTTCAGGATCGCCCGACCGCCGAGCCACTGCAGGCCGGCCTCCATGACCTGGGGCTCGGTGGAGTCGAGCACCAGCGGCGCCGAGGACTGGGTGGCGAAGCGGCTGGCCACCTCGTCCATGTCGAGCGTCCCGTCGCGGCCCACGTAGTCGACGCACACGTCGAGCACGTGCGCGCCCTCGCGTACCTGCTCCTTGGCCATCTGCACCGTGGTGTCCCAGTCACCCTCGAGCAGGGCCTCGCGGAACTTCTTGGAGCCGTTGGCGTTGGTGCGCTCGCCGACGATCAGGAACGAGGTGTCCTGGTGGAAGGGCACGAGCGAGTAGATGCTCGTGGCACCCGCCTCGTGACGCGGCGTGCGGCGCGCCGGTTCCAGATCGGCGCAGCGCTCGACCACCGCCGCGAGGTGGGTCGGCGTGGTGCCGCAGCATCCGCCCACGACCCGCACGCCCAGCTCGGTGATGAACCGCTCGTGGTACTCGGCGAGCTGCTCGGGCGTGAGGTCGTAGTGCATGGCGCCGTCCACCACCGACGGCAGTCCGGCGTTGGGCAGGCAGGAGATGGGCATGCGCCCGTAGTGGGAGAGGTGGCGCAGGTGCTCGCCCATCTCGGCCGGACCGGTGGCGCAGTTGATGCCCAGCACGTCGGGGCGCATCGGGTCGAGGGCGCCCAGGGCGGCCGCGATCTCGGTGCCGGGCAGCATCCGCCCGGTGAGCTCTATGGTGACCTGCACCTGCACGGGGACCTCGCGCCCGCTGGCCTGCATGGCCCGGCGGGCACCGATCATCGCCGCCTTGGCGCCGAGCAGGTCGAACTGGGTCTCGATGATGAGCAGGTCCACGCCCCCGTCGAGCAGCCCGCGGCTCTGCTCCTCGTACAGGTCGCGCAGCTCGCCGAAGCGGATCTGGCCGAGGGTGGCGAACTTGGTGCCCGGGCCGATCGAACCGGACACCCAGCGGGGGCGTCCCGGCGTCGAGAAGTCGTCGGCCACCCCCCTGGCCAGCCTCGCCGCCGCCACGTTCAGCTCGTAGGTGCGGTCCGCGATCCCGTACTCGGCCAGGGGCACGCCGAAGGCGCCGAAGGTGTTGGTCTCGATCACGTCGCAGCCCACCTCGAAGTAGGCGGCGTGCAGCTCGGCGATCACGTCGGGTCGCGTGACGACCAGCAGCTCGTTGCACCCCTCGAGGTCGGGGCCGCCGAAGTCGTCGGCGGTCAGGTCCCGGGCCTGGATGCCGGTGCCCATCGCTCCGTCGAAGATCACGACACGTTCATTGACGGCTTCGAGGAAGCTGCTGGTGCTCATCCGGGCAAGGCTACCGGTGGGGTACCGACGGCGCGAACCGAACCCGCGGTGGTGCGGCGCCGGGTGGCCGGGGTGGTGGGCCGCTCGCCTAGGCTCGACGCCGACCCAGGAGCGTGGCATGCAGATCTACACCCGCAAGGGCGACGACGGCACCACCGGCCTGCTGTACGGCGGGCGGGTGTCGAAGGACTCACCTCTCCCCACGGCGTACGGCACGGTGGACGAGGCGCAGGCGGTGCTGGGCCTGGCCCGGGCCGAGGCGGGGCCGGGCGAGCTGGCCGAGGTGTTGGTCCACCTCGAACGCGACCTGTGGGTCCTGATGGCGGAGCTCGCCACCGAGCCCGGCAACCACGGCAAGCTCGTGCCCGGCCAGAGCCTGGTCACCTCCGAGATGGTCGCGGCGCTGGAGGTGCTGATCGACGACCACACGGCGCGCTTCGACCCGCCCACCGAGTTCGTCGTGCCGGGGGAGACCAAGGTCGCCGCCTACCTGGACCTGGGCCGCACGGTGGTGCGCCGGGCCGAGCGGGAGACCATCCGGGCCGGGGTCGAGGGCTCGCACTGCGTGCCGTACCTCAACCGCCTCAGCGATCTGTTGTGGACCTTGGCCCGGTGGCAGGAGGGCACGTCGCTCGCCACCCGCTCGGTGGAGGCCACCGGAGCCGGAGAGGTCGGCGGAGCATGACGCGCGCCGGCCGCGACCACCTCTCGGGCGTCCGCAGCCGAACGGAGGGGGTGTGATGCGCTTCGAGCTGGCCCGGGTCCTGCCGCCCGGGATCGACGCCGTGGTGCTGCCGGCCTGCAGCGATGCGCTGGGAACCGGTGACGACAACTGGACCTACCTGCGGGCCCGGGGCTTCGAGGGCAAGGTCGACCAGGTGGCCACGCTGCCCGGTGCCGACGGCACGGTCATCGTGCTGGTCGGGCTCGGCCCGTCGAACGCCGTCACGCCGACGGGGCTACGGCGGGCCGCCGGGACCGCGGCACGCGCCGTGTCGCGTCACGCCCAGATCGCGTCGCACCTGCTCGAGGCGGTACCCGACGGCGGTGACCGCGTGGCCGCAGCGCAGGCCGTGGCCGAGGGCTTCGTGCTCGGCGCCTACCAGTTCGGCCGCTACCGGACCGCGCTCGACGCCAACGCCCTCGAGCGGGTGGTCGAGATCGGAACCGGGGGTCGCAAGGTCGAGGCTGCGCTGGGGCTCGGCGCCCGCATCGCCGACGGGATCTGCCTGGCCCGTGACCTGGTGAACGAACCAGGCGGCGCCCTCACGCCGGCGGCGCTGGCGGAGGTGGCGGTGGAGATCGCCGAGCGGGAGGATCTCGGCGTCACCGTGCTCGACGAGGACGACATCGTGGAGCAGGGAATGGGGGGCCTGCTGGGGGTGAACCGGGGGTCGAACCTGCCACCGCGCTTCATCGAGCTCTGCTACGAGCCGGCCAGCCCCCGAGGTTCGCTGGCCATCGTGGGCAAGGGCATCACGTTCGATTCGGGTGGTCTGTCCATCAAGACCGCCGCCGGCATGATGACGATGAAGAGCGACATGGCCGGTGCAGCCGCCGTGCTCGGTGCCTTCTCGTGCCTGCGGGCGGTCAACCCCCGCATCCGGGTGCGGGGCTACCTGCCCTGCACCGACAACATGACCGGTGGCGATGCCACGCGTCCGGGTGACGTGCTGCGGCTGCGCAGCGGCACGACGGTGGAGGTGCTCAACACCGACGCCGAGGGGCGCCTCGTGCTCGCCGACGCGTTGTCGGCAGCTGCGGAGGCCGCACCCGACGCCATCGTGGACCTGGCGACCTTGACCGGTGGCGTCGGGGTGGCATTGGGCAACCGCATCGCCGCCGTGCTGGGCACGAGCGACGACCTCGTGGCACAGGTGCGCGACGCCGCCGATCGGGCCGGTGAGCGGCTGTGGCCGTTGCCCCTTCCCGAGGACTACCGCCGGCGCCTCGACTCCGAGGTGGCGGACCTGGCGAACATCTCACGGGCGCCGGGTGCCAGCACCATCCTCGGAGGCCTGTTCCTCGAGGAGTTCGTACCCGAGGGCATGGCCTGGGCCCACCTCGACATCGCCGAGACGGCGTGGAGCGACGAGGTGGCGGGCGAACTGGTCAAGGGGGGCACCGGCTACGGTGTGCGCCTCCTCCTGGAGCTGGTCCGGCACTTCCGCAAGCCCCGCTGAGCCCATGACCGGCGACGTCGTGTTCCTGTTCGGCGGCGGCGTGGCCGCAGCGGCGTGCGCCCTCGTGTTCCGGAGCTTCCCCCTCCACTATCGGTTGGCGCTCGCCGCGCTGGCCGTGGGTTTCGTGGTGCTGGGCGTGGGTCTGCTGGTGGGTTGAAGGCCGGCCGGGGGGAATGCCGGCCGTTCGCCTGCGTCGGCGACCGGCTCCGGTGCGGTCTGGTCCTCGGCGTGGGTCGCGACGGCCCAGCGCACGGCGTCGAAGGCGAGGGCCGGATGGAACCGCCAACGGTGGAGCTGGCGTTCCGCGTCGTCGGGGCTCTCGCCCAGCTGCAGCAGGGACAGGGCCAGCGCGCGCGCCCGGCGCTTCAGGTGCTCGACCGGTGGGTGGGCCGGTGCCTGCTGCTGCCAGGTGCGGTGCTCGTCCTGCAGCACGGCGGGGAGGCGCTGCACCTGACGCAGGCTGAGCGGTGGGAGGTGGCGCCGGACGGCGAGGCCGTCGCCGCCGACGTGCTGGGCGAGGCCGAACCCGCACACGCGCTCGACGGTGCGGTCGAACTGCGCGCTACGTCCGCTGCGGTGGCCGATTCCCAGCGCCCGCGCCGTGTCGTCGACGTCGATGGTGCAGCCCTCCGGGTGCTCGTCGAGTCGCGTGGCCAGATGCCGGAGCAGCCACACCGCCGACGGACCGAGCACCCCGAGCCAGAAGCGTTCGACGTAGTGGGAGCGCGGGTCGTGGCCGAGACGGTCGATGAGCGCGTCCTCCCAGGGCGTCACGTGGAGCAGGTGCGTGCTCGGCCCGGGGGAGACCGACTCGTCGGGCGGCGGGGCAGGTGCGGGCGGGCCGGGCAGGTCGGGCAGGTCGGGCAGGTCGATGGCGGGGCCAGCGGTCATGGGGGGGTCTCCTGGCTGCGGTGCTGACGGACGTGGATCGGTGGTCGGTGTCACCGGTCGATCTGGTGTCATTCAATCATTTTCAATCCACTTCATGTCAAGTGAAGGTTGACCGATCCGGCACGTCGGGGGTCGTGCGGTGTCTCGTGGCGGGCGGACCCGTCGTAGCCTGCGCCCACAGCGATGGCGCGGGGCCGAGAGGGGATGGCAGGAGTGCACGTCGAGCAGAACCCCGACGCGGCTGGCGGGCTCGTGGCGTCCGCCCGCCGCGTCGTCGTGCTGTCGGGGGCCGGCATCTCCACCGACAGCGGCATCCCCGACTACCGGGGCCCCAACGGCGTGTGGACGAAGAACCCCGAAGCGGAGCGCAATGCCACGCTGTCGGTGTACCTGCGCGAGCCCGAGGTCCGGGTACGGGCCTGGCGCCGACGCCTGGAGTGGGACGCGCTCGACCCCAGGCCGAACCCCGGACACCACGCCCTCGTCGATCTCGAGCGCCAGGGGCGCCTGCACACCCTCGTCACCCAGAACATCGACGGCCTCCACCAGGCGGCCGGCAGCGATCCCGGGCGCGTCATCGAGATCCACGGGACCATCCACGACTACGTCTGCATGTCCTGCGACCGCCGCGGTCCCATGGGCGAGGTCCTGGCCCGGGTGCAGGCCGGGGAGGACGATCCGCCCTGCGAGCACTGCGGCGGCATCCTCAAGTCGGCCACGATCTCGTTCGGTCAGGCACTGGTGTGGGAGGACCTCGATCGGGCGCTCGAGGCGGTCGCCGGTGCCGATCTCTTCCTGACGGTGGGGACGTCGCTGGCCGTGTCGCCCATCAACCAGTCGGTGTTCGTGGCCGCCGACGCCGGGGTCCCGATCGTGATCGTCAACGGCGAGCCCACCGAGTTCGACGCCCTCGCTGCGGCCGTGGTGCGCGACCCGATCAGCGACGTGCTGCCCCGGCTGGTGTCGCCGTGATCGTGCGGAATAGTTGACCTTGTTGGTAGGGTTTCACGGGCATCCGGCCCGCACCCTGCCTGCGAGGGCGCCGGCCGCTCCACTCGCCTCTGCACTCGATCCCGGACGGTGACGACATGGCCAGCTTCAGAGAGCTCCTGGCGAAGACCAAGGAGCAGATCCGCGAGGTCGACACGGCCACGGCCGACGACCTGCGGCGCCAGCCCGGCTCCGTCGTGCTCGACGTCCGCGAGGCCGACGAGTACGAGCAGGGCGCCATCCCCGGTGCGGTGCACATCCCGCGGGGCACGCTCGAGAGCACGATCGAGAACCGCATCCCCGACCGCGATGCGCTGGTGCTGGTCCAGTGCGCCGGTGGCGTGCGTTCGGCCTTCGCGGCCAAGACCCTCGAGGAGCTCGGCTACACCAACGTCGTGTCGATGGCCGGCGGGTTCAACCGCTGGAAGGACGAGGGTCGCGACTGGGCGATGCCGCGCACCCTCTCCCCCGAGCAGCGCAACCGCTACAAGCGCCATCTGCTGCTGCCCGAGGTGGGCGAGGAGGGCCAGCTGAAGCTGCTCGACGCCAAGGTGCTCCTGCTGGGCGCCGGTGGTCTCGGCTCGCCGGCCGCGCTGTACCTGGCTGCCGCCGGTGTGGGCACCATCGGCATCATCGACATGGACGTCGTCGACGAGTCGAACCTGCAGCGTCAGATCCTGCACAACGTCGACCGGGTGGGGGACCGCAAGGTCGACTCGGCCAAGAAGACCCTCACGCTGCTCAACCCCGACGTGAACGTGGTCACCCACGACACCCGCCTGGGCGCCGACAACGTCGTCGAGCTGCTGGGGCAGTACGACATCGTGGTCGACGGCGCCGACAACTTCCCCAGCCGCTACCTGCTCAACGACGCGTCGCTCAAGACGGGCACGCCGGTGGTGCACGGCTCGATCTTCCGCTTCGAGGGCCAGGTGACGGTGTTCCGGCCCCACGACGGCCCCTGCTATCGGTGCTTCCTGCCCGAGCCCCCGCCGCCGGAGCTGGCGCCGTCGTGCGCGGAGGCGGGGGTGCTGGGCGTGCTGCCCGGCATCGTGGGCTCGATCCAGGCCCTCGAGGCCATCAAGCTCATCCTCGGCCTGGGCGACTCGCTGTCGGGCCGGCTCATGGCCTACGACGCCCTCGAGCAGTCGTTCCGCACCTACCGCATCAACCGCGACCCCGGCTGCCAGGCCTGCAGCGTCGACCCGGCCGGTCTGGTCATCGCCGAGTACGACGAGCACTGCATGCCCCACCCCATCCAGGCTCCCGTGGCCTGAGCCCGCCATCGAGCGGGCCACCAGCGATTCCCCTCGGGACGAGGGTCGGGACATAGGCTCGACAGGTCCAGCCCGGCCAGGAGCCCCCGATCACCGCCCTCGTCAACCGTCTGCGTGCACGCAACCCCCTCCCGCCCGGCGCGGTGTCCGTGGGCGTGGGCCTGGGCATCACCGGTGTCGCCACCT
Organism: Acidimicrobiales bacterium; assembly: GCA_025456085.1. GTDB lineage: Bacteria > Actinomycetota > Acidimicrobiia > Acidimicrobiales > Acidimicrobilacustridaceae > JALOLF01. The sequence continues at coordinate 24,519 of JALOLF010000058.1, forward strand.
ACGGGTTCTTCGGCATCACGTCCCGGGTGCTGGACCCGGGTGACTACGACGCCATCGGCGTGTTGTGGTCGCTGCTGTTCGCCCTGGGCAACGGCCTCATGCAGCCGCTGGAACAGGAGGTGGCACGCGCCGTCTCCGATCGGCGGGCCACCGGCCTCGGCGCCGCCCCCATCGTGCGACTCGCAGCCCGCATCGGGTTGGCCTTCACCGGTGTCGTGGTCCTGTTGGCGTTGGCGACCCGGTCGTGGGTGCTCGACGAGTTGCTCGACGGCCAGACCGGCCTGGAGATCGCCTTCCTGGTGGGGCTGGTCGGCTTCTGCATCGCCCACCTGACCCGGGGCACCCTGTCGTCGCACGGGCGCTTCCGGGCCTACGCCGTGTTCTTCGGCGTGGAGGGGACGTTCCGCCTCGTGCTGGCCGGCGTGCTCGCCGTGGTGGGCGTGGAGGCCGTCGGCCCGTACGGCGCGCTGCTCGCCCTTGCTCCGTACGCAGGGTCGGCGGTGGCGCTCGTCGGGCAGCGACACCTGCTCGAGGACGGCCCACCGGCACGATGGGGCGAGCTGAGTCGCAACCTGGGTTGGCTGCTGTTGGGCTCACTGTCGCTGTCGCTGCTCCTCCAGGTCGGCACGCCCACCATCCAGGCGCTGGCCACGCCCGAGCAGGAGGGCTCCACCGGCGCCTTCCTCAACGCCCTGGTCATCGCCCGCATCCCGCTGTTCCTCTTCCAGGCCGTGCTGGCCTCGCTGCTGCCCCGCCTGGCCCACCTCGCCGGCGAGGGGCGGCTGGTCGAGTTCACCACCACGCTGCGGCGTCTGGTGGGGGTCATCCTCGGGCTCGGCGTGGTGATCGTGGCGGTGGCGGCCCTCTTCGGGCCACCCGTGATCGAGGTGGTGTTCGGCTCCCAGGAGGTGCTCGGTCGCCGCGACCTCGCCATGCTGGCCACCGCCAGCATCGTGATCATGGCCGCGGTGTGCCTCGACCAGGCCCTGATCGCCCTGTCGGCCCACAGCCGCATGGCCCTGGGCTGGCTCCTGGCGCTGATGACCTTCGCCGGCGTCGTGGCGTTGGGCGACGATCTCTTCTGGCGGGTCGAGCTGGGTCTCGTGGCCGCGGCGTTCGTGGGCCTGGCCTGGATGGCCACCATGCTCGCGATGCGTCTCCGGCGGGGTACGGCCATCGTCGAGGAGGTCGAGGAGGTCGACTTCCCCGAGGCCATCGCCGAGATGCCGATCCAACCCTGAGGCCTGCGTCAGGGGCGGCGCCGCGAGCGGACCTGTGCCAGGAGTCACCACTTTGCGTGGCCCGTCGTCTACCCTGGGCCGTCGCGGGCGGAGCGTGTCGACGCGCCACCCTGTCGGGGCCCAGGGCTGAGCTCAAGGGATGTCGTGACACCGCCGATCACTCAGAGACGGTCCCGCGCCGCCAGGAGGCCCGCCGCCATGCGCCCCCGCGCCACGCCCACCCGCCTGCTCCTCGTCCCCGTCGTCGCCGCGCTGTGCGCCGTCGCCGCCTGCGGTGGCGCCGGCGACGGCGCACCGGTGGAGGTCGCAGGTGGGCAGTCCGCACCGGCGCCGTCGGTCGTGGAGGACCCCACGTTGCCCACGCTGCCCCCCGTCGAGGAGCGCGCCGACGACCTGTTCGACGAGCAGGGCTGCACGCAGACGGGTCCCGACGCCGCGGCGTGTGGGAACACCGGCGCCGAGATCGACGCGGCGGCGGCCGGCGACAGCACGGAGGACTGGCGGACGCTGGCCGGCTTCGTGGGTCCCCACTGGAACGAGCAACCCGCCGCCGGCGCGCCGGTGGTGCTCGAGCAGACGGTGGCGATCTCCGCCACCGGCGCCTGGACGGCCCGGGGGCTGGTCCGCAACGAGACGTCGGGACAGCTCGACGGGATCGAGGTGACCGCGCAGCTCCTCGCCGCCGACGGCTCGGTGCTGGCCTCGCCGCGTGCGACGAGCCCGGTGGTGGCGGTGCGCAGCGGTGAGCCCGTGCCCTTCGAGCTCACGGCGGAGGTCCCCGCCGAACAGGTGACCACGGTGCAGTGGTCCGCCGCCGTCCCGGTTCCCGGAGTCGGCGACGGGTCCGAGTCGGTGGCGTCCACGGCGCCGAGTCGCGACGCCGAGCTGACCACCTTCTGGAGCCGTGACCACTCCGGCGCCGACCGCATCGAGCTGTACCTGTACCGCGATCCCGACGACGGCTCGCGGCCCTACCTGCTCTTCGGCTCGGTCCTCAACCGGGGCGCCGCCACCGCGTCCCCGACCGTGGTCGTGGCCTGGCTCGACGGCGACGGCCGCGTGGTGGCGGTGCACGAGGCGCCGGTCGCCGATCCGCGTACGGGCCTGCCGGCCGAGGTGCTCGACTCGGGGGCCGGATCGGACTTCCTGGTCGTGCTGGAGGATCCGGCCGAAGGGTTCGCCGCCGGTCCCGCGTCGCCGATGCTGTGGGGGCTGGCATGAGGGCGCGGGTCGCTCGCCGCCTCGTCGTCGGTCTGCTGGCGGTGGCCGTCGTGGTGGGGGTCCTGCCCGTGCAGCTCGTCGCCCCCGGGTCGGCGCCGAGGGGCGTGACGTCGGCCGAGGCCCAGACGACCACCAAGACCTTCGGTGCCGAGCCGCTGGCCGACGTCCTGTACTGGGCCGACCAGAAGAAGGCCTGCGGGCTCAGCCGCGACCAGCTCGCCGCCATGATGATGTCGCCGACGTTCAACGAGACCGGCGCGCCGGCGACCGTGTCGCCCTCGCCCATGACGCTCAGCCGGTGGGACAACCAGACCTCGCTGTACGCCTACGCCTCGAAGACCCAGTACCCGAGAGCCTTCTTCCACCCCGGCGTCGGGATGTGGCAGTTCGACTCGGCGGGTGGTTGGCCCCTCACCGGGGCCACCGCCATCAACTCCTACACCTCGGCCCAGCAGGCCGCGACGGTCATCGCCAGCCGCTGGTGCGTGAACCCCACGTGGGCCTACGCGCTGGCGCCCTGGTACTACTGCGGCACCACCACCATCTGCCAGGACAACTACCGCGCCGTGTTCAACGGCACGAGCCTCACGGTGCGGTCCGATCCCACCACGACCCGGTACGGCGGCATGCAGCAGCGCTCCTGCACGGTGGCCGGACTGGGTGCGGTGACCTGCTGGTTCGTCGACCCGTCCCAGGCGCAGGGGCACGACGTCTTCAACCTGCCCAACTTCGGGCCGGCCCCGATCAGCGCGCCGTTCTACGTGGTCGAATCGGGCGGACGCGAGTACCGCTACTGGCTCAAGCAGGACACCGGCTACGGCGTGTCGATCTCGGCCGACAAGCCGGTCACGGCCAACGCCCGCAGCGCGCTCACCTGGCGCAGCGGGGAGGTGCTGTGCGACGTGACGGCGTCCAAGGGCGACACGTGCGCCACGCTGCGCTCGGCGCCGGTCGTGGCCCGCAACGCCGACGGCCGCCAGGAGGTCTTCGTCATCGGCCCCGACGGGCGGGTGCGCCACAGCTGGCAGCTCGCCCCCAACGGCTCGTGGTCCACCTGGCGCGTCCTCGGCGGGTCCCTCAGCGGCGGGCTCTCGGTCATCACCAGTGCCGACGGCCGTCTGGAGCTGTTCGGCCGGGGGACCGACGGCACGGTCCAGCACAGCTGGCAGGGCTCGCCCGGTGGCCTGTGGTCCACCTGGACGAGTCGGGGCGGGTCGTGGCCGGCGACGAGCGAGCCCGTGGGAGGTGTCAACGCCGACGGCCGCCTGGAGATCTTCGTGCAGGGCAGCGACGGCGCGGTGTACCAGTCCTGGCAGCTGTGGCCGTCCGGGCCCTGGTCCGCCTGGTACTCCATGGGCGGGAGCTGGCCAGTCGGGGCGCACGTCGCCGTGGGCCGCAACGGCGACGGCCGCCAGGAGGTCTACGTCGTGGGCGCCGACCGGGCGCTGTACCACCGCTACCAGGTGGCCCCCAACAAGGCGTGGGCGCCGTGGTCGTCGCTCGGCGGGTCCCTGGCCGGTCCCGTGACCGTGGGCTACTCGACGGACCGTCGACAGGAGCTGTTCGCCGTGGGCGCCGACGGCGCCATGTGGCACCTGTGGCAGCGCACCGTCAACGGTGGCTGGTCGACGTTCACCTCCCGGGGCGGGAGTTGGCCGCCGAGCGCCGAGCCGGTGTCGGCCCGCAACGCCGACGGCCGCCTGGAGGTGTTCGCCACCGCCGCCGGAGGGACGGTGTGGCACGCCTGGCAGGGCACCGTCAACGGGAGCTTCGTGCCCTTCGCCGCACTCGGCGGCAGCGCGGTGGGGCGTCCCGGTCTGGGCATGAACGCCGACGGGCGGCTGGAGGTCTTCGTGACCGAGCCGGACCAGGAGGTGGCGCACGCCTGGCAGGTCAAGGCCAACGGTGCCTGGTCCGGCTGGCTGGGCATGGGTTTCCCCGCTCCCTGAGGCACGGGTCCGTCGCCCCGGTCGGATCCGTGCCGGCCGCCACCGTGCCGGCCGCCACCGTGCCGGCCGCCACCGTCCCGGGACACGCCGTCCCGGGACACGGAGGCCAGGGGGTGCTCAGAGGAGGAACAGCCGCGACCAGCCCCCGGAGCCCGAGCTCTGCCAGGCGTGCTGGATGGGGTGGTCGGGGGAGCGTCCCACGAACACCTCCAGACGCCCGTCGGCGTTGCGGCCCGCCACCACGCCGTCGAGGACGGGCCCGCCCATGCCGAGCCACCCCGACCACGCGCCGCCGGCGCGGACCTGCCAGGCGTGGGCCAGGGCCCCGTCCCGGGCCCGGGCGAACACCTCGAGGCGCCCGTCGCCGTTGCGGGCCACGTGGAGCGTCGCCGCGTCGTCCACGTTGCCGCCCAGCGGCGTCCAGCCCGACCACGGACCGTTCATGGACTGCTGCCAGGCGTGCCACACCTGGCCACCCCACGAGGTGAACAGCTCCAGGCGCTGATCCGCGTTGGTGCCCACCGTGACCGGTCCGCCGGCCGAGCCGCCCCGGTTGGTCCAGGCCGACCAGGTGCCGTTGGGCGTGCGCTGCCAGCGGTGCCAGACCTTGCCGTCCGTGCCGCGGGCGAAGATCTCGAGCCGCCCGTCGGGGCTGATGCCCACCGCGGGGTCTCCGGTGAAGGTGACCCCGCCCAGCGCCTCCCACCCCGACCAGGCGCCGCCGGGCGTCCACTGCCAGGTGTGCTGGAGCGTGCCGCCGGCGTCGATCACGAAGACCTCGAGTCGACCGTCGGCGTTGCGGGTCGCCACGGCACGGCTGCCGTCGCGCCAGTACCCCCCGAGCGAGCGCCAGGCGCTCCACGTGCCGCCGGGGCTGTTCTGCCAGGCGTGCTGGATCGTGTCGTCGTCGGCCACGGCGAACACCTCGAGGCGCCCGTCGCGGTTGAACACGGCGCTGGGGGGTCCGACGATGGCGCCGCCCAGGGAGGTCCAGCCCTTCCACCCGCCGTTGGGGGAGGTCTGCCAGGTGTGGAACACCTCGCCGCTGCCCGACGCGGTGAACACCTCGAGGCGCCCGTCCGCGTTGGAGGTGGCCGTCGGCTCCTGGAACCACGCCGCGGTGGCACCCAGGCCCGAGGCGGTGGCCGCGGCGCGGCTGCGGATCGCCGCCAGCTGCGGGTAGAGGAGGTTGCCCGGGCAGGCGGTGAAGTCGACGTCGCGGTGTCCGATGACGCGGGGCAGGGTGACGATCGAGCCAGATGCGTACTTGTCGTTGCCGGACGTCTCCTTGGCGAAGCTGCCGGTCACGGGCATGTCGTGCAGCCACGCCTTCCAGCCGATCACGTCGCCGACGGCGTTCAGCGTCGCGCTGCTGGGTGTGGCCGAGGTGAAGTCGCCGAGGACCACCACCCCCACGGCCTCCCGGTTGAAGCCGCGCGTGTGGCCGCCCTGCACCATCTCGTGGATGCCGCCACCCCGGCCTTCCCAGATGGTGCCGAACCGGTCGACGGCGAAGTTGTAGGCGATGTCGTCCCAGCCGTTGGTGTCCATGTGGTAGCTCTGGATCCCGCGCAGGATGGAGGGGACCTCGGACGGGCCGTAGGCGTTGGTGGTCACCGAGTGGTGGACGACGGCCTGCTTCAGGGTCTCGTTGACCGTCGTCTGCTTCGGCGCCCGTGCCCCCCACGACGAGCGCAGGTTGATGGCGGGTTGCCCGGGCAGCGCGCCGGCGGGGGACTGCTCGAGGGTGACCTGCACCCGGGTCTCGTCGTCACGTCCCAGGTGCACCGACACGTCGGTGGCGTCGCCCGGGACGTTGAGCTCGTAGGCGTCGGCCCGGCCCACCCAGATCGGTTCGCTGGCCGGCAGCCCGATCGTGTCGGCCTCGTGTCGGGCCTCGGCCGAGTCGTTGTCGGGGCCGTGCGTCGGACTGAACGCCAGCTCCTGCCACTCGGTCCAGGTGCCGTCGGCGCGCACACGCACCAGCGGGGGCGCCTCGGCCAGATCGGCGCCGGTCTCCACGGACACCCCGATGAGGCGGAACGATCCCACCTCGGCGGTGGCCTGCAGCCGTCCCGGTGTGGCGGCCAGCGCCTCGAGCGCCTCGTGGTCGTGCTCGTCCACCTCCTCGGTGGCTGCCGGCCGCTGCCCCGCCTGGGGCTGGCCCGGTGCTGCGGCGGGGGGGCCGGGTGCCGGGTCGGGGGCGGCCGTCGTCGGGGTGTCGGTCCCGGGATCGGTCGTCGTCGCCGGGGGAGTGGTCGACCCCGTGGCCGGTGCCACCGTGGGCGGCGCGGCCGGACCCGGTGGTGCCTCGTCGGGTGGGGCTGCCGGTGGGGCGACGGGTGACAGGGTCGGCCGGTGCTCGTCGATGCGGATCGTGGCCTCCAGGGCGAACGACGGCAACGGCACGAACGCCAGCAGCGTCCCGCCGACGAGGGTGGCGAGCAGACCGCGCCGGAACCGGCGGCCCGCGGTTGAGCTGGACACGAGAGATCCCCCCGGAGGACGTCGACAGCACCCGCCTGGGAGTCGAGGGTAGCAGCGCCGTCGCGACGGCCGAGACCACCTCGTGCCGTGCGCCGCGTCGCCTGCGCCCCGGGTGTGGCGAGGTGATAGACCCTTGCGGTCCGCGTGCCCGCCCCGGGCGGCCGCCATCGAGAGGAACCATGAAGGGTCTGATCCTGTCCGGCGGGGCCGGTACCCGCCTGCGCCCCATCACCCACACCAGCGCCAAGCAGCTCGTGCCGGTGGCCAACAAGCCGATCCTCTTCTACGGCATCGAGGACATGGTCGAGGCCGGCATCACCGAGATCGGCATCATCATCGGCGAGACCGGCCCCTCCCCCAGGACGAGCCGCTCGGCCTGGCCCACTGCGTGCTCATCGCCCGCGAGTTCCTGGGCGACGACGACTTCGTGATGTACCTGGGCGACAACCTGCTGCGTCAGGGCATCAAGGAGTTCGTCGACACCTTCGAAGCCGACCGGGAGGCGTCGCGCTCGCCCCGACTCGGTGAGGATGGCAAGGTCCCCTCGGCGCAGATCCTGTTGGCCAAGGTGCCGGATCCGCAGCGCTTCGGGGTGGCCGCCATCGGCCCCGACGGCGAGGTCGTGCAGCTCGTGGAGAAGCCGGCCGAGCCTCCGTCGGACCTCGCCCTGGTGGGCGTGTACCTGTTCGACCCGAGCATCCACGAGGCGGTGCGGGCCATCGATCCC
>JALOLF010000059.1 GCA_025456085.1 Acidimicrobiales bacterium
CTGGGACTACTGGTGCGTCCTGGGTGGTGGCCACGCCCTGTCGGTGACCTACTCCGACGTGTCCTACGTGGGCATCGTGTCGGCCTTCGTGCTCGATCTGGCCACCGGGGACACGGCCCAGCGCGAGGTCATCGTGCCCCTCGCCCGGGGGATCGCCCTGCCCGAGCGGGTCGGCGGAGCCGACCTGTCCTGGGCCGGCCGGGGCCTGCGGCTGGACCTGTCGGAGGTCGGTGACGGCACCCGCATCCAGGTCGCCTTCACCTCCGACGACGGTGAGGAGGTCGAGGCCGACGTCCTGGTGTCGCTGCCGGCCGGGCACGAGACGATGTCGGTGGTCGTCCCCTGGTCGGACGCACGGTTCCAGTACACGTCGAAGCACACCGCCCGGCCCGCCGCGGGTCGACTGCGGTGGGGCGCCCGCACGATCGAGCTCGGCGAGCACGACGACGCCTGGGGCGTGCTGGACGCCGGTCGGGGGCGCTGGCCCCATCGCACGGTGTGGAACTGGGGCGCGGCGTCGGGGCGCACCGACGAGCGGGTGGTGGGCCTGCAGCTCGGTGGCCGGTGGACCGACGGCACCGGTTCGACCGAGAACGCCCTGTGCCTGGACGGTCGACTGCACAAGCTGTCCGAACCGCTCGTGTGGGAGTACTCCCGTGCCGACTGGCTGCGGCCCTGGGTGATCACGTCGCCGCTGTCGGATCGCGTCGAGCTGCGCTTCGAACCCCTCCGGGAGCGCCGATCGAGGCTGGAGCTGGGTGTGGCCGGCACCGAGGTCCACCAGTGCTTCGGGCGTTACCACGGCCGGGTGATCGGCGACGACGGCGACCCGGTGCGGGTGGACGGGCTGCTGGGCTGGGCGGAGGAAGCCCGCATGCGCTGGTAGCGGCGGGGCGGGAACCGATCGGTCAGCTGGCGCCGGCGAGCTCGCCGTTGGCCAACCGGGCGACGAGCTCCCGCTTCTCGAGGAGCTCCTCGTCGGTGAGCACCCCGGCGCGATGCAGGTCGAGGAGCTTGGCCACCAGGGCCAGCTCGTCGATCGGCTCGCGGCCGTACCGTGGGGTGGACGGCGGCGCCGTCTCGCGCCGGGGCGTGCACGCGACGCGGGTGCTGATCAGGTCGCACACCTGCTCGGCCTGCTCGCGCACGAGTCCCTTGGCCACGATGCGGGTCCCGTCGACGGCGCGGACGGTGACCGTCGCGCCGAGCGGGCCGAGCTCGGTCGCCACGTCGGCGACCTCGGCGAAGGCGATGCGCTCGCGCACCACCCCGCTGCGGGCGTGGAGCTCGAGCCGGTCGGCGAAGATGACGAGGCGTTCGCTCTCGGCCGGCTGCGGCGGCGGCTCGGCGGCGTCGCCGGGCTCCGTGGTCTCGCCGGATGTGGGGCCGTGGTCCGGGACCGCGTCGAGGTCCAGGTCGGGCTGCGCCGGCGGCAGGGCTGCGGCGGCCATGGCCGCCTCGAAGGTCCCCGGGGGCTGCACGTCCGCCGGCGGACGGGCGGGGTCGTCGCGGGCGGCCTCGAGCTCCCACTCGTGGGCCCGCAGGGCCCGCAGGGCTGCCGACGCCCGGGCCCCGGCGAGCAGGGCGGCATCGCGTCGGGACTGCTCGTCGCGGCGCAGCAGCCAGTCGCCGGGGTCGACGCCGGTCGGTCCCGCAGGGGACGTGGCCGTCGTCGGTCCGCCGTCGGTGAGATCCAGCGCGTCCTCCTCGGACGCGGGCGGGTACCACTTGCCGTCGGCGGCCAGCCACCAGTCGGATGCCGGCGGTCCGTCGGCCTCACGTGGGGGGTACCAGCGCCCGTCGGAGGCGAGCCACCAGTCGGGTGCCGGTGGTTCGTCGGACTCGCGCGGCGGGTACCAGCGGCCGTCGGAGGCCTGCCACCACCCCGGACCCTTCGCGACGTCGCTCAACTCTGCACTCCCCGGCGTTCAGCGCTCCACAGCAGGTTACCGGTCCATCGCCGCGCCCCGACAGGTCGTCGAGCCCGGCCGCCGCACCACCCATCGGCCGTCGCGGCGCCGGGTTGAGCGGTTCAGGCCGATCCGTCGCCCCGGGCCGCCGCCCAGGCCTCGATGGCCCGACCCATGGGCGTCGAGGGCGGGGCCGAGACGAACGGCCAGATCTCCTCGGCCAGGCGTCGCCAGTTGCCCGTGGCGCGCAGCTCGCCGAACAGGGCGTAGAGCCCGAGGTTGATGCGCTGGATGATCACGAAGGTGGGGGGCACGTTCGCGGCCCGCATGATCTCGCCGTAGGGGCCGCGCTGGTCGAAGAAGCGCCGCACCGTCTCCGAGGCGTACTCGGGCTCCACGGTGTAGTCCCCGTCGTGCAGGACGAGCTCGTAGAAGTGGCCGAAGTACTCGCTCACCAAGTCGTCGCTGAAGGGCTCGTCGGGCCGCAGGAGCCCGATCTGCTCGACGGTGCGCCGGAAAGCTGCGGGGTCGCGATCGAGCACCATGGCCCGGATGAGCTCCTCGAACGGTCGCAGCTCGTCGTCGGTGAAGTGCCGCACCAGGCCGAAGTCGAGGAAGGTGACCCGTCCGCCGGGCCGGAACAGGTAGTTGCCCGGGTGCGGGTCGCCGTTGAAGGCGCCCAACCGGTAGAGGCTGCCGAAGGCGAAGCGGTACAGGGTCTCGGCGGCCAGGTCCCGTTCGTGGGAGCTCCAGCCGAGCAGCTCGTCCCACGTGGCGCCGACGGCCAGCTCGGTGGTCAGCACCCGAGCCGTCGAGTAGCGGGCGACCACCTTCGGGACCTGGATGAAGGGGTGGCCGTCGTAGGTCGCGGCGAACAGCGACTGGTTGCGCGCCTCGTTGTGGTAGTCGAGCTCCTCGGCCAGTCGGGTCTTCAGCTCCGACACCAGCGGCCGGTGGTCGAGACCGGGGAAGAGCTGGGCCAGACCGGCGAACACCAGGTCGACGTTGCGCAGGTCGGCGCCGACCGCCTCGTCGATGCCCGGGTACTGGACCTTCACCGCCACGGCTTCGCCCTCGTGGGTGACCGCCCGGTGCACCTGCCCGATGGAGGCCGCGGCGAGCGGTTCGGGGTCCCAGCGGTCGAAGAGCTCCTCGGGACGGGCGCCGAGCTCGGCCTCGACCACGTCCGCGGCCAGCTCGGGGTGCATGGGCGGGGCGTCGCGCTGCAGATCGGCCAGCGCCAGGCGCACGTGCTCGGGGAGGCCCTGGTCCAGGTAGCTCACCATCTGGCCCAGCTTCATCAGGGCGCCCTTCATCTGACCCAGCGCGTCGGCGACCTGCTCGGCGGTCCGCAGCTCGAACTCGCGGTCGAGGTGCTCGCGGCGCTCCGCGTCGGCGAACACCCTGCGGGCGCGGTGCACCGCCAGCGCGCCGCTGGCCCGGGCCCCGACGCCGACGAGTCGGGCGTTGCGGGCCCCCAGGCTGCGGTGCCGGACCGCCACGCCGGTGCCCGTCTCCGGTGGCGCGGCACCGCGGCGGCGGGCGCGCCACACGGCGAGGCCGACGGCCCCGACGAGCGCGCCACCGGCCCCCACGGCGAGGAACCGGCGGGCGCGATCGGTCACGGGTGCGGCGGCGGGGGTCACGGCGCCACGCTACGAGCAGACGCGTCGGTTCGCGCCGCCCGTCGCCACGGCCGATACTGGTCCCCATGGAAGACTCCCTGCTCGTCGCGGCCGGTGTCGTCGCGCTGGGGGCGGCCTCGGGCGTGTTGGCCGGCATGTTCGGCGTGGGGGGCGCGGTCATCACCACCCCCGGCATCCGGGCGCTGGGCGCCACCCCCATCCAGGCGGTGGGCTCCACCGTGCCGGCCATCCTGCCCGGCGCCATCTCCGGCACCGTGCGCTACGCCCGTGCGGGCCTCGTCGACTGGCGGGTCGGCCTCACCTGCGGTGCGACGGGGTCGCTGCTGGCCGTGGCCGGTGCCTGGGTGGCCGGCCTCCTCGACGCCAGCTGGCTCATGGTCGCGACAGCCGGGCTGCTGGCCTGGAGCGGGGTGAGCATCTACCGCTCCGGACGCCGAGCACCCGAGGACGGGGCGGCGCCGCAGGGCGTCTCCGATCCCGACGGACCGGTCACCCACCAGCGACCGTCGGTGGCCGCGCTGGCGGTGGTCGGGGCCGGAGCCGGGTTCGTGGCCGGCCTGCTGGGCGTGGGGGGTGGCATCGTCCTGGTGCCCGTGTTCACGTCGCTGCTGCGGCTGCCCGCGAAGGTGGCCGTGGCCTCCAGCCTGGTGGCGGTGGCGGTGTTCTCGGTCCCCGCCCTGGTCACCCACGCGCTGCTGGGCCACATCGACTGGACCTTCGCCCTGTTGCTCATGGTGGGCGTCGTGCCCGGCGCACAGCTCGGGTCCCATCTCACCCTCCGGGCGTCGGACCGCTCCGTGCGCAGGTGGTTCGGCATCTTCCTGCTGCTGGTGGCGGTGCTGTTCGGCGGCCTCGAGCTGCTCGACCTGGCGTGAGCCGACGTCCCGGCGACGCACGCCGCGACGGATTGCCGTGCCGAGCGGCGCCGGCTGAGCGAAGCTTGTGCCCGTTGGGGCGCTTGCAGAAGGCTGCGTCGGACGCCACCCAGGAGAACGATCGCCCATGAGCTTGACCCCACGGCACGAGAACCGCCCGCAGCGGGCGCGTCACGCGCCCCTGCGTCGACGGGCGGTCGTCGCCGCGGTGCTGGGGATCGTCGCGGTGCCGATGGTGGTGGGCGCCGCGCTCGGCCAGCCCACGGGCACCGACACCTCGGTGCCGCAGACCACGGCGGGAGCGGGCGACCCCGCCGGTGCGGCGGTCGCCGCGTTCCCGGCGCCGCTGGTGGCTCCGGTACCCGCCCCCGCCGGGCCCCCCGACGTGCGCCTGTCGTCGTTCTTCGCCACCGGCGACGCCCAGAGCCCCCAGGTCGAGCTGCGCTTCGCGGAGGCCTTCACCCTTCCCGAAGGGACGTACCGGGCGTCGGTGCTGGTGGGGACCCCGGGTGGCGAGATGCTGCGCGCCACGCTGCTCAGTGAGGGCGGCGCCACCGTCGGCGTGCTGGAGTCCTCGGCCGACGGCGTCACGTTCACCGAGGTGGGCGAGGTGGAGGTCTCCTTCCAGCCGAGCGGGGTGATGACCATCGGGCTGCCGCTCGAGCAGGCGCCGGCCGGTGACACCGTGTGGGTGGAGCTCCAGGGACCCGACAGCCCGGAACCGGTCGTGTCGCCCTACTTCTCCCGCACCGCCCTGTTCGGCGAGGGCGAACCCGGCGTGCTGCCATCGGGCACCACGGCCGTGGTGACGGGCGCCGACGGCAGTGCCGCGCCGCCGATCGCGGGCCTGCCCGTGGGTCCCACCGCCAGCGTCGTGAACCAGTCGCTCACCGTCGACTACCCCGAGCCGCCGCCGCTGGAGGTCGGGGGCGTGGCGGTGGTGTCGGCCATCGACGACGTGCTGATCGTGCCGGACGCCGCCAACGACGGCGTCGGCGCCGACTACATCCGGGTCGACCACACCAACCGCACCGTGATCCTGGTCGACGCGCTCGACAGCTTCCCTCCCCGCGACGCCTCGGGGGACCGGAGCTGGCTCGTGTCCGAGGAACCGGCCGACTCGGAGGGCGGTTGGGTCCGGTCGTTCACCTTCGACCTGCCGGCGATCGCCGAGGCCCTCGACTTCCCACCCGTCGGGGACGCCACGGCCATCGGCGTCAAGCGGACCCTGGTGCTCGCGGACGGCTCGGTGCTCAACGCCGATGCGGTCCTGGCCACCCTGGACTGGTACGCGGCGGCGCTGGTGAGCCAGGACCCGCAGACCCCGCCGACCACCGTGGCGACGACGGCCGACACCGCCGAGAGCGACGAGACGGGCACACCCTGGTTCCTGATCGGGGGAGCCCTGGCGCTCGTGGTGGCGGTCCTCGTCGCCGTCGTCGCCCTCGTGCGACGTCGTCGTGGTGACGAGCTCGACTTCGGGGGGTCCGAGGGGGAAGGCGACCTCCTGGCGGCGTTGCAGCGCGAGGACGAGACCGGGGAGCCCGATCCCGACGTGCCCCGGGCGCCGTCCGACGCGGTGTCCGCGGCGGAGGAGCCCCCGGCTGTCGAGGAGCCCGTGGTCGCGGAGCCCGTGGTCGCGGAGCCCGAACCCCGGTCCATCGACTCCCTCCTGTTCGGTTCGGCGGCGGCGGCGGCGGCGAGCGAGGCCGAGGCGGCGCCGCCGGTCACCGACACGCCGGATCTGCCGGTCGTGCCTGCCGCCTCGCCCCCCACGGGCCCGGTGCCGTTGTCGCCGGACGACGCGCTGGCGTCCCTGGAGCAGGACGTGCGCTCCTTCGCCGACCGTCTCGCGGCGCTGGGCGACGGCTCCGAGGGGGACCGGTCCGTCGAGATCGGCGCGCTGGGCCGTGACGCCCGGGGCCTCGCCGAGCGCCTCGAGCACCTGGGAGACGTCGACGAGGGATCCGACGGGCGCTGAGGGCGCGGGGGCTCAGGTCTCCTCGGCCCGGGTCATCGCTTCGATCGCGGTCGACGTGACCGGGCTGCGCAGCGCACCGGCCACCCCCGCCAGGGTCACCACCCCGCCGGCGAGCTGGGCCGCCGTCACGGCCTCGCCCAGCACCACCCAGGCCAGGCTCCCGGAGATCACCGGGATGGACAGCATGATGACGGGTGGGACGTTGGCCGGCACCCACGCCAGGGCCCACGTCACCGAGAAGTGGCCCGCGAAGCCCGGCAGCGCCGCGACGGCCAGGCACAACACGAGGTCGTGCGTCGAGACCGGTGTCACGGGCTGACCCGAGACCAGCAACCAGCCCGAGACCCCCACGGCGGCCACGAGGGTGGCGCCGAACAGGAAGGGCGTGGTGTCGACCTCTTCCCGGGCCTGCTTGGACCACACGAAGAACAGGGCGTAGAACACGACGTTCCCGGCGGCCAGGGCCATGCCCGCCGGGTCGCCGTCGGGACCCGACGACCCGGCGAGCGCCACCGCGGCCGCGCCGACGATGGCCAGGCCCGACCACAGGCGGAACGCGGCGCTGGGCCGCTCCCCGAACAGGCCCGCCGCCAGTGCGGCCACCACGACGGGCGCAAGGGTGTTCATGAGGGTCACGTCGACGACGGAGGTGGACTGCAGCGCGGTCATGAACATGACCTGGTGCACGGCGAAGGCCACCCCGCACCGGGCTGCCCAGACCCACCCGGCCCGCTTCGGGCGTCGGTGCGTGGAGCGGACGTGGACCAGCGTGGCGAGCCCGAGCAGGGGCACGCCCAGCCACAGGCGCCAGAACGAGAACACCGCGCCGGGCAGCGACGTCGCGGCCACCATGACCGGTCCGGTGGCGAAGACCACGGTGCCGAACCACACCATGCCGACGGGGTGGGCTCGGGCGGCCCGGACCAGGGAACGGCGATGCAGGTGGACGGGCGTGGTGCTGGACATGGGGGAGTGCCGGCCGGGGGCGGCGAACGGGGCAAGCCTACGGCCGGGCGGACGCGGCACACCCGCCGGTTAGCATCGCCGCGTGCCGAGCCCGAACGACCCGATCGACCCGGCCGCCGCGGAGCGGGAGCGGGATCAGCAGGAGGCGTTGGGACGGGCCATCCTGCTGCGCCGGACCGAGCTCGCCCTCTCGCGGCGGGAGCTGGCGGAGGCCGCCGGCTTGTCGTACCCCTTCGTCTCCGCCCTGGAGCGGGGGCGGCGGGCGCCGTCGGTGCGCACGCTGCACCGGCTGGCCGGCGCCCTCGGCACCACGGTCGCCGACCTCGAGGCCCGTGCCGACGAGCTGGTGGACCACGCCGCGGTCGATCCGGTGGCGAGCCGCGCGTTGGTCGAGCGGCTGTTGCGCGAGGCGCTCCACGACGAGGTCCGCAGCGAGGTGGCTCGCGCGCTGGGCGGCGACGGTGCCGCGGCCGCACCCCCGGGAGTCCCGACCACGGGGCTCGACGTCGCCTCCACGCCCTACGCCTCCATCCGGGAACGGGTCGAGGACACGTTGCGGCGCTTCCTCGAGGTCGACGAGCTGGTCGTCGACGACGACGGGGACATCCCCATCCGCCACGGCACGGCCATGGTCTTCATCCGCCCGCTGGAGGAGCCGGCCACGGTGCTGTGCTTCTCGCCGGTGCTGGTCGACGTGAAGGACTCGGCCGCGCTGTACGAGGAGCTCAACGACCTCAACACCCGCAGCCACTTCCTGACCTGGTCGTACCACGACGGCGCGGTGCTGGCGTCGATCGAGGTCTTCGGCGAGCCCTTCGAGCCCCGGCACCTGGTGGCGGCCCACGTCCTGCTCGCCTCCGCCGCCGACGACCTCGACGAGGAGCTCCGCGAGCGCTTCGGGGGCAACGTGTTCTTCGGCGAGGACGCCCCGCCCAAGCCCCCGCCGGGTGCGGCCGGGTACCTGTGATCCGAGGCGTGCAGCGCCGGCGCAGGCCGCGGCAACTACGCTCAAGTCCCGGCCGATCCGGGCCGAAGACGTAGGTGGACCACCGCGCCTCGCGCACCGAGCTGAACGCATGCCCGACGACCACGCAGCCCACGAGCCCGACCCCGCCGCCGAGGCGCCCACCATGACGTGGCTCGAGGAGGAGACCCTCACCACGCTGCGGCGGCTGGCCAACGCCCGCGCCCGGCTGGCCGAGCTCGAGGCCCGCATCGTGTCGACGGTGCCCGACGAGGTCCCGATCGACCCCGCCGACCTCGAGCTGGCGCGAGAGCTGCACGAGGAGATCGAGTCCCTTCGTCCACGGGCGGCGCACCGTCTGGCCGGACGTGTGGCCCGCAACCGCCTGGAGGGCGTGGAGCTGCACCTGCGTCTGGTCCTCGACCGCCTCGGCTACGCCACCTACGACGACTTCGTCGAAGCGGGCCGTCGGCCCGCCGTGACCGCACCGGACGTGGATCCCGTGGCGCTGGAGTTCGCCCGGCGCGAGCTGGCATCCGCGGAGCACGCCTGGGCCGAGGTGCAGGCGCTCGGGCTGGCGGACCTGGCTCGCACCGGCGACGGCGTCGGAGTCGGCGACGGGGAGGACGCGTCGCCGGGCAGCTTCCAGCGCCCGCCGGCTGCCAGCGCCTGACTCCGGCTCAACCGTCGTTGCCGACGCCCCGGTACACGCAACCCGAGGTGCACGTCTCCCGGACCGTGACCGCGTGCAGGCCGGGCAGGGTCGGCGCCAGGCGGTCCCAGATCCAGCGGGCCAGGATCTCGCTGGTCGGGTTCTCGAGCCCCGGGATCTCGTTCAGGTAGCGGTGGTCGAGGGCGTCGTGCACGGGTCGGTACGCCTCGGCGATGTCCGCGAAGTCCATCACCCAGCCCGTCTCGGCGCCGACGGCTCCCTGCACGTGCACCCCGACCCGGAACGAGTGGCCGTGCAGCCGGGCGCACTTGTGGCCCTCGGGGACGTTGGGGAGCCGGTGGGCGGCCTCGAAGCCGAACTCGCGGAAGATCTCGGTGCGGGGCTCGCTCATGGGATCCCGATCAGCTTGTGGGTCTGCAGGCCGAGCCGCCACCGAGGGTGCGACAGGCAGTACGCCACCGCGTCGCGGGTGGCCCGCTCCCGGTCCGGCCCGTCCAGGGGCTGGAGGAAGAAGTGGCGGAACGCCAGGTGCTCGAAGCGCTCGGGCTCGGCACCGACCTGGGGGTAGACGAGCTTCAGCTCGTCCCCGGCGGTCACGACCAGCTCCGTGCCCGCCTTGGGGCTCACACACACCCAGTCGAGTCCGGCCGGCGGTCGGACCGTGCCGTTGGTCTCGACCGCGATCTCGAAGCCCCGATCGTGCAGTGCGGCGACGAGCGCCTCGTCGAGCTGCAGCAGGGGCTCCCCGCCGGTGCACACCACCAGCTGCGGACCGCCGGCGCCGGCGGGCCACGTGTGCAGCAGGTGGTCCGCGAGCCGGGCGGCATCGCCGAAGTGCCCGCCGCCCGGTCCGTCGGTGCCCACGAAGTCGGTGTCGCAGAAGCGGCAGATGGCACCGCCACGGTGCTCCTCGCGGCCGCTCCACAGGTTGCAGCCGGCGAACCGGCAGAACACCGCGGCCCGCCCGGTCTGCGCGCCCTCGCCCTGCAGCGTGGCGAACGCCTCCTTCACGAGGTAGCCCACGGGTCCTCCCCGGCGTAGCGGGTGGGGTCGACGAGTCCCGCCTCCGCGAAGCCACGCCGTCGCAGCAGGCACGCATCGCAGCGACCGCAGGCGCCGTCGGGCGCCGGGTCGTAGCAGCTCACGGTCGCGGCGTGGTCGACGCCCAGCTCCGCGCCCAGTCGCACGATCTCGGCCTTGGTGAGCGTCAGCAGCGGGGCGTGCACGGTCATCCACCGTTCACCGCGGGCCGCGGCGTCGACCCCGGCCCGGGTGGCCAGGTCCGCCAGCCGCTGGAAGGCCTCCAGGAACGCGGGCCGGCAATCCGGGTAGCCGCTGTAGTCGAGCGCGTTGACCCCGATGAACAGATCCCGCGCCCCGCGCACCTCGGCCAGTGCCAGCCCCAGGCTCAGGAACACGGTGTTGCGGGCCGGGACGTACGTCACGGGGATGTCCGCGGCCACGTCGGCCACGTCCTCGTGCTTGGGGACCTCGATGGCGTCGGTCAGGGCCGAGCCGCCCACGGTGGCGAGGTCGATGTCGAGCACCACGTGCTCCACGCCGGCGGCGGTGGCGATGGCGCGGGCCGCGTCGAGCTCGACGGCGTGGCGCTGGCCGTAGCGCAACGACAGCGCCACGCACGCGAAGCCCTCGCGTCGGGCCAGGGCCAGGCAGGTGGCCGAGTCGAGCCCGCCGGAGAGCAGCACGATCGCCACGGGGGCGTCGGGAGCGAGGGACGGCGCTGGAGGCACCCGGGCAGGGTAGCGGCCGGGTGGTGCCACTCCTGGTTGCAGCTCCACGTGCCAGGGGGGAGAATGCCCCGGCCAGCGGTCCCGGTGGGCGAGCCGTCGAGGAGACGACCCATGAGCAGCTCCGAGTCCGAGGAGCAGGAAGGCCCCGTCGGTCCCACGGACCGGGAGGTGGTGGCCATGCTGCAGCGCCTGGCGTCGGCGCGTGCCCAGCTCCTGCAGGCCGAGCAGGCGGTGGCCAGCGGCCCGGACATCGACCCCAAGGCCGGCAGTCGCAACGACGAGATCGAGGAGGCCCACACCGACCTGTTGTGGGCACAGGCCCAGCTCATCACCGCGTCCCGGCAGGACCGCGCCCGCCAGGCGCTGGAGGCGGCGCTGCGCCGGGAGCGCATGGTGCTGAAGCGGCAGGGCTACCTCTCGTTCCGGGAGTACCTCGCCGACCGCACGAGCATCCCCACCACCGACCTGCACCTCGAGGTCGCCCGCCGCGAGTACGAGGCGGCGCAGGCCGAGTGGGATCTGCTCCAGGCGGAGCTGGCCCGAGCCGAGGAGTCGGGGGAGTCTCCCCGCTTCTCGACCGCGCCGACCATCGTCATCGACTTCACCGGTCACACCCCGCGCCGCCTGGTCTGACCCCGACGTGACACCACCTGAGCGGTGGACGGTGGCATCGTGGAGGTCCGACGGGCCACCGATCCTGGCTGCCCGCGTCCGACGGACCCGTCGCCGCCTTGTCATCACCGCCCCCTCCGCCCACCCCGCCGCTGCCGCCCGGGACCGCCGCCCGTCCCCGTGGCGCGTCCCGGCTCGTGGTGGCCATGGTGGCCCTGGTGGGCGTCGTCGCTCTGGCGGCCTGCACGGACACGCCCTCGCTCGTGGCGCCCGAGACCACCACCACCACGGCGCCGCTGGACGTGACGCCGGTGCCGACGCTGCCGCTGCCCGACGGGTTCGTGCTCCCCGACACCCGGGGCGTGGCGCTGACCCCCGTGACGGGCAAACCCCGGCCGGCCGAGGACGAACCCCCGCTGCCCGTCTACGGTGGCCGGGCCCGGCTGAGCGGCACCATCTCGGGGCCCGACGGCGGCGTCGGTGGCGCGGTGGTGCGACTGGAGCGCTTCGTGGGCGACGAGGTGGGCACCGTCGAGGTGACGGCGAACGGGTCGGGTGCCTGGGAGGCGGCGGGGTTGCTGGGCGGGCGCTACCGGGTGCGGGCCTGGCGCACCCCGAACCTGGCGACGCTCGAGTCCCAGACCACGTTCCTGGCCGAGTCCGACGACGTGCGCCTGGACGTGGCGCTGCAGCGCCGCGACGGCCAGGGTCTGCAGGCCGCGCTGGACGTGGCCGACCCGAAGGTGGGTCGCACCGTCACCGTGCGGGCCCTGCTCACCCAGGAGTCGGTCAACGGCAACGGCATCGTCGAAGGGGTCGGCGTGGCGGGCACGCAGCTCGAGCTGGCGCTGCAGGGCGGCTACCGGTTCGTCTCGTCCGGCGCCACGGCCACCACGGGCGGCGACGGCTTCGCCACCTGGCAGGTGGCCTGCACCACGCCGGGCACGCACGGCATCACCGTGTCGGGTGCCGGGCTCACCACGTCGGTCACGCTGCCGGCGTGCCTGCCGGCCGACCCCGTCTCCTCCTCCAGCACCACCTCGGTGCCGACGGCGGAGGACCTCGACGTCGGTGAGCTGGTCGACCTCCCCTACGAGGGTCCGGCGCCGGCGGGCACCTACCAGGCGACGGGTACGGGGGCCTGCGGCACCTCCTACGAGGAGTGGCGCGACGGCACGTGGGTGCGCACGGTCAGCTTCGAGCGCAGCCTGACCTTCGAGAACCCGACCCGGAACTGGCGCGCCGCGCCGGGTGCCGGCGCCTGTTCGTTCCGGAGGACGGCGTGAAGGCCCGCGCGCCCCGGCCGGGCCTGGCCCGCCGCCCGCTGTGGCGACGCAGCACGCGGGGGCTGGTGCGCGTGGCGGTCGTGCTGGTGCTGGGGATCCCGCTGTTCGTCGCCGGTGCGGGCGCGTCCGGGCTCGGTCTGCTCCTCTACGGCGAGCTGCCCGGCACCACACCCGAACCCCGGGAACCCTTCACCGCGGTGCCCTCCAAGGTCTACGACGCCTACGGGGTGGAGATCGCCGAGTTCCGTGAGTTCGACCTGACCCTGCCCATGGCGCCCGAGGACATCCCCCAGACGCTGAAGAACGCCGTGGTCGCCGGCGAGGACCACACCTTCTACACGCACACCGGCATCGACCCCGTGGGTCTCGTGCGTGCGGCGCGGGCCAACGCCGGCGAGGGCGAGGTCGTGCAGGGCGGCTCCACGATCACCCAGCAGCTCGTGCGCGAGAAGTACCTGACCCGGGAGCGCAGCTTCGAGCGCAAGTTCAACGAGGTCCTGCTGTCCACGCGGTTCGAGCGCGACCTGGCCGACGAGCTCGGCTCCACCGCGGCCGCCAAGGACCAGATCATGTTCGAGTACCTCGAATCGGTGTACTTCGGAGGTGGCGCCTACGGGGCGGCGGCCGCGGCCGAGACCTACTTCCGCAAGCCCTTGTCCGAGCTGACGGTGTCGGAGTCGGCGCTGCTGGCCGGCATCATCCCCGCGCCCTCCAAGTACGGTCCCCGGGAGAACCTGACGCTGGCCGAGGAGCGCCGTCAGTTCGTGCTGAAGCAGATGCGCGACCTGGGCATGCTCACCGACGCCGAGCTCACCGCCGAGCTCGACAAGCAGATCTGGTACGCCGCCTTCGGGGAGCCGCCCAAGGCGATGACGGTGGTGTACCCGCCGCCCCAGACGAGCTACGGCCGCTACCCGTACTTCGTGGACTACGTGCGGCGCTACCTCGTCGACCGGTACGGGCCCGAGCTGGTGTACCGGGGCGGCCTGCAGATCTACACCTCGATCGACCCCCGCCTGCAGGACCTGGCCGAGCAGACCGTGACCGGCGCGCTGGCCGGCACGTCGTCCCCGCTGGAGATGTCGCTGGTGTCGGTGGAGCCGGCGACCGGGCAGGTGAAGGCGCTGGTGGGAGGGCGGGACTTCGCCCAGAGCCAGGTCAACCTGGCCCTCGGCGGGTCGGTGGGCATGCAGCCCGGCTCGGTGTTCAAGGTGTACACGCTGGCCAAGGCGCTGGAGGAGGGCTACACCCCCGAGACCGTGTACGACGCACCGGGCGTGCTGTACGTGCCGGGCTGCGGCGGCCAGTGCGCCATCCGGGGTGGCTCGGGCCCCACCACGCTGCGCGCCGCCACGGCCAACTCCACCAACACCTACTTCTACCAACTGGCCATCGACCTGGGCGGCAACAACGTCGCCGAGCTGGCCAACCGGTTGGGCGTCACCGGCATCACCCTCGACAAGGACTACTCGCCGGGCATCACGCTCGGCCAGTACGAGGTCTCGCCGCTCGACATCGCGGCCTCGATGGGCGTGATCGCCAACCACGGCGTCAAGGCCGACGCCACGCCCATCGCCAAGCTGGTGGCCCAGGACGGGACCGTGCTGGAGGACAACACCCTGCCCCACGGCCAGCGGGTCCTCAACGCCGCGGTGGCCGACTGGACCACCGAGCTGCTCCGGGGTGTCATCACCGACGGCACCGGCACGCGCGCCGCCATCGGCCGGCCGGCCGCGGGCAAGACCGGCACCGCCCAGGAGTACCGGGCGGCCTGGTTCGCCGGCTACACGCCCCAGCTCTCCACCGCCATCTGGCTGGGCTACAGCGACACCCCCAAGCCCCTGCGGGGCATCGGCGGGTTCAACCCGGTCTACGGCGGCACCCTGCCGGCCAAGACCTGGTCGACGTTCATGAAGGGGGCGCACTCGGAGTGGCCGGTGGCGGAGTTCGTCCCGCCCGGTCCGCTGCCCCCGCCGAGCAGCGGCATCCGTGAGGTCCCCGCCGGCGGGTTCACGCCCTTCGTGCTGCCCCGCGACTGCGGGGGCCCGTGCGTGGTGACCCCGGGGCTCACCACCCCGACGCTGCCTCCCACGACGGCACCACCCGACGAGGGCCCGTCGTCGGGGGACGCCGGCTCGTCGACCACGACCTCCACCACACCGGTGTCCACCACCACCGGCACCGGACCGAGTACCACGGTGTCGGTGACCACGACCACCGAGGCAGAAGGCAACCCGTGAGCCAGATCGACGACCACCCGACCCGCCGTCCGGGCGCGGAGGCGTCGGCCGACGACGCAGCGTCCGAGACGCAGCCGGTCACCGATCCGGCACCCGAGGAGCCGGCGCCGGGTGACGTCGACGACGGACCCGATGCCGCCGACGCCGGGTCCGATCCGTGGGACGGCTACTACGAGCAGCTGGCCCGCGAGCAGGACGCGCCCGCCCCGGTCCGCAAGTCCCGCGCCCAGCTCCGTCGTGAGTGGCGCCAGAGCGACCGGGCCCGGCGCTACGCGGCGCGTCGCTCGGTGCGGTTCCCCATCTTCACCCGCTCCGTCGTGCTGTGGTGCCTGCTGTTCGCCCTCGTGGGCATGGCCTTCGGTGCCAGCGGCGCGTTCTGGTGGGCCAACTTCAACACCCAGGTGGCCGAGCTGCGCGAGGACACCGAGGGCTTCGAGGAGCGCTCCCTCGAGGCCCAGGGCGAGATCGAGACCCTGAAGAACGACGCCCTCACCCAGATCAACGAGCAGCTCAAACCGCTGGCGCCGTATCTGGCCGAGGCCCGCACGATCCAGCTCGCCGAGACCTTCGCACCCTACGTGTGGTTCGTGGCCACCCTGGACGAGGAGGGCCAGCCGTCGGTGGGCTCGGCGTTCGCGGTGGCCTCCGACGACGACGAGACGCTGATGGTGACGTCGTACGCCACCGTGCGGGCCGCCACGGTGTCGCCGGCGCCGGAGATCTTCGTGCGCAAGAACGGCGAGCAGCTCGAGGTGCCGTTGGTGTCGGTCGACCCCGAGCGCGACCTCGCGCTGCTGCGGGTGCCCCGGGGCGGGATCCAGGTCCTGGAGTGGGCCGGCGACGAGGTGCAGGCCACGGCGCTGGGCTCGCGGGTCTTCCCCGTCAGCGGGTTGGGTGGCGCCGGGGCCACGCTCACCAGCGGGATCGTCGTCGACCAGTCGGTGGCGGGCCTGCTGCACACCGCGCCGGTGGGCACCGCCGCCCGGGGCGGCCCCATCGTGACCGCGGACGGCAAGCTCCTGGGTGTCGCGTCGCTCGACTACTTCCCGCTCGGGTTCGACCCCGGCGAGATCCACTACGCCGTGCAGATCAACTCGGTGTGCGAGAAGCTGCTGGATTGCGGCGGCGGCACCCGCAAGGAGCGCTCCGACGGCGGGGCCCTGCCCGCCCCGGCGCCGGGCAACGCCAACGACTGACCGACCGGCAGGGCGCCCGCGCTAGCCCACCGCCGAGGGGGCCCAGGCCACCAGGCCGAGCTGGGCCCAGTTGGCCAGGTCCGGGTGGCGGGGCACCACGCGGATCGTGTAGCCGAAGTTCCCGGCCCGTTCGAAGGTGATGCGGTGCTCGTAGCGGTGCAGGCCGGGCACGTCGCCGTCGCTCACCCGGCGCATGGAGACCACCTCGGGCTCCTCGAGGTCGTCGTCGGGGTCGACGGCGCCGAAGATGAGCTGCACGTCCACGTCCTCGGGCTCGAGGTCGCCGAGGGTCACCTGGGCGCTCACCGTGTAGATGATGTCGTCGGCCCGCGAGGCCTCGTCGTAGGACGTCGCCGTCACCCCGACGCTGGACCACACCCGCGTCACGCCCCGCTCCCAGCGCACGAGGCTCCTGGCCCGGGCGTTGGCGTCGGCGCGCAGCGCCTCGCTGCGCGCCGCGGCGGGCTCGTAGTAGCGGGTCGTGTACTCCTTGAGCATGCGGCTGGCCTCGACCTTCGGGCCGAGCACCGCCAGGGAGCGCTTCACCCTGCGGAGCCACTCGTAGGGCAGGCCGTCGTTGTCGCGGGTGTAGAACAGCGGCACGAGCTGGCGCTCGAGGATCTTGTAGAGGTTGGTGGCCTCGTGGTCGTTGCGGGCCTCGACGTCGTCGAGCCAGTCGGCCGAGGGGAGTGCCCATCCGACCTCCGGCTCGTACATCTCGTCCCACCAACCGTCGAGCACGCTCAGGTTGAGCCCGCCGTTGAGCGCCACCTTCATGCCGCTGGTGCCGCTGGCCTCCATGGGGCGGATCGGGTTGTTGAGCCACACATCGACGCCGGCCACCAGCATCTTGGCCATGGAGATGTCGTAGTCCTCCAGGAACACGAGCCGGTGGCGCACCTCCAGGTCGCCCGCGGCGTTGGCGATCCGTTGGAGCAGTTCCTTGCCGGGCTGATCGGCGGGGTGGGCCTTGCCGGCCAGGATCACCTGCACCGGCCGGTCCGCCGACAACAGGATGGTCTTGAGTCGCTCCCAGTCCCGCAGCAGCAGCGTGGCCCGCTTGTAGGTGGCGAAGCGGCGGGCGAAGCCGATGGTGAGGACGCTGGGGTCCAGCGCCTCGGCGGTCCAGGCCAGCTGGGACTCGCCGACGCCCCGGTTCAGCTCCTGTTGGCGCAGGCGCTTGCGGGCGTAGCGCACCAGGCGTTCGCGGTTGATGCGCCGCACGGTCCACAGCTCCCCGTCGGGGACGTTCTCGACCTGGGACCACTGCTCGGCCTGGGACCACCCTGGCCCGATGTAGCGCTCCAGCAGGTCGATCATCTCCCGGGAGGCCCAGGTGCGGGCGTGCACGCCGTTGGTGACCGAGCCGATGGGGACGTCCTCCACCGGCAGCTCGGGCCACACCGATGCGAACATCTCCCGGCTGACCTGGCCGTGCAGCTTCGCCACGCCGTTGGAGGCCCCGGCGAGGCGCAGGCTCATGACCGCCAGATTGAACTCCTCGCCCAGGGGCACGCCCGGTTCGTGGCCCAGCTCCATGAGCTCGTCCATGGTGAGACCCACCTCGTGGCACCAGGTGGTGAAGTAGCGCTCCATGAGCTCCCGGGGGAACCGGTCGATCCCCGCCGGCACCGGCGTGTGGGTGGTGAACAGCCCGCCGGGTCGGACCGCGCCCCGGGCCTCGGCGAAGGTCAGGCCCTCCCGGCACACCGCCTGGCGGATGCGCTCCAGGGCCAGGAAGCCGGCGTGGCCCTCGTTGATGTGGAACACCTGGGCGTCGACCCCGAGCGCCTCCAGCACCCGTGTGCCGCCGATGCCGAGCAGGATCTCCTGGCGGATGCGCTCCTCCAACCCGCCCCCGTAGAGGCGGTTGGTGATCAGGCGGTACTCCTCGGAGTTCTCCTCCAGATCGGTGTCGAGCAGGTAGAGCGGGATGCTGCCCACCTGGGCCTTCCACACCCGCGCCGCGACGGCGGTGCCGGCGATGTCGACGCTGATGCGCACGTCGGGCACCGGGTCCATGGCCATGGCCCGGGGGTCGAGGCGGGGGAAGCGCTCGTGCTGCCAGCCCCGGTTGTCGAGCTCCTGGCTGAAGTAGCCGTGGTGGTAGAAGAGCCCGACGGCGGTGAGGGGCAGGCCCAGCTCGTCGGCCGCCTTGAGGTGGTCGCCGGCCAGCACCCCGAGACCACCCGAGTACTGCGGCAGCGAGGCGGCCACGCCGAACTCGGGGGAGAAGTAGGCGACGGCACGCAGCTCGCCCCGGTGCTGCTGCTGGAACCAGCGCGGCTCGCTCGTCGAGGCCCGCAGCTCGTCGCGCACGGAGCGGGCCATGCGGGTGAAGGTCTCGTCGGCGGCGAGCTCCTCGAGTCGCTCCTGGGGCTCGACGGCGAGGATGCGAGCCGGGTCCCGCAGCTGCTCCCAGGCGTTGTGGTCGAGCCGCCGGAACAGCTCCTGGGCGCGCTCGTCGTTCACCCACCCCAGGTTCATGGCGACTTCCCGCAGCGGGGCGAGCTCGTCGGGGAGCTTGGAGATCACGGTGAACGTCTGCACGGCCTTCATGGGCCGTGACCGTAACGCGTGGGCGCGGCCATCCGGACCGCCTCAGGCGCCCCGGATGGCCTGGAGCGCCTCGGAGACGTGACGGCCCGTGCGGACCTGCGAGGAGAACACCTTGCGCACGACGCCGTCGGGGGCGATCACGAAGGTGACCCGACCGGGGAGGATGCCGAGCGTGGACTTGACGCCCCAGGCCCGGCGCACGGCATCGCCCTCGTCGGCGAGGAGCGTGAAGGGGAGGCGGTGCTTGGCTGCGAACTGCTCGTGCGAGGCCACGCTGTCGCCGGAGACGCCGAGGACCTCGGCGCCGGCGTCGGTGAAGTCCTCGTAGGCGTCGCGGAACGAGCACGACTCGGCGGTGCAGCCGGGCGTGTCGTCGTGGGGGTAGAAGTAGACGACGACCCAACGGCCACGCAGCTCGGAGAGCCGCACCCGGGTGCCGTGCTGGGAGTCGAGCTCGAAGTCGGGTGCGAGCTCGCCTTCGGCGACCTGACGGCGGGGGCGGGCGGTGGAGGTCATGCGTGCTCCTGGGTCGGTGGGGCTCGTGCCCTGTCAAGTGCAGGGTGGGCCCGGCTATTCCCCGGTCGTGCGGTAGCGTGCGGCCCATGTCCACGATCGCCGTGGTGAATCAGAAGGGGGGCGTCGGCAAGACCACCGTGGCCCTCGGCCTGGCCTCGTCCGCGGCCCACGCCGGCAGACGGGTGCTGGTGGTCGACCTCGACCCCCAGGCGAACGCCTCCACCGGCCTGGGTGTGTGGGACGCGGAGCTCACCGTCGACCGGGCGCTCGAGTCCGACGCGCCGGGCGTGATCGCCAAGGTCGTCACCCCGGCGGGTTGGGCGGTCGACGGCGGCGCCGTGCCGGACGTGGCCGCCTCCTCGCCCGATCTGGCGCGTCGGGAGCCGCAGCTGGCCAACGACCCGGTCGGGGCCCAGGATCGTCTCCAGGTGGCCCTGGAGGGGGTCGAGGGCTACGACGTGGTGATCATCGACTGCCCGCCGTCGCTGGGCCTGCTCACCATCAACGGCCTGTTCGCGGCCGACCGGGCGCTCGTGGTCACCGAACCCGGCGCCTGGGCCTCCGACGGCGTCCAGCAGATCGTGCGCACGGTGTCTCGGGTTGCCGCCCGCCGAGGTGGTCAGCTCGAGGTGGCCGGCATCGTGGTGAACCGTCTGGGGCGGACGCGCGACGGTCGCTACTGGTACGAGCAGCTCGTGGAGAACTTCGGCGAGCAGGTCCTGCCGCCCGTGCACCTGCGTGCCGCCATCCCCGAGGCCTCGGCGCAGTCGCTGCCCATCCACGGCATGGGCACCCGTGCGGGGGCGCGTGAGGCGGCGGCCGAGTTCGACGAGCTGCTGATCCGGCTCTGGCCCTCCGTGCCGGACGCCGATGCACCGGCGTCGCCCGGTCCGGGGCTAGCGTGGCCCACCCCGCCGGACAGCGACCAGCCCGGCTCCCACGACGCCCGAGTCGACGATGCCGAAGTACGACCCCCAACGCAACCGAACCCGCCGGCAGGTCTCTGACGAGGAGCCCGCGCCGGTCGACGCCCTGCTCGGGCCGTCGCCGGACGACAGCGCCCCCCTGCCGGTCGAGACCGAGCCCGCGGCCCTGCCGGTCGAGGTGGCGCCGGCGGCGTTGCCGATGGTGACCGAGCCGGCGGCGTTGCCGGTGGTGCAGCCGCCCGCCGCCGTGCCCAGCCTGCGCGCCGAGACCTCCGGAGCCGTCGCCGTCCCCTCGGGCCGCGGTGGGGCACGGGCACCGGTCGTCGTGGCCTTCGCGGCCGCGCTGGCCATCGTGATCCTGCTGCTCTGGCGTCGCCGACTCGGTCGCGATCGCTGAGCCGACGGGCCGGGTCAGCGCAGCTCGTCGGCGCGCCTCGGTCCCTGGCGTCGCTCCTCGCCCGAGCGTCGCTCTCGCAGCACCTTCGACCAGTCCTGCGCCTCGCGGCGGTCCAGGCCGCTGCGGCGGTCGGGTGTCTGGCGGCGTTCGCCCGTCTCGAGCAGCGTGCGCAGATCGGCCAGCAGTCCGGCGAGGTGCTCGAGGTCACCGCGCCGGGTGACGCCGAACGCACCCTGCTCCATCGCCACCCGCACCGGGGTCTCGTCGATCGAGATCAACACGACCTCGGGCGGTCCGTCGCCGCGTCGCAGCTCGGGCAGCGCCTCGAGGCCGCTCATGCCGAACTGCTCGTTGGCGAGCACCACTGCGCTCGGCGTCAGGTACTCGCAGATCTGGATGGCTTCGGCCGCGTTGCGCGCCGTGCCGACCAGCGCGAACCCGGCGTCCTCGATCGTCTGCCGGGTGGCACGCTCCGACCACGGATCGGGCTCGCACAGCAGCAGGGTCAGCGGCCGGGGCGGCAGCGGCATCGGAGGACCTCACGGGGGGACACGTCTGCGGGGGAGCTTTGCACAGCGTCGCTCCCGGCGCGCTCAGCCGGCGACGGGGCAGGCCAGATGGCGCAGCCCCGCGCCGGACCACGCCGCCACGACGGCCGGGACCCCGACCGCCTCACGCTCCGGGAAGCGGTCCTCGACGAAGGAGAGCACCGCGCCGTCCGCGGGCGTGCCCGCCATCGGCACCAGGACGGCGTCGTTGACCGGGTACAGGTTCGCGTAGGGGACCTCCACCACCCGGCCGAAGCACTCGACATGGGGGAGGGTCTCGAACAGGGCCACCTGCAGGCCGGCGTCCTCGAGGCGAAGGCGCGTCTCGCGGGCCACCGCGTGGTCGGGATCGGCGGGGTCCGAGGTCGACTGCACGAGCGCCTGGCGGGGTCCGCAGAACGACACCACCGTCGCGGCGTGGCCGTCGGTGCTGACGTCGTCGACGAGGCCGCTGGTGAGCCAGATCAACAGCTCGCCCCCGAGGTGCCGACCGAACAGGGCGGCCACCTCGTCACGGGATCGCCCCGGGTTGCGGGCCGGATCGAGCACGCTCTGCTCGGTCACCACCAGAGTCCCGGCGCCGTCGGTCACGACGGCAGGTCCTTCCAGCACCAGCGGGATCTCCTCGGCCGACAGGCCGAGGAGCTCGCACAGGGCCACGGCCACCTCGGTGTCCGCGGCGTGTCGGGGCGCTCGCCCACCCCAGCCGTTGAAGGCGAAGCAGGCCCCCCGGCGCCTGCCGTCCTCGCCGGTCAGCACGAGCGGGCCGACGTCGCCGAGGCGGGCGTGGTCGAAGGCCTGCTCGACGATCGTGACCTCGGGTGGCACGTACGACGCCGCCACCCGGGCCTCGCCGGGCACGGCCACCAGCACCACGGGCTCGAAGCGGACGATCGTGCGCACCAGCGAGGCGACGGCGTCGCGGGCCGCGCCGAGGTGGCCGTTCCAGGCGGCCCCCTCGGCCAACGAGGGCCATGCCACGAGGCTGCACTCGTGCCGGGCCGTGGGCGACGCCAGGCGCAGCGCCGTCGCCGTCGCCCCGGTCTGGCCTGGTTGGGAGATGCGCTGGTCCACCGTCGAGTCCACCCGGTCCGTCGCCGCGGCGGCAGCCTAACGGTTCGCGCCGGTCGGCGTCCGGTGACGGCGTGGGGGCGAGGCGTCGCCGACCCGGGCGTGGGATCATCGGGGCGTGCGTGCCCTGCAGCTCGGAGCCCCCGGCCCGGCCGCCTCGCGCCCGCTGCAGGTGGTCGAACGGCCAGATCCCGAGCCCGGCGCGGGGGAGGTCCTGGTCGCCGTCGACGCGTGCGCGGTGTGTCGTACCGACCTGCAGCTCGTGGAAGGCGACCTGCCGGCTCGACGCCTGCCGATCGTGCCGGGGCACCAGGTCGTCGGCACGGTGGTCGCCACCGGCCCCGGGGTGCTCGAGCCCGGACCCGGCACGCGGGTGGGCCTGGCCTGGATCGCCGGCACGTGCGGCTCGTGCCGGTTCTGTCGCACGGGCCGGGAGAACCTGTGCGAGTCGTCGACCTTCACCGGCTGGGACCGCGACGGCGGGTTCGCGGAGTTGGTCACGGCGCGCGCCGACTTCGCGCACCCGCTGCCGGAGGGGCTCGACGACTGGCGCGCTGCGCCGCTGCTGTGCGGTGGGGTGATCGGGTACCGCTCTCTTCGGGTCTCGGGCATCGAGCCCGGTGGTCGGCTGGGCCTCTACGGGTTCGGCGCCTCGGCCACCTGCGTCATCCAGGTCGCCCGGCACTGGGGATGCGAGGTGTTCGTGGCGACCCGCTCGGTGGAGGAGCGGGCGCGCGCCGTCCGCCTGGGCGCCTCCTGGTGCGGCGGCTACGACGAGCGTCCGCCGGTGCCCCTGGACGCCGCCATCACCTTCGCCCCGGCGGGTTCGGTGG
>JALOLF010000177.1 GCA_025456085.1 Acidimicrobiales bacterium
CCCTCCGTCGCCAGACCACGCAGGAGCCGCGCCACCCCGCGGTCGCGCTCGGCCGCCAGCGGCGCACGTCCGCGGAACTCGCCCTTGTCCCACCGCACGACCCAACCCAGGCCCGCCTGGAGCGGGGTGATGCCGGGACCCAGCTCGTGGCCGTGCAGGGGCAGGCCCGCCTCCAGCCGCAACGTGTCCCGGGCGCCCAGGCCCGCGGGCGCGACACCCGCAGCCGACACGGCATCCCAGAACGCGGCGGCGTGCTCGGCCGGCACCGCCACCTCCACGCCGTCCTCGCCCGTGTAGCCGGTGCCGGCCACCACGAGGGGCACGTCGCGCCACAGGACCCGCTCCACCCGGAAGCGGGGCACCGCCGCGGCCGCAGGGCTGACCGCGCCCAGGCGCTCCCGAGCCGCCGGACCCTGCACGGCCACCACCGCACGGGTCGCGGTGACGTCCACCCCGTCGACGCCCTCCGCCTCCAGCGCGCCGCACACGCCGGCCGTGTTGGAGGCGTTGGGCATCACGTCGAAGGTCGTCTCGTCGACCCACCACACGATGATGTCGTCGACCACCGAGGCGTCGTCGGGGTCGAGCAGATGGGTGTACTGCGCCCGTCCCGGGCCGATCCGACCCAGGTCGTTGGTCAGGCACCGCTGCAGCGCGGCGAAGGCGCCGGCACCGCTGACCCGCACGGTGCCGAGATGGCTGACGTCGAAGGCCACGGCGCCGTGGCGGCAGGCGTCGTGCTCGGCGAGCGTGCCCCCCGGGTAGGACAGCGGCATGTCCCAGCCCCCGAAGGGGACGAGCTTCGCCCCGAGCGAACGGTGCGCGGCATCGAGTGGCGAGGTGCGAAGCGTCATGGGCCGCACCCTACCGCTGCACCACCGATCCCCCGGGCCCGGCGCGACGGCGCTCAACCCTCGGGTGGCAGCGGTGGCGGAGCGAGTGGTCCCTCGGCGGCGAGTCGCTCCACGTGGGCCACGGCGATGTCGACGTCGCGTCGGTCCGCGCCCCAACCCACCAGCAGGTCCTGGGTGAGGGTGCGGCACAGGTGGCCGGCCCGGAACAGGTGCCGGTCGAGTGCGGACCGCCGCTCGAGCAGCAGGATGCCGTCGAGCGCGGCGATCCACGACAGCGCCCGGCCACGGTGCTCCCCTGCGTCCAGCACGAGCACGGCTGCGGCGTCGTCGAGCAGCGCCCGTGGCACCTCCAGCAGCACCTCGACGGAGGCGAGGGCCGTCTGCTCGTCCTCCCGGGGGCCGATCGGGTCGCTCAGCAGCGACCGCTGCAGCTCGAACTCGTCGCGCAGCACGACCGACGCCGCCTGCCAGAACCCGCCGAAGGCCACCAGCCGCACGAGGCACCGCAGCGGCTCGTCGAGCCCCTGCTGGTCGAGGTAGTCGTCCCAGGTGGGCAGCGCCCGGTCGAGCGAGCCCCGCAGCAGCCCCACCGCCTCCGCGGTGAGCGCACCCAGCAGCGCGGCCTTCGACGGGAAGTACCCGTAGATCGTGCCCACGGCGCAGTCCAGCTCATCGGCCACCGCCTGCATCGTCACGCCCTCCACGCCGTCGCGGTCGATGACCCGGCTGGCCGCGTCGAGGAAGCGCTGGCGCTTCTTCTCGCGCGCCCGCTCCCGGCGGTCGTCCTTCACCAGCGTGAGATGAACCATGTTCGAAGTATGAACCATGTTCAGTTGCGGGGCGCGGATGACCGGGATGCCCTTGATCGGGGACCCGACCCGGGGTGCACCGGGCAGCGTCAGCCCGGGCCGGGCCCGCGCTCCTCGGGACCACTCGGCGGCACCAGCGTGCCCAGGCCGAGCAGGCTGTCGCCCCCCTCCCCTGCCGTCTCGAGATCCTGGTAGCCGCGTAGCTGCTCGGGGGACTCGAGTCCGTACTTCACGAGCAGGTGCAGGTAGTCGCGTTGGTAGAGGATCTTGACCCGCACGTCCGGGTAGCACTGCTGGAGCAGGCGCACCTTGCGGTTCTTCTTCGTGACCAGCTTCTGGCGCAGGGTGGTGACCTCGATGTAGAGGTCGAACGCCGGCAGGTAGAAGTCGGGGCTGAAGGCCTGGGCGGGGTTCCCGACCCCGTCGCGCTCGAGCACGAACGTGTCCGGCTCGTAGGCCCACTCGATGCCGTAGAAGTCCAGCAGCTTCGCGAACTGACGCTCCGAGTTGTGCTGGAACGCGACCCGCTCGTGCGGCAGACCGACCCCGTGGTCGGCGTCGACACCCGGCACGGCGCTCACCGCCCGCCCTCCGCCCGTCACCCGCCCGCAGCGGCCCCCGGCTCCTGCACCGCACGCAGCGTGGGCTCGGGGCGCAGGTCGACGATGGAGGCGTCGATCTCCTGCTTGACGCCGGCCAGGGGGAGGATGTTGAGCACGCCCTGGCCCTTCTTCACCAGGTCGATCAGGTCGCCCTCGGTGCGGATGAGCACGGTGGTGTTGCCCTGGATGACCAGGTTGGCCGAGACGATGTCCTCGCCCAGGTTCTCGCGCAGGTACTCGAAGACCTCCCGGACGGTCTCGAGCTTGATGCCGGCGTCGAGCAGGCGCTTGATGACCTTCAGCTCCAGCAGGTCCCGGTAGGAATACCGCCGGCGGCTGCCGCTGCCCGTCGCGTCGGCCAGCGACGGCCGCACCAGATCGGTGCGCGCCCAGTAGTCGAGCTGGCGGTAGGTGATACCGACGATCTCGGCCGCTCTGCTGCCGCTGAACCCGTGCTCGCCGTTCCCCTTGACCATCGTCGCTCCCCTGTCGCTGCCGGCTCCGACCCTCACGGTCCACCTCGATCTCGACCTCGCATCAACTGCTCCGGTCTCGATGTCGAGGTCATGATGAACCTCAGAGTCACATCGAGGGAATTACGCTCGTGTGAGGGTCGGCTAGAGGGTACTCACAGCGCCGGCGCGGCGTCAACGATTCGTTGTGCGGGCGGTGCGACGTGCGCTCAGGGTCGGCCGGTGGGATGGGCGGCCTGGTCGAGGGCCGCGAGCTGCTCGCGGGTGCCGATGGCGATCAGGGTCTGCCCGCTGCCGATCACCGTGTCCGCGCCGGGGTTGGTGAGGAACTCCCCGTCCGACGACCGCAGGGCGATGACCATGGCCCCCGTGTGGTCGCGGATCTGGGCGTCTCGCAAGGAACACCCCACCAGGGGCGAGCCCGACGGCACGGTCACCTCCTCGATGCGGAACTCGAGGCTGCCGTCGTGCATGACCACGTCCAGGAAGTCCGCCACGTGGGGCTGCAGGGTCAGCGCCGCCATGCGGGCGCCACCGATCTGCTGGGGGTTCACGACCCGGTTGGCGCCGGCCTGCGCGAGCTTCGGCTCCGAACCCGGGACGTGGGCCCGGGCCACGATGAACAGGTCGGGGCGGGCTGCCCGAGCACTCAACGTCACGTAGAGGTTGCCTGCGTCCGTGTCGAGGGTCGCGACCAGGGCGTCGGCCCGAGCCAGCCCTGCGGCCTCCAGGACGGCGTCCTCGGTGGCCTCACCCTCGACGAAAGGGTAAGGGCAGTCCTCGAGACGATCGGGGTCGTTGTCGATCACGACGGCGGCCCGACCGGCGTTGGCCAGGTAGTGCGCGATGGTGCTGCCCGTGCGGCCGTAGCCGCAGATGATGGTGTGGCCGACGAGGCCGGCGATGTCGCGCTCCATCCGCTTCCTCCAGAAGACATCGGTCAGGCGCCCCTCGATGAGCGTCTCCATGAGCACCGTGAACGTGTACAGGGCCGATCCCACGCCTGCGAGGATCACCACGATCGTGAAGGCCCGGAACGCCGTCGTGGGCTTCCCCACCTCCAGGTAGCCGACCGTGCCCACGGTGATCACCGTCTGATAGAGCGCGTCGAAGAACCCCAGACCGAGCACCATGTAGCCGATCGTGGCGATGATCGTCACGGTGCCGAGCACCGCCAGACCCATCCGGACCCGCTGCCACGGGTCGATCCGCAGGCGGGGACGCACCCGTTCGGCAGAGCGGCGGAACCTCACCTGCGGTCCCCCGCCGCTGGCTGTCTCACGTCCGACGACCCGCGCCCCACCTCAGGAGGCGAAGTCCTCCGGGTTCACGTTGTCGATGAACTCCCGGAACTGCTCGACGACCTCGTCGGAGACCTCCTCGGCCGGCACCTCTGCGCCGTCCTGCGCATCCTCGTCGTCCGCGACGGTCTGGGCGGCCTCGTCGAGCACCGCTTCCTCTGCGTAGATGGGCGCCGTGACGCGCACAGCCAGGGCGATGGCATCCGACGGGCGGCTCGAGATGCGATGCACACCCGAGGGTGTGGCCAGGTGGATCTCGGCGTAGAACGTGCCTTCGGAGAGCTCGGTCACCACGATGCGCTCGACCGTGGCGCCCAACTCGGCGAGCACGTTCTTGAGCAGGTCGTGGGTCATGGGTCGTGGCGTCTCGACGCCGTCGAGGGCGAAGGCGATGGCCGTCGCCTCGGGTCCGCCGATGAAGATGGGCAGCACCCGGCGCCCACCCGTGGTCTCACGCAGCAGCACGATGGGGGTGTTGCTGGGCAGTTCGACGCGCACGCCGACGAGTTCCATCTCGACCACGGCTGCACCCTAGTCCTGCGAGGGAGGTGGCGACACCGCCGGCGTGCCGTACAGGAAGGGCACGTAGGCGTCGGGATCGACGCTCAACACGGCGGCCTCCCCGGCCACGAGGCGGTCCAGGTTGCGATAGCGCCCCGAGAAGTCGAGCCCGTAGCCGAGCACGAACACGTCCGGGACCTCCAGGCCCACGTAGCGCAGCTCCACGGGCAGGATCCGCCGAGCCGCCTTGTCGGCCAGGGCACACACCGACACCGAGGACGGTCCGCGCCGCCGCAGCTCCCCGAGCAGGAAGGCGAGCGTCAGTCCGGTGTCGACGATGTCCTCCACCAGCACCACCGGCCGGCCGGACACGTCGAGGTCGAGGTCCTTCACGACCCGCACCCGCCCCGAGTCGGGGGCGTAGTGCGAGATGGCGAGGAAGTCCACCTCGACGGGCACGTGCAGCTGTCGCACCAGATCGGCCAGGAAGGGCAGCGAGCCCTTCAGCACCGCCACCGCCACCAGCCCGTGCGGATGGTCGCGTGCAACCTCGGCGGCCAGTCGACGCACGATCGAGCGGAGCCGGGAGGGATCGGCCAGCACTGCCGGCGCCCCGGCACCGGGTGGCACCGCACGATCGACCCCGACGGTCACGACCGGCCGAGGTAGCTCTTGAGCACCTGACGCAACATGGCGGCCCGCATCGACTCGCCCATGTCCGCCAACTCGTCGAGGACCTCGACCGCTTCCCGCCGAGCCCTGCCGCCCCGCTGCTTCAGCAGCGGCATGAGCAGCTGCTCGAAGACCCCGGCCTCCCGCTCGGCGGCCACCTTGTACATGCGCAGGTGGCGGGGTTCGATCCCCCGGGCCAGGAACGATGCCGCGAGCTGGGCCACCAGCAACGCCTCGTCGTCGTAGTAGGCCGTGCCGCCCAACGTCCTGCCGGCCAGCAGGCCGTAGCGCTCCAGGTCGCCGATCTGGCGTGCGGTGAGACCCGTCACGCTGCCCAGCTCCTCGAGGCTGAGGCTGGTCCCGCCCTCCGGGTGCTCGAGCACCCGGCGCCGACCGGCTGCGCTCGGCGCGGCGTCGGGCTCCGTCGACGCGGGGTGCACGGGAGGGTCGCCGGCGGCACCCGGTGCCCGATCCAGGTCGTCGGGCGCGGCCGCTGGCGTCGTCGCGGAGGCGGGACCGGCGTGGGCGGACACGGCACCCGGCGGCGCCTCCTGCAGGGCGGCCACCGTCGAGGCCCGGCCCGCGACCTCTGGCGAGCGTCGCATGGGTGCCGCGGCACCGGAGGGGTCCTCGATCGCCCCGCCCGCCGGCACGACCTCACCGGCATCGAGGCGGTCCTTGATGACCTTCAGCGGGAGGAAGTTCTCGCGCTGTTGGCGCAGGACCCACCGCAGCCGGTCGACGTCGGATTCGGCGAACCTGCGGTAGCCGGAGGGCGAGCGCTCGGGCTCGACGAGCCCCTGCGCCTCGAGGAAGCGGATCTTGGAGATCGTGATGTCAGGGAACTCCTCGCGCAGCAGGCCCAGGACCTCCCCGATGGACACGTGGGTGCGCTCGCTCATCCCGGACGTGGCTGTCAGGAGGCGCCGACGAAGAAGACGAGCTTGAACTTCCCGACCTGCACCTCGTCGCCGTTGTGCAGCGGTGCCTCGTCGATGCGCTCCCGGTTGACGTAGGTGCCGTTGAGCGAGCCGGCGTCGCGGACCACGTAGCCCTGCGCCGTTCGCTCCACCTCGGCGTGGCGGCGCGACACGGTGATGTCGTCGAGGAAGATGTCGCTGTCGGGATGCCGCCCGGCGGTGGTCACGGCTCGATCCAGCAGGAAGCGCGAGCCGGCCTTGGGGCCACGCAGCACCACGAGCTCCGCCACGCCGTGGGGCAGTTCGTCGAGGTCGACCGTGACCTCCTCGTCGACCGGATCGGACGGCGTGATGGGGTGGAAGGTGATCGTGGCCGTCGCGTCCGAGGGATGCGTCTCGAGGACGCTCCCGCACGACGAGCAGAAGTTCGAGCCCACCGGGTTCCGGTGCCCGCAGTTGTTGCAGTAGACCTCGGCCACGTTGCCTTCCTCACCCCGTTCGGTCGGGCGACGTCAGACCGTGCAGCGTATCCCCCGGTGGAGCCGCGCGTGGCCCGGTCGACACCCCGCGATCCACGGACCGTCCCCACCCCTCCGGGTTCAGCCCTCGATCAGCGCCCGGTATGCCGCACCGTCGAGCAGCGCGTCGAGCTCGGCCGGGTCGCCCGGCTCGATGGCGCAGATCCATCCCTGGCCGTAGGGGTCGTCGTTCAGCCGCTCCGGCGCGCCCTCGAGCTCGGCGTTCACCTCCACGATCGTGCCCCCCACCGGGGCGAAGATGTCCGACACCGACTTCGTCGACTCGACCTCGCTGATCTTGTCGCCGGCGGCCACCACCGCGCCGACCGTGGGCAGCTCCAGGTAGACCACGTCGCCCAGCGCGTCCTGGGCGTAGTCGGTGATGCCGATCCGGACCGCGCCGCCGTCGGCGCGGGCCCATTCGTGGTCGGTCGAGTACCGGAGGTCGTCGGGATGGTCCATGGCCGAACGCTAGCGCTCAGCGAACCATCTGCCGGATACGGCGGACGTACTCCTGGCCGAGGCGCCGCGAGTCGGCATCGGTCGCGGCCTCGGACCAGATGTGGGTCACCGGCTCCTCCGGATCGGGCAGGGCCAGCACCCAGCCCCCCTCGTGGTGCACCTTGACCCCGTCGACCAGCTCCACCTCGCGGCCCTTGGAGGTCTCGACCAGCGTGCGCATCACCGCACCCTTCTGCTCCCACGGCGTCACGACCGTCTCGTGCACCACGTGGGAGCGGGGTAGCTGCGCCACCACGGTGGAGAGCTTCGTGTCGTGGAACGCCAGCAGGTCGAGCATCTTCACGAACGCCGCGGCGGCGTCG
>JALOLF010000007.1:0-61564 GCA_025456085.1 Acidimicrobiales bacterium
GCTCGTCTGCCGCCACCACCACACCTGGCTCCACCACCACCAACACACCCTCCACCACCAACCCGACGGCACCTGGACCATCCGCAGCCCCTGACCCCGCCGAGCAGCGGACAGGTGCGAACAGCCGTCGGTGACCTACTCGTCCGGGGCGTCGAGGCGTTCGAGGTCGCGCTCGGCACGCAGGAGGGCGACCTCCTCGGCCAGCGTGCGGGTGCGGTCCTCCAGGCGCGACAGCTCCCAGGAGAACTGCACCACCACCACCAGCAGGAAACCGGTGGCGACCAGCAGGAAGAAGGCGGGCGGGTAGTAGACGCCCACCCAGTCCGACACCGTCTCGAGCAGCCCGGGGAAGATGGCCAGGATGCCGAGCACGAGGATCGAGGCCGTCCACAACATGGCGTACTTGCCCCGGAGCTGACGCTGACGCAGCAGGCGCAGCACGAAGAACACCGCCACCGCGGTGGCCACCGCGATGAAGACGTGCGCCGAGGTGGTCAGCCCACCCTCGGCGCTGAGCTCCTCCGCGGTGGAACCGGCGGCAGCGGCGAACAGCTCGTTCATACGACCGCCCCCTCGGGTCGGTTGCGGCGCGTGGCCGACACGGTCATGACCAGCAGGAGGCGCAGGTAGTGGTAGAGGAGGCGCAGGTTCCGGTTCGAGGGCGCCCCGGCGGTGCGCTGGTGCATCACGACCGGCACCTCGGCCACCCGGAAGCCCTCGGCGCAGGCCAGCAGCAGCGCCTCCACGGACTCCATGTACTCCGACGGGTAGGTGCGGGCGAAGAACTCGAGCACGGGTCGGTTGAAGGCCCGGAACCCGGAGCTGGTGTCGTGGAAGCGCTGCCCGGAGAACTGCCGGACCGCGAAGCGAAGCAGACCCATGGCCCGGGCCCGGACCCGACCGACGTCGTAGGTGTGCGACGCGTCGCCGAAGCGGTTGCCGATCGCCATGTCGGCTCCGGCACCGAGCGCCGCCAGCAGCGTGGAGATCTCCGCGGCGTCGTGCTGACCGTCGGCGTCGAACTGCACGGCCCGGTCGTAGCCCTGCTCCACCGCGTAGCGGAAACCCGCCCGCAGCGCACCGCCGATCCCGAGGTTGAACGGCAGTCGCAGCACCACGGCGCCGCCGGCACGTGCGACCTCACCCGTTCGGTCGGTGGACCCGTCGTCGACCACGACCACGTCGACGTCGGGCAGCGCCGCTCGCAGCTCGGCCAGCACGCCCGGCAGCGGCTCCTCTTCGTCCTTGGCCGGGATGACCACGAGGGTGCGGCCCGCACCGCGAGGGCGCTCCACCGGGGGAGGCGGCGGATAGTCGGGCTCCTCGGGCAGCTCGATCATGGCCCTTCCAGGGTAGGCCGGCCCGTCCGTCGTGTTCGGGACCAGGGCAGCAGCGACCGCAGCGGCTCGTCCTTGAGGCGGAGGAAGGGGAGCTCCACGAACCGGAACGCCACGCTGGCGATGGCGAAGCTCAGCAGCCAGCTCAGCACCGCCACGACCACGAAGTCACCGGTGAAGGTGGCCAGCCCGGCCAGCTCGTTGCCGGCGGGCGGGTTCTGGGCGAGCGCCTCGAGCCGGTCGTAGCCATCCACGGTCCAGCGCTTCACCTGCTCGATGACGGCGAGGTGCCACAGGTAGAAGCTGAGCGAGATGCTGCCCAGGTACACGAGCGACCGGGACCGCAGCACCGCTCGCAGGCGGCCCCGGTGCTGGTCGCCGAAGATGGCGGGCCACAACCAGAAGGCCGAGGCGGCCACGTAGGCGAACTGGCGGGGCAGGTACTCGCCGCCGCTGATGCCGAAGGGCTCCGGGGGCTCCTCGAGCCGGGTGACGGCCAGGAACAGCAGCCCCGTCACGCCCCAGCAGAGCGCGGGGCGTTCGTTCCACCAGGCCAGGAACCGGGGGAGCGCCCGGCCCTGCTGCAGCCCCACGCTGGCCACGGCCATGGCCATGCCCACGGCGAACAGGTCGAGGAAGAACGGCAGCGTGAACAGCGCCTGGCGGGTCCACGACGGATCGGTCAGCACCAGCGCGATGCGGGCCAGGTTGCCGACCACGAACAGCACCGCCGTGCCGGCGAGGAGCCCGAGGTAGCGCAGGCGAGCCGATCGGCCCCGCACGAGGCGGGCCACGACCATCGCGTAGAGGGGGAGCGCCAGGTAGAAGGTGACCTCGACGCCGATGCTCCACGCCTGGGGCAGCACGTACTCCACCCGACAGCCCGTGCCGGGCCGGCAGTTCTCCACCGGGACGCCGAAGGCCGGGGCCACCAGCAGGTTGCCGAGCCAGGTCGTCCAACCCTGCACGGTCAACCCGAACAGCAGGACACAGCCGACCAGGGCCACCCAGTACGCGGGGATGATGCGCAGGAAGCGACGCCGGTAGAACCGGCCCGTGGCGAGGGCGGGTCGCTCGGTGAGCGCCGCCTTGGCGAAGGGTCGGTACAGCAGGAAGCCCGACAGCATGAAGAACATGGGCACCGCGAGCTCGAGGCGCACGAGGTAGGGCCCGAGCGCGGAGCGCTGCATGAACCCGGTCATGAAGCCTGCGTGGCTGACCAGCACCATGGTCAT
Source organism: Acidimicrobiales bacterium (assembly GCA_025456085.1). GTDB lineage: Bacteria > Actinomycetota > Acidimicrobiia > Acidimicrobiales > Acidimicrobilacustridaceae > JALOLF01. The sequence goes on from JALOLF010000007.1 coordinate 2,573, forward strand.
GCCGATGCCGCGGTAGGCGTCGAGACACGGGAAGTGCGCCCCGCCGCTCAGCTCGGGAACGGGCGTGGGCGGGTCGGCGGCGTCGCCCGTCGTGACGTCCTCGGGCGCGCTCACGCCGTGGCCCCGGCCCCAGCGCCGTCAGGCTCGGCGACGTCGAGGGTCGTGTCGTGTCGGCGTCGGCGTAGGCGCCGCAGGAGGGCGTCGATGCCCGCTGCGGCCAGCACCGTGGCGGCGATGTCGGCAGGGAGGCGGAACCGCACGATCCCATAGAACACCACGGCGGTCAGCGACACGATGATGGCTGTCGACACCAGTGGCCAGATCGACACGGCTCGACGGCGGTGCACCGCCACCGCACCCACGACGGCGAGCGGCGCCAGCACCCACCACGTCCACACGCCCATCCACGACGCCCACCGCTCACGGCCTTCGCCGGTGTTGAGGAACACCGTCTGGTCGGGAGCGTAGAGACCCCAGACCCGGGCGAAGCGGATCGCCATCACCGGGGGCAGCCGCCGCTCGTTGGCGCGCAGGAACTCGAGGGCCTCGTCGCGCTGATGGTTCGAGATGACCGACTGGTCCGCTCCGGGGTCCTCGGCCAGCTTCGCGTCACGGGAGGCGATGACCGGCCACAGGCTCCAGAAGCCGACGCCGTCGCCGTCGAAGACCTCCTCGTTGTAGGAGCCGACGAGCACCGTGCCCTCGTTGGTGGACAGCAGCACCGGCTCCTGGAAGCGCCCCAGGTTGTAGGCGACCCACGGGGCCAGCACGGCGAGGGTGACCACACCGGTCACGGCCACCTGGGCCACTCGACGCGACCAGGGCAGCGACCGGTGGGCCAGCGCCAGGGGCAGGAAGGCGATCGGCAGGAACAGCGCCATCTCCGCCCGGGTGAGGATGGTGAGCCCGCAGGAGAGCCCCACGAGCGCCGCGGCGCCGATCGAGGGCCGATCGAGGTAGCGGTAGAGCGCCAGCAGCGTGCACACGATGAGCACCGTGGCCAGGGTCTCGGACATCAACAGGCCGTCGTTCATCCAGAGGTTGGCGTTGAGCGCCGCGAGCCCGGCGGCCAGCAACCCCACCCGCTCGCCCCCGGCCACGCCGGTGGTGCCCGACCGGCCGATGCGGCGGCCCAGCAGCCCCACGGGCACGACCGCCAGCGCGCCCAGCACCGCGACGAACAGGCGCATGGCGACGAGTCGGTGCCCGGTGAGCCAGTCGACCGGGGCCAGGACCAGCACGTGCAGCGGGGGGTGGTCAGCGGCGGGGAACCCGGCCCGGAAGGGATCCTCGAACCACCGGCCATCGGCGATGGTCTCGGCCTGGGCGGCGTAGTAGAGCTCGTCGCCGCACAGGTTCAGGCCGCACGGCAGCGACGGGCGCTTCCACACGAGCACGTAGAGCACCCGCCACACCAGGCCGGCGAGGGCGATCAGCGAGAGGCCGATCCAGAAGCGATCGGGGAGCCGGGCGCCCCGCGGCGTGCCGTCGCGGGGCGGCTCAGCCGCGAGGGGCATTGACCGGGTGGTCCGGCCCGAAGGCGGTACGAGGGATGACCGGGGCGTCGCGCCCCGTCCCTCGGTCGTTCGAGGACGACGGGGCCTTCTCCTCGTGGTACTCCTCCTCGACGTTGACCGACCAGATGTCGTGGTCGGCGCCGTCGACGATGTTCTCCACCGTCAGCATGGCGGTGTACATGGAGTGGTCCTGGTTGTTGTACTTGTGCATGCCGTTGCGTCCGACCGGGTGCACGTTGGGGGCGTGCCCGGCCAGCCAGGTCCGGAGCGTGTCGACGTTGGCCTTGTAGGTGTCGTCGTACATGGGGTACGCCTTGGGCATGCGCACCACGTAGCCGGCTTCCACCTTGGTCGGATCGACCAGGCCGAGGGCTGCCAGCTCCCGGGTGCCGAGCGCCACGAGGTCCTCGTCGGCGCTGGTCCACAGCTCGTCGCCCTCGAACACGAAGTACTCGAGGCCCAGGCAGGTGCGGCCCTCCTTGACGAGGTACGGCGACCACGAACCGAAGTTCTGGATGCGACCCAGCTTGACCAGCGGTGAGTGGACGTAGATCCAGTTGTCGGGGAAGCCCGCCGACTCCGGGACCACCAGCGCGATGGTGAGGAAGTCCCGGAAGCCGAGGCCGTCCGCGGCGCGCAGCACCTCCGGCGGCGGTGGTGGGTCCATGGCCCGCAGCAGCGCCGGGAAGGGCATCGAGGAGATCACGTGCGTGCACGGGTACTCCGTGGTGACGCCACCGGCCTCGGCCACCACCGCCGTGGCCCGGCCGTCGGCGTGGCGGATGCCGACCACCCGGGTGTCCATGACCACCTCGGCGCCCTTGGCCTCGACCGCTTCACGGCAGCGCTCCCACATCATGCCGGGCCCGAACTTGGGGTACTCGAACTCCTCGATGAGGCTGGTGATGTCCTTCTGGTTGCGCTTGGGCAATAGCGCGTTCATGACGGCCTTGAACAGGCTCAGGTTCTTGATGCGCTGCGCGGCCCAGTCGGCCTGGATCTGGTCGGCCGGGACGCCCCACACCTTCTCGGTGTAGGTCTTGAAGAAGATGCGGTACAGGCGCCAACCGAAGCGTGACGCCGTCCAGCCCTCGAACGTCGTCTGGTCCTTCGGCGGGCGGATGCGCACCCACACGTAGGACAGCACGCACCGGACGGCCTCGATGATGCCCAGGTTGCGCAGGGCGTTCGAGGCCTTCAGCGGGTAGTCGTAGAACTTGCCGTCGTAGAAGATGCGGCTCATGCGGGGCCGCAGGAGGAAGTCCTCGTCGGGGAGGATCTCGTGCCAGAAGTCCTCGACCGGCTGCACCTTGGTGAAGAAGCGGTGCCCGCCGATGTCGAAGCGCCAGCCGTCCCGTTCCACCGTGCGGCTGATGCCTCCCACCACGGTGTCGGCTTCCAGCACCGTCGAGGTGAGATCGCGTCGGGCCAGCTCGTAGGCGGCGGTGAGGCCTGCGGGACCGGCGCCGACGATCACGACGTCGGGTCGGGTGGGATCTTCGGCGGTGCTGTCGGCGTCAGGGGTGGGCACGGTCGGCTCTCTGGTCGTGGAACCGGAGCAGTCTACTGACGGGGACCTGTCGCAGGAGAAACCCCGGCGCCTCCCCGACGTCCCTGCCTCGCCCCGGCGCCGCCGCACCGGTACGATCCCGGCGTGAGCGTGACCCGGACCGAGCACCGGGACGCGCCGGATGACGCTGCCGCCGCCGCTTCCGGGTCAGCGCCGGCGCCGAACGGTCGCGACCGCGACGACGAGACAGCCGACGACACGAACGGGCCCGGCGAGGCCACGGCGCCCACATGGGAGCTGTGGGTCCTGTTGGCCCTGGCGGTGGCGGTCGGCGTCGTCGGACGGTTCGTCGCCCCCACCCCGCTGTGGCTCGACGAGGCGTTGAGCGCCAACATCGCGTCGCTGCCGGTGGGTGAGATCCCCGATGCGCTGCGGAGCGACGGCCATCCACCGCTGTACTACGTCCTGCTCCACGCCTGGCAGTCGGTGGTCGGCGACGGCGATGCCGCGGTGCGGGCGCTGTCGGGGGTGTTGTCGGTGCTGGCGCTGCCGCTGGCATGGGTCATCGGCCGTCGGCGGGGCGGCACGGTGCTGGCCGCCTGCTTCGTGATCGTGCTCAGCCTGTCTCCGTTCGTGCTGCGCTACGCCACCGAGACGCGCATGTACGCCCTGGTCATGCTGCTGGTCCTGGTCGGCTACCTGGTGCTCGACGAGCTGGTCCGCAACGGCCGGCGGGCCTGGTGGCTCGTCGCCGTGCTGGCGCTGGTGACCGGCGCCCTGCTGTACACGCACTACTGGGCCTTCTGGCTCGCGGGCGCGACGGTCGGCCTGTGCGGTTGGTGGGCCTGGCGCGCCCGCCGCCCGGAGGTCCGTGCCGGGGCCCGTCGGGCCCTGGTCGGCCTCGTCGTGGGGGGCGTGGCCTTCGTGCCGTGGCTCCCGGTGCTTGCCTATCAGGGTGCCCACACCGGCACGCCGTGGGCCTCGCCGCCGCGTCCCACGACCATGGTCGCGGTGACCTTCTCGGATCTCGGGGGGATCGGCTTCCTCGACGCCCAGCTGACCGGTGGGTTGATGCTGCTGTTGGCGGCGCTGGGCCTGTTCGGGCGAGCGGTCGACAACCGCCGCATCGAGGTCGACCTGCGCACCGTGCCCCAGCTCCGCGCCGAGACGGCGGTGATCGCGGGAACCATCCTGCTCGGCGTGGTTGCCGGCTACGCGACCTGGAGCGCCTTCGCCACCCGCTACGCCGCAGTGTTCATCCCGTTGCTGTTGCTGCTCGTGGCCGCAGGCCTCACCCGCTTCACCGGGCGGTGGATCCGCGCCGGCGTGCTCGCCGTGGTCAGCCTCCTGTGCCTGAGCGGCCTCGTGTGGAGCGTCACCCACGACCGCACCCAGCTCGGGGTGCTGGCCGACGCCGTCGACGCCCGTGCCCAGCCCGGAGACGTGGTCGTGTACTGCCCGGACCAGCTCGGCCCGGCCGGTGAACGGGTCATGCGCGCCGACCTGGTGCAGCTCGCCTACCCGACCCTGGGTGACCCGCGCTTCGTGGACTGGGTGGACTACGCCGAGCGCAACGAGCAGGCCGATCCCGCCGCCGTGGCCCGAGACGTGCTGGACCGGGCCGGGGACGACCACGCCGTGTTCGTCGTGTGGAACGGCAGCTACAAGAGCTTCGAGGGTCAGTGCGAGGCGCTCGTCGGGGCCCTGGGCCTCGCCCGCGGTGGGGCCGAGCAGGTGGCCACCGTCGACAGCGCCTTCTTCGAGAACGCGGCCCTGGTGCGCATACCGCCCGCCCCATGACCGACCTGCGCGCCCGCGGTGCCGCGTTGGTCGCCGACCTGCGCGTCGTGGCACCGGCCTGGGTGGCGGCGCGCCTGTTGCTGGTGCTCGCCGCCCTCGTCGCCGACGCCGTGGCGCGCAACGCCGTGCCCGGCGGATCGCCGGCGCCCCTGCGGGAGGGACTGCTGGCCTGGGACGGCGGCTGGTACCGGTCCCTGGCCACCGTGGGCTACGCCGGGTCGGCCGAGGAGGCGCTGCGGTTCTTCCCCCTCTTTCCCTCGAGCGCCCGGGTGCTGGATCCGATCCTGCCCGCCGGCGCGGCACTGGCCCTGGTGGTGGTGGCGAACCTGGCGTCGCTGGCCGCTGCGGTGCTGCTCCGGCGCCTCGCCCTGTTCGAGACCGACGACCCGGCCCTCGCTGACCGGGCCGCCTGGCTGGTGTGTCTCACCCCGGCGTCGTTCGTGCTGGCCTGGGGCTACGCCGAACCCCTCTTCCTGGCCCTGTCGATCGGCGCCTTCCTGGCGGTGCGTCGGGGCCAGTGGTGGTGGGCGGCGCCGCTCGGCGCCCTGGCTGCGCTCACCCGTCCCCTGGGCGTGGTCCTCGCCCTGCCCCTGGCCTACGAGGCCCTGCGCACCTGGCGGCACACCGACGGTTCAGGTCGCGTCGCCCGGGTCGGTGCGACCCTGGCGCCGGTGGCCGGTCTGGCGGCCTTCCTCGGCTGGGTCGGCGTCGTGTACGACGACCCGTTGCTGCCCTTCACCGTGCAGGGCGAGCTGCGGGGCGGACAGGATCCGATCACCCGGCTGTGGCAGGGCTTGGGCGACCTGGTGGGAGCGGAGCGCTTCGGCGACGGCCTCCACATCCCGTTCGCCGTGGCGTTCGTGGCGCTGCTGGTGGTGGTGGCGCGGCGGTGGCCTGCCGCCTACGCCCTGTACGCCGGGGCGGTCCTCGTCGCCGCGCTGGCCGCCGACAACCTGAACTCGCTGGAGCGCTACGGGCTCAACGCCTTCCCGCTGGTGCTGGCGGTCGCCTCCCTGACGGCCTCCACGCGGGTCGAGCGGGCGGTGCTGGCCGTGTGCGGCTGCGGCCTGTTCGCGCTGGCCGCGCTGGCGTGGCTGGACGTCTACGTGCCCTGACCGGCGTTGCTGATGGCCGGTCAGGCAGAGCGGAGCCGGGTCACCTCGGGGGTGGGTGCCGCTGCCTCGTCGACCTCGACCCCGGCCCGTCGCCGTACGACCAGGATCTCCGAGGTGCGGAAGCTGGCCACACGGGTGCTCCAGCAGTCGACCACCTGGCGCGCACCGCGCGTCTGGAAGAACGTGGTCATCTGGCCTTCCTGCTGGTAGGCGTCCGCTCCCTCGACCACCTCCACGCTGCGGTCCTTGAGTCGAACCTCGAACATCGCCATGGTCGGTCCTCCCGTGTCGGGCCCGAAGGCCCCTCGCTGTCGCCCGAGAGCACGCTACGACGGGCGCGCTGTGGGGAGGAAGAGGTGCAACCCTGTGACTTGCGTGGGGACAACCGGACCCGGCCTGTGCACGACCCCACGGTTCGGGGCGCCGGCCGGCGGGACGCGACTGGGTCATCCCGCTCCTACGATGCGCCGAGGTGGCGCCGGCGGGACGGCGCCGACCCGGAGCGCATCGCCGAGGAGCGAACATGTCCGATCGTCCGAACGTCGTCTTCGTCTCCAGCCTGGCCCACAGCGGCTCGACGTTGCTGGGCCTCCTGGTCAACGAGCGGCTCGGTGGCGTCGGCGTGGGGGAGCTCAACGTGTTCCTCCGGGGCTGGCAGGCGGACCGCGACGCGATCGTGCAGCGCCCCTGCACGTGCGGAGTGCCGAGCGGCGAGTGCCCGCTGTGGTCACGGGCCCTGGCGTTCGCCGATGCCGGCGGCGCCCGCTCCGATGCCGACGTCTACGCCGCGGTGCAGCAGGCCGTGGTCGAGCTGGCCGGACCCGGCGCCGTGATGGTCGACATCTCCAAGCGACCCGTGCACCTGCGCGCCGCCGCTCGTCTCGCCCCGACCACGCTCGTGCTCCGCCTCACCCGGGACGTGCGCTCGTGGACGGCCTCGGAGCAGCGACGGGTCCGCGCCCGGGGCACGGGCCGCGGGGGTGTGCTGCGGGCGACGGCGCCCGCCGTGGCGCTGCGCTGGTACCGGCACAACCGGGCCCTCGACGATGCCGCGGGCGAGATCGGCACGGCCGTCCTGCCCGTCGGCTACGAGCGTCTGGTGTTCGACACGTCCGAGGTGCTCGACGCCGTCGAGGCCTGGGTGTGGTCCCGCCTCGGAGGACCGGACCCCGTGGCCGGCGGTGCGCGGAACCACCTGATCGGCGGCAACCGCATGCGGTACGCCTACCTGGAGACCGGCCAGCTGCGCTACGACGCGGGGTGGATGCGGGGCGGGCCGCTGCTGAGCCTGGCCGCTGCGGTGGCGCCCCTCCACGCTTACAACCGTCGGATGGTCCACGACACCTGACATCGCCGCGCACGGCCCGGCGGTGTGCCAACCTGCGTTGATGGACGCGGAACCGCTCGAGTTCGACTGCCCCCGCTGCGCCACCCGCGTGGCAGCGCCGTTCTACGGCCCGTGCGACACCTGCCGCACCGAGCTGCGCGCCGCGTTGGGGGGCGAGCAGTCGGAGCTGCAGGTGGAGGACTACGTCCCCAAGATGAACGTGACGCCGAACGCCGTGGCGCTCAAGGACTGACCCCCCGGCTCGGGCGCGCCTCAGCCGGCGGGCAGCTCCTCGACGGCGACCGATCGCATCACGTCGCCGCGTCGGATGCCCTGCACCACGTCGATGCCCGCCGTGGTCAGGCCGAAGAGGTTGTACTGCTTGGGGAGGCGACCCGAGAGGTCGTCCAGGCAGATGAAGAACTGGGAGCCGTTGGTGTCCGGCCCCGCGTTGGCCATCGCCCACGCGCCCAGCACGTAGTCGCCGTGCACGGGCTCGTCCTCGAACTTGTAGCCCGGACCACCCCTGCCCGATCCCTCCGGGCAGCCGCCCTGGATCACGAAGCCGGGCTCCACCCGATGGAAGGTGAGGCCGTCGTAGTAGCCCTGACGGGCGAGGGCGACGAAGTTGTTCACGGTGACGGGAGCGATGCTCGGATCGAGCTCCGCCACGATGTCGCCCTTGTCGGTGGCGATGGTCACGCGGTAGCGGGCGGTGGTGTCGATCTGCATCTCGGGACGGTTGGCCATGGGGTCCATCCTGGCACGGCAGGTCTCGGGGCGCGTGCAGCTGTGGTGCACTGGGGCATGCCCGACCGCATGACGCACGCCCGCGCCAGTGCCGAGTTGGCCGGCCGTGACGAGATCCTGGCCCGGCTCGTCGCCCGGCACCGGCCACCCCGCCTGGGTCGCCCCACGCCGGTCGCCGGGCGCTTCGAGGCCCTGTCACAGGCCATCGTGCACCAGCAGCTCGCGGGGCGTGCCGCGGCCAGCATCTGGGCCCGCGTGCGGGCGCTCGTCGACGGGCCGTTCCTGCCCGAGTCGGTGGCCGCACTGGGGGCGCAGCACCTCCGGGGGGCCGGCCTCTCGGCGGCCAAGACCGCCTCCGTGCAGGACCTGGCCGCCCAGGTGGGGGCGGGGACGGTCCGCCTGGCGCGCATCGGGCGACGCAGCGACGACGACGTGGTGGCCGAGCTGACCCGGGTGCGGGGGATCGGGCCGTGGACGGCGCACATGTTCCTGTTGTTCGACCTGCAGCGCCTCGACGTGTGGCCCACGGGGGACTACGGGGTGCGCAACGGGTACCGGTTGGCCTGGGGCCTCGACGACCTGCCGACGCCGCGTCAGCTCGAGGCGCTCGGCGCGCCCTTTCGTCCCTACCGCAGCATCGTGGCGTGGTACTGCTGGCGGGTCGTGGACGCCGCGGGGTCCGAGGCGCGCTGAGCACCGGGTCGAGCCGCCCCGATGCTCGGGGCCGCCGGGTCAGGTGTCGAGCGGGAAGTGGCAGGCCACGTAGTGCCCGAGGCCGATCTGGCGCATCTTGGGCTCCACCTGCGCGCACATGTCCTGTGCCGAGGGGCAGCGGGTGCGGAACCGGCAGCCGCTCGGCGGCGCCACCGGCGAGGGGATCTCGCCGCTCAGGATGTTCTCGTCGTGGGGCGGCCGGCTGGGATCGGGATGGGGGATCGACTCCAGCAGCGCCTTCGTGTACGGGTGCGCCGGCTTGTCGTAGAGGTCGTCGGGAGGTCCCACCTCGCAGATCTTGCCCAGGTACATCACGGCGACCCGATCGCTGACGTTCTTGACCACCGCCAGGTCGTGGGCGATGAACACCAGCGTCAGCCCGTAGCGCTGCTTCATCTCCTCGAGCAGGTTCAGGATCTGGGCCTGCACGGACACGTCGAGCGCGGAGACCGGCTCGTCGCAGATGATGAGCTTCGGGTTCAGCACCAGGCTGCGGGCGATGCAAAGACGCTGGCACTGGCCACCCGAGAACTGGTGCGGGCGCCGGTTCAAGGCGGTGTCGGGGTCGATGCCCACCGCCTCCAGCGCCTCGCGCACCACGCGCTCGTGGTCCTTGCGCAGGGCGAGCATGTGCTTGTAGTCGGACAGGGCGGGCGGCAGCAGCAGCAGGACGAGCGCGCCGACCCCGAACAGGGCGCACAGCGCCCAGACGGCCTGCACGACTTCGGATCCCGATCCCTGCGACAGGTAGGTGGCGGCCAACCCGAACAACGCGTAGCCGGCCACGCCCTGGCGGGCCTGGGGTGTGCGGCTGCGTACGTTCGTGGCCAGGAAGACCAGCGCCGGAGCCAGCAGGATGGCCGCCGCGTAGATGGTCGCCGACGCGTTCAGCAGCTCGCGGTACAACCCGGTGTCGGTGTCGCGGTCGAACAGGAGGGTGACGCCGTCGACGTAGACGATCTTGGTGCCGCTGTTGAACAGCCACAGCACGAACAGCGCCAGGAACCAGGTCAGGTTGACCGCGGCGTTCACCGCCAGGAGGATCGAGGACAGCTTCACCGGCATCGTCGGCGGGTTCTGCTCGCTCGCCCACACCTTCAGCGGTTCGGAGATGATCTCGCGCACCCGGCGTCGCGGGTTCAGCGACGAGATCGGGTCCTGGAAGATCATCTGCATCGACGGTCGGACCCGACGCAGGTCGTTGCTGGGCAGCTTCGTCAGGTCGGCGCCGTCGTAGAGCACCTCGCCGCTGGTGGGCCGGGGAAGCTGCATCATGGCGCGCCCCGTGGTCGACTTCCCGCAGCCGGACTCGCCCACCAGTCCCAGCGTCTCGCCTTCGCGCACGTCGATGCTCACGTCGGACACGGCGTGGACCTTCAGGCCGGTGTGGCCCACGGGGAACTCCACGACGAGGTTCTCGGCCCGCAGCAGGCTCTCGCCCCGCGGGCGCAGGTGGGCGGTTCCGCTCCCGGCCATCTCAGCGCCTCCCGGCCGTCACGATGGTGGGCAGGTCGACGGGGGTCCCCGCCGCCGTCTCCCCGGCCTGCAGGTTGCGCTCGAGGGCCTCGGCGCCCTCGGGGGAGTTCACCGGGAACCAGCACCGGTAGAAGTGGGCATCGTGGTTCGCTTCGGACAACGGGGGTGGCTCCTCCAGGCAGCGGGCCTGCGCGTACTGGCAGCGAGGGGCGAAGTTGCAGCCCTTCGGGGGGTTCACCAGATCCGGGGGACGACCGGGGATCGCCTGCAGCCGGGTGTGGCTGCGCTCCTCGACCTTGGGGATCGAGTTGAGCAGCGCCTGCGTGTAGGGGTGCTTCATGTCGCCGAAGAGCAGCCCGGTGGGCGCCTGCTCGGCGATCTTGCCGCCGTACATCACGATGATGTCGTCGGTGCGCCCGGCCACGACGCCGAGGTCGTGGGTGACCAGCACCATGGCCATGTGGCGCTCGCTCTGCTGCTGGGCGAGCAGGTTCAGGATCTGGGCCTGCACCGTCACGTCGAGCGCGGTGGTGGGCTCGTCGGCGAACAGCAGCTTGGGGCCACAGGCGAGGGCCACGGCGATGACCACGCGCTGGCGCATGCCGCCGGAGAGCTGGTGCGGGTACTCGTCGATGCGCCGCGCCGGCTCGGGGATGCCCACCGATGCCAGCAGGGCGATCGCCGTCTCCCTCGCCTCCACCTTGTCCATGGAGAGGTGGTAGACGAGGCTCTCGGTGATCTGCTTGCCGATCTTCATGACCGGGTTCAGCGACGTCATGGGATCCTGGAAGATCATGGACATCTCGGCGCCCCACACGTGGCGCATGTCGTCGGAGCTGAGGCCCAGGATGTCGGAGCCCTCGTAGAAGACCTGGCCCGAGCGCACGGTGTTCTTCTTGGGCAGCAGCCCCATGATCGATCGCGACAGGATCGTCTTGCCCGACCCGGACTCGCCCACGATGCCCAGGGTGCGTCCCCGGTCGAGTCCCAGGGAGACCCCGTCGACGGCCCGGACCAGGCCCCGGTCGCTGCGGAAGTGGGTCCTGAGATCCACCACCTTCAGGAGCCGGGCGTCGGGGTCCCGCTGGAGGGAAGGTCCGGTGATGACCTTGCGACTCAAATCGCCGTCTCCTTCACGTCGAAGTACTCCCGCAGTCCGTTGCCCATGAGGTTCAGGCTGGCGACGGTCAGGAACATCACGAAGGCGGGGATGAGGCTGACCTGCGGGTCGCCGTTGAGCAGCGAGTCCTTGCCGTCGTTGATCATCCCGCCCCACGACGGCGTGGGTGCCGGCACGGACAGACCCAGGATGGCCAGGGCGCCCTCGAACACGATGGCGATGGCGACGCCGAGCACGGCGAAGGAGACGATGGGGGGCAGCACGTTGGGCAGGATGTCGCGGATGATCACCCGGAAGTTGCTGGCGCCCAGCGTCCGACTGGCGAGCACGAACTCGCGCTCGCGGTGCACCAGGGTGTTGGCCCGCACCAGGCGGGCGATGGGGGGCACCGAGAGGATGCTGATGGCGAAGATCACCGTCGAGAGCCCCGCACCCTGTTTGGAGGCGTCGGTGGGATCCGTCCGGAACGAGATGAGGGCCAGCGCCAGCAGCAGCGGCGGGAACGCCAGCAGCACGTCCATGGCCCCCATGAGCACGCCTTCGACCTTGCCCTTGTAGTAGCCGGCGGCGAGCCCGATGATGGTGCCGAAGAACATGCCGACCGCGATGGAGGCGAAGCCCACCACCAGCGACACGCGCGCCCCCCAGATGAGCCGGCTCAGGATGTCCCGGCCGAGTTGGTCGGTGCCGAGCCAGAACGTCTCCCCCTCGTAGGTGTACCCGGCGGGCAGGAACTTCTTGCCCTCCAGCGACTCGGGGTTCTTGAGCAGGCAGGTGACCGTGCAGTCGCCCTGGTCGTTCTCGGTGAACAGGGGTGCCAGGGCGGCCAGCGCGACCACGAACAGCACCCACACCGCACCCACCCAGAACGCCTTGGGCAGCTTCTTGCGGTAGACGCCGGCGTCCCGCTCGTACTGCTCCAGGAGCGCGACGTCGTCGGGCAGGGCCTCGGTCGAGAGGGGGACGTAGCCGTCCTCGAGCAGCGCGGTGCCGGCGTGCAGGTCGGGACCGGCGGCGTTGATCTCCGGGGTGCCGGGCTGGTCGTAGACGGCTTCAGGCGAGCGCTCGGGCATGGCGGATCCTGGGGTCGAGGACGGCGTAGAGCATGTCGACGGCGAAGTTGATGAGGACGTAGGAGATGGCGATGACCACCACGGCACCCTGCACGGCGAACACGTCGCGCTTGAAGATGCCGTCGACGATGTAGGACCCCACGCCCGGGATGGCGAAGAGCCGTTCGATGACGAGGGTGCCTCCCACGAGGCGGCCGAGGTTGAGCCCGATCACCGTGAGCAGGGAGAACATCGAGGGCCGCAGGGCGTGGCCGAACAGGATGCGGTTGCCCGGCATCCCCTTGGCCTTGGCCATGGTGATGTAGTCCTCTTGCATGGTGCTGATCAGGTCCACCCGGAGCACCTGCATGTAGACCGCGATCTCCGCCGCAGCCAGGGCGATCACCGGCAGGATGGCGTGACGGAGGTTCTCCAGCGGGTCTTCGGTGAAGGGTGGCAGATCCGTTGCCGGCAACCAGTTCAGGTTGACGGCGAAGACCGACACCAGCACCAGGGCCAGCACGAAGTTGGGCATTGACACGAAGCCGAAGGCCACGATGGTGGCTCCGCGATCGGCGGCCGAACCGGCTCGGCGGGCCGCCAGGATGCCGAGCGGAATGGCCACGGCCAGTGCCACCACCTGGGACAGCAACACGAGCTCGAGGGTCGTCGGGAGCTTGTTGCGGAGGGCCTCGAAGATGGGTTCCTGCGACAGCTGGGACTTGCCCAGGTCGCCGCTCAGGAAGCCCAGCATCCAGTCGGCGTAGCGCACGATGATCGGATCGTCGAGGCGCAGCTCCTCGCGCGCCTGCTGGTAGCCCTCCTCGGTGCACCCGATGCCGCACTTCACGCTGGCCGCGTCGCCGGGGAGCAGGCTCAGCATCACGAACGACAGGAACGTCACCGCGAAGAGCACCAGGACCAGGCGGACCAGCCGTCTCAGGACGAATCTCACGTTGCAGTCCCCCCGGAATGCAGGTGTGCCGTTCGACACATCGTCGGACGAACGATAGCGGTCGCCGGTCGGGTCGTGTGGGCCCGACCGGCGACCGCGGCGTACTACTGACCGGTGTCGCGCCAGACCTGGGTCATGAGCTGCACACCGCTCGAGGGCCCGTGGCCGCCGAGCGGGAGGGCCGGCTGCCCGTCGGGAAGCGGTCCGTTCTCGATGCAGCGCACGCTGTTGTCGGCGCCGATGGCCCAGCTCACGCGGTCCAGCCACACGTAGGGGATCTCCCGACCGAAGACCTGCTGCAGCCGTGCGTAGGCGGCCTTGCGGGTCTCGACGTCGGTGGTGGAGCGCCCCTCCCGGAGTGCCTCGTCGACCTCCTCGCTGGCGAAGCGGGAGAAGTTGAGGGCCAGGGTGTCGAGCTCGCCGGCGTTGGTGCTGACCCACCAGACGTAGTCCTGGTCGGGATCGGGCTCGCCGTACTGGCGCCACAGGTTGGCCTCGAACTGGCCCAGCAGGGCGTTGTTGATGAGCGACTGCTGTTCCATCGCGGTGACCTGGACCTCGAAGCCGGCCTCCGTCCACATCTGCTGCAGTACGGCCGACTCGTCGGTCACGTCCTGGCCGGTCGACAGCGTGAAGCTGGGTGCGGCGCCGCCGTTGTCGGCCGACCACTGCTCGATGAGAGCCTGGGCGCCCTCGAGGTCGTAGTCGGGGTAGCCGGGGTCGCTGTACCACGGGTTGGACTCCGAGAACGGCCCGTTGGCCGGGAGGCGGACCCCGTCGCTGATGACGTCGACGTAGCGCTCGCGGTCCGTCGCCAGGGCCAGGGCCCGGCGCAGGTCCGGGTCGTCGAAGGGCGGCTTCGCCGTGTTCAGCATCACGAAGCCCTCCTCCACCTCGCCCTGGTCCTCGGCGAGTTGGATCTCACCGGCCGCGGCCAGGTCGCGCAGCTCCTTGATGTCGGTCGGGTTGGTGGTGTGGATCATGTTGTACTGGCCCGCCACGAGACCGTTCTTGCGGGTCGCGGCCTCCACGACCGGGTTGTACGTGACCTTGTCGAGGTACGGCAGGGCGTTGCCGGCCTCGTCGGTGCGCCAGTAGTCGGTGTTCTTCTCCACCACGAAGCTGTCGCCGGTGGTCCAGGACACGAACTTGAACGGTCCCGTTCCGATGGGCGCGCGGCCGTCGGAGGTGAGCACGCTGGGCTCGGCCACGACGCCGATCTGACCGGTGAGCACCGTCGGGAACGTGGCCCAGGGCTCCGACATCGTCACCGTGGCGGTGAGCTCGTCCTTGACCTCGACCGAATCGATGTAGCCGCGCACGGCGCCGCCGGTCAGCGCCGAGTCGAGGTGCCCCTCCAGGTTCTGCTTGACGGCCACGGCGGTCAGGGGCGTCCCGTTGTGGAACGTGACGTCCGGTCGGAGCTTGATGTCCCACGAGGTGTAGGTCTCGTTGGGGGTGAAGCTCTCCGCCAGGTACGGCTGCGGCGTGAGGTCGGCGTCGTAGGCGGCGAGGTAGTCGTAGACCGCCATGGCGTACACGTGGCCGGAGATGGCCCACCGGTTCACGATGGGGTTCATCCCGTCGGGCTCGGACTCGAGCGCGTAGACGACCTCGCCGCCCTCGACGGGCGTGCCCTCGCACCCCAGCGTCTGGGACTCCTGGGTGCCCCCGGCCGCGGCGGTGCCGTCACTGCCGCCGGCCTCCTCGTCGTCGCCTCCCGAACCGCATGCCGCGGCCAACAGCCCCAGCAAGGTGACCGCGGCGATGGCCGACCACCATCGACGCCACGCACTCGTGGACGTGTGCAACTCGATCTCCCCCTTGTCGGTCGCAACGGATCCGCATCGGTGGCGGTCCTGCCCGGGACCCCACGCGGCGGCTCGCCACGACGTACCTGTCGGTGCCCGACGGCACCGGGCGGCATTGTGGCAGATGTCACGCATGGAGGGGTGCACAGGCCGGCGATTTCCTCGCGGCACGGGGCGGGTCGTCCGGGCGGCGAGCCGGGGTCGGCCCGAAAACGCCGAACGGCCCCAAGTAGCCTCCCGGCTTCGCCGGTCAACTCCTCGGGGCCGTCCGTTCGACGGGGCGGCTGTCCGGATCGCCGACTGGCGCCCCGAACCCGGTGTTCGCTCAGGTCGACACACGCACCGACCCTGTCTCACCAGGTGCCCCGAGCGGCCTCTGCGGGTCCCCAGCCCCCGGGGCCTCCGTGCGGACACGGCCTCCCCGTCGGCTCGGGATCGCTCCGATGGCTGTGGCCCGGTCGACCCGGACCCGCCCCCGGCGCTCCCACCAGGCCACTCGTTCTTGCCTGGCTTGACGCTCACCATGCGCCTGTCGGAGCCCCGGGGTCAAGGGGTTTTTCGCCGTCCCCAGGCTTATCCCGAGAGTTCTTCGATCATCCCCAGCGCCGGGCCGGTTCTCAACAGCTCTGTCCACAACGCACCCGTCACGGTGCGCCCGCAACCGTCCCCGGCTCCGCTCAGCCGACGTAGGGCGAGGGCAGCGTGAAGGCGTCGTAGCCGTGCGTGCGCTCCAACACGAGCTCGCCGTAGGCGGTGTCGAAGTTGTACGACAGCAGCGCCCGACGCATTCCGTCGTCGGCCTGCAGACCCGGGCCCTGGCGGCACAGGTACACCCCGGCGGTGAGGGCGGCGTCGTAGTAGTTCTGCGGATCGGCGAGCTGGTCGCCGTTGCCGTCACGTTCGACCCGCACCCAGGTCGACGGGATGAACTGCATGGGTCCCACGGCGCGGTCGAAGGCACCGTCGCCGTCGAGGCGGCCACCGTCGGTGTCGGTGATGACCGCGGTGTTGTTCTCCCCGGTGAGCGCGATGCCCCGGATGGGCTGGGACAGGTTCCCGTCGGCGCCCACCGCGGCATCGCCGTAGGTGCCGTGGCGACTCTCGGTGCGCCCGACGCCGGCCAGGAGCTGCCAGCGCAGGCCGCAGTCGGGTTGCTCGGCGCCCAGGGTGGCCTCGGCCTTGACGTAGGCGTCGAGCACCACGAGCGTGAAGTCGAGGCCCGAGACGGGCGCGGTCAGCCGAGCGTCGGCGGCACGCTGGGCGTCGACGACGAGCTGCCCGGCGTACCGCTGCTCGTCGCGCTGGGCCCGGTCGCGCACGGCGGTGGTCGACTCGATGCGGAGGCGGACCTCCGCGAGCTCGGCGGTGGTCTGGTCCACGATGGCGCCCTGTTCGGCCGCCGACGCCGCGTAGCGTCGCTCGTCGCGCAACTGCTCGGCCCGCACGGTGCGCACCAGCACACGCTGGCGGCGTCGATCGGTGGTGCCCTCGAGGTCGAGACCGACGTCCACGGGGAGGCCGGTGCTGCCCCGGATGTAGTCGTCGACGGCCAGATCCCGAACCGCGTCGCGCAGCGCCTCCGCCTCCTGCGCCGCCTTGTCCCGCCGCTTGGTGGCCACCGTGAGCTCGTCGCGGAGCCGGATCTCGGCGGCGGCGAGTGCGTCGAGCTCCGTGACCGCCCCGGCGTAGGTCGCACGGGCCGCCTGCAGGTCGCGCTCGGTGGCGCGGAACGCGGCGACGGCCGCGTCGAACGCCGGGCTGTCGACGGCGACGGACGCCACGGCGGGGTGCAGGCGGGGATCGGCCCGCCAGGGCTCTGCGGGTGTGGCGGCCTGCGCAGCGGGGGCCGGTGCCCCGCCGAGTGCCGGTGCTGCGCCCGCCGGACCGATGCGCCCGGTGGGGAGACCCGTCAGGACCACGAGTGCCACGACCGCGACGACCGCCGAGACCGACGGGCCGCGGCGAGCCCACCTCGGTCGGCTCCTGGAGAATCGAGGGCGCTGCAGGGTCGGCATCTCGCCCGCCATTGTGGCCGAGGCGCCGGGTGGTTCCGACGCGGACCCACGATCGCCGGTGTGGTCGGCCGCGGCCTATCGTGGCGGGCCGATCCACCACCACGACCAGAGAGGCAGCGACGTGACCGACGCCGGCACCCGACCGGGCCGTTCCTTCGACGAGGTGTTCGAGTCCATCCGGGACGTCCAGGGGTGGATGACCCGGGACCAGGCCGCCCGGCTGTGGCGCCATGCCGCCGAGTGCCGGCCCGGGCACCGCATCGTCGAGATCGGCAGCTACCAGGGTCGCTCGGCCATCGTGCTGGCCAGCGCGGCGCCCGACGGCGTGGAGGTGGTGGCGATCGATCCCCACGGCGGCAACGACCGGGGCCCCCAGCAGATCGAGGGGGAGCTCGCCGAGGGGCAGGCCGACCACGAGCAGTTCGTGGCCAACCTCGAGCGTGCCGGGGTGCGGGACCGCATCCGCCATGTACGAAAGCCGTCCCAGGAAGCCACCGGCGACGTCCCCGGCGACGTGCAGCTGCTGTACATCGACGGCGCGCACCGGTACGCACCCGCCGCGGCCGACATCCGGCGCTGGGGGCGCAAGGTCGGCCCGCGCGGCACCATGCTGATCCACGACTCCTTCTCGTCGGTGGGCGTCACCCTGGCCCAGATGGTCGTGCTGTTCTTGTCGCCCCGGTTCCGCTACATCGGACGCTCGCAGTCCATGACCGAGTACGAGCGGGTCGACCTGACCCTGCTGGACCGGGTGGCCAACGCCTTCCGCCAGAGCCTCGAGCTGCCGTACTTCGTGCGCAACCTGCTCATCAAGGTGCTCATCACGGCGCGGCTGGGTCGGCTGACCCGGCTGCTGGGCGGCGACGGCACCTGGCCCTACTGATGGCCGCCCCTCCCGGGGTTCCGTCGAGCCGGACGGGTCAGCAGCCCAGCGCCGCGCCGGACCCGGCGCGGGGATCCGATCCGCCCCCCAGCACGCCGTCGCGCACCTCGATGCAGTGGGCGTGGCCCATGGCGTGGTCGGCCCGGGGTGCCCGCACCAGGTCGTGGCCACGGGACGTCAAGCCCTCGAACCAGCCGTCGGGCGCGTCGGCCTCCACCGCGACCTGTAGCTGCGCGGCGTGCGACCACAGGTCGAAGCCGCGGTCCGGCGCGGCCCGGAGGCCCCAGCGGGGCGCGCTGACCACCCGTCCGGGTGCCTCCCCGGCTACCAACAGGCGAGCCACGAGCTGCAGCACGATCTGGGGCTGCACGTCGCCGCCCATCGTGCCGAGCACGGCACGCAGCGATCCGTCGACGCCGGTGACCAGCGCGGGCGACAGCGTGCTGGGCGGACGCCGACCGGGGCCGTACTCCGCGGGGTGTCCGGGTTCGAGGTCGAAGCCGATCCCGCGGTTGTGCAGGAGCACGCCGGTCGCGGGCTCCGCCACGTGGGCGCCGAAGTCGGCGGCGTTGGACTGGATGAGGGACACCCCGGTGCCGTCGCGGTCGACGGCGCACAGGAAGATGGTGCCGCCGTCGGCGGTCGGGGCGACCACGGGTGTGGCCCTCGTCGGATCGATGGCGTCACGTCGGGGGGTGAGCCGTGACGGTGCCAGCAGGGCCGCGCCGTCGGCGTGCTCGTGCAGGACCTGCGGCCGGTCGAACGCCGCCTGCTTGGCCGCCTCCACCAGCAGGTGGGGCCAGCCCGGGTCGGCAGGGTCGGCGGGCAGGTCGAGGCCGGCCGCCAACCACGCCGCGGCCAGGGTGAGGTAGCCCTGGGAGTTCGGTGGGACGGTCCACACCCGGTGGCCCCACACGTCGGTCCCGAGGGGGTCCACCCAGTCGGCGAGCGGTCGGGCCAGGTCGGCCGGGGCGTACTCGCCGTCGCCCAGGGTGAGGAGCCCGTCGCCGAACGCGCCGCCGTAGAAGCCGTCGCGACCGCGGCGCACGATGTCCTCCAGCGCCCGGGCGACGCCGGGACGCCGACAGGGCGCACCGGGTCCGGTCACGGCGGCGAGGTCCTCCGCGCCGGAGACGTGGGCCACCAGGGGGACCATGGCTGCCAGCAGCGCGCTGGCGGCGAAGCCGTCGCGGGCCAGGTCCCGGGCCGGTTCCAGCACCCGCTCCAGGGGCAGGCGCCCGAAGCGCTCGTGCAGCGCCAACCACCCGTCGACGCAGCCGGGGACCGGCACGCTGCGCACGTCGCCGCGAAACGGCATCCGTCGATGCCCCTCGGCCCGCAGCCGTTCCGCATCGGCCCCGGAGCCGGCGCGGCCGGACGCGTTGAGGGCCACCGGGGAGCCGGCCTCGGTCTGGACCAGTGCGAACAGGTCGCCGCCCATCCCGCACAGGTGCGGTGAGGTGACGGCGAGCACCGCGCTCGTGGCCACTGCGGCGTCCGCGGCGGATCCGCCGTCGCGCAGTTGGGCGACACCGGCGGCGGAGGCGACGTGGTCGACGCTGCACACCATGCCGCCGAGGGCGTAGCGCGTGGCGTCGGGTCCGAGCTGGGGGGCATGCGGCATCCCCGTCGTCTAGGCCATCGCCGCCGACGCGTCCAGCGCGGCCCGGTCGCGCCCGGCCCGTCCCGCGCGGCAGGGTCCGGCCGGGTGCGAGCATGGTCGGGTGCGCGGACCCGCCCTCCCCACCGACGTGCTGGCCGAGCTGCGCGGCGTGGTCGGCGCCGCGCACGTCCTCACCGACGCCGGCCGCCGGCTCGGCTATGAGCGGGACTGGACGGGCCGGTTCTCGGGACGGACCCCGGCGGTGCTGCGACCGGCGGACGTCGACGAGGTGGCGGCGGTCCTGGCCTGCTGCCACGAGGCGGGGGTGGCGGTGGTGCCCCAGGGGGGCAACACCGGCCTGGTGGGTGGTGGCGTGCCGCTGCGCGGCGAGGTCGTGCTGTCGCTGACCCGCCTCGACCAGCTCGGTCCCGTCGACCCGTTGGCCGCGCAGGTGACCGCCGGGGCCGGCGTGACGCTGGCCCGTCTGGACGCCCACGCCCGCTCGAGCGGACTGGCCTACGCCGTCGACCTGGCGGCCCGTGACTCGGCCACGGTGGGTGGGACGGTGGCGACCAACGCCGGCGGCCTGCACGTCGTGCGCCACGGCGCCACGCGCCGCCAGCTCCTCGGCGTCGAGGCGGTGCTGGCCGACGGGCGGGTGGTGTCGCACCTCGCCGGCCTGGAGAAGGACAACACCGGCTACGACCTGGCCGGTCTGCTGTGCGGCAGCGAGGGCACGCTGGCCGTGGTGACCGCGGCCCGTCTGCGCCTGGTGCCCCGGCCGGCGGCGAGCGTCGCGGCCCTGTGCACGTTCGCCACCGTGCACGACGCCGTGGCGGCGGCGAGCGACTGGCGCCGGCGCATGCCGGCGCTGTCCGCGGTGGAGTTCTTCCTCGAGGACGGCATGTCCCTGGTGTGCGACCAGCTCGGCCTGGCGCGGCCGTTGGCGGCGGCGCCCGTCTACGTGGTGGTGGAGGTGGCCGACCGGGTCGACCCGACCGAGGAGCTGCTCGCCGCCGTGGGTGCCACCGCCGGACTGCTCGACGCGGTCGTGGCCGGAGACGAGCGCCACCGTCGCGAGCTGTGGCGGTTCCGGGAAGAGCAGACGACGGCGATCAACCGACTCGGTGCCCCCCACAAGCTCGACGTGACGCTGCCGGCAGGGGTGCTCGGCGACTTCCCGGCCCTGGTGCGCGAGGTGGTGCACGCCGTGGCGCCCGAGGCCCGGGTGTGGCTCTTCGGACACCTGGGGGACGGCAACGTGCACGTCAACGTGACCGGGCCGGCGCCCGACGACGACCGGGTCGACGACGCTGTGCTGCGCCGGGTGGCCGCCCTCGGCGGGTCGATCAGCGCCGAGCACGGCATCGGCACGGCGAAGCGTCGGTGGCTCCACCTCACCCGCTCACCCGAGGAGCTGGCGGTGTTCCGGGCGCTCAAGGACGCCCTCGATCCACGCGGCATCCTGAACCCGCACGTGCTGGTGGGTTGAACGCCGGAGGGCCGGCGCCGATGCGTCAGTCGCCGAACCAGGCGCCACGGGCCGCCAGGACGTCGCGCAGCACGGCCGGGCGATCGGTCATGATGCCGTCGACCCCGAGGTCCAGCAGGCGGTGCATCTCGTGGGCCTCGTCGATGGTCCACACGTGGACCTGCAGTCCGAGGCGGTGCGAGGCGGCGACGAAGCGCTGGTCGACGAGGGGCACCCCCCGGGTCGACGGCGGCACCTGCACGCAGGCGGCCGGGAACCTCCCCCGGGGCAGGCCCATGCTCACCGCCCGCAGCTTGGCGACGCCCCGGGGGCCGAGCGAGGTGCACAGGCGCGGGCCGACGAGGGCCCGGATGCGGCCCAGGCGGGCGTCGGAGAACGACCCCACGCAGACCCGCTCCACCGAGTCGGTGCGCTCCAGGGCGGCCGCCAACGGCTCCACGGCGGAGTCGTGCTTGGCGTCCACGTTGACCCGCACCTGCGGCCACGTGCCCAGGATGTCCTCGAACAGGGGGATGGGCTCCGAGCCGGCGACCCGGGCTGCCCGCACCTCGGCCCAGGGGAGCTCACGGATGAGCCCCGTACGGTCGGTCACGCGGTCCAGGCGCTCGTCGTGGAAGGCCACGAGCACCCCGTCGGCCGTGACGTGCACGTCGGTCTCGACGTAGCGGTAGCCGAGTGCCACGGCCCCTTCGAAGGCCGGCATGGTGTTCTCCGGCCAGTCGCCGGCACCTCCCCGGTGGGCGAAGGCCAGCGGGCCCGGGTGGTCGAGGAAGGCGAAGTCGGCCATCGGGCGCGGACCCTAGCTCCGTGGTGTGGTGTCCGGGCGCCGGTAGCGTTGTCCGGATGGAGGTCACCGAGCGCTTCGCCGAGGTCCTCGCCGGTCCCGAGGCGGGTGTGGCGCTCGACGAGGCGACCCTGCTCGTGGCCGCCCACGCCTATCCCGGCCTCGACGTGGCGGCCGAGCTGGCCCGCATCGACCGCCTCGCCGACGGCTGTGCGGTGCCGACCCTCGACGGCCTGCTCCGGCTGCTGTTCGACGACCTGGGCTTCCGGGGCAACCGGGGGGCGTACTACGACCCCCGCAACTCCTACCTGAACGACGTGCTCGACCGACGCCTCGGCATCCCCATCACCCTGGCCGTGGTCACGATGAGCGTGGGTCGCCGTCTGGGCGTACCCCTGGCCGGCGTGGCGATGCCCGGCCACTTCCTGCTGCGGGACCGGGTCGACCCGGCCGTCTTCGTCGACCCCTTCGCCGGCGGCGCCCAGCTCGACGAAGCCGGGTGCGAGGCCGCCTTCCGGCGCGTGCAGGGCCACGACGCCGCCTTCGACCGGACCTTCCTGGAACCCGTCGGTCCCCACGCCATCGTCGCCCGGCTCCTGGCCAACCTGCGGTCGGTCTTCGCGGCCTCCGGGGACCGGGCCTCGATGGCCTGGGTCCTGCGTCTGCGCACGCTCGTGCCCGGCGTCCCCGACGAGGAACGGGCCGAGCTGGCCGCGGTCCTCGCCGCCCTGGGGGACTTCCGGGCCGCGGCGGCGGAGTTCGAGGGCGCAGCCGGTGTGCTCGGCGGTGCCTTCGCGGAGCGCTATGCCCTCGCCGCCGGTCGGCTCCGGGCGCGGCTCAACTGAGCACCCCGACGTCGGACACGAGTGCCTCCCGACCGGACCCGTAGGATCGCCCCGTGATCGACCGTGACGTGAAGCGCTGCCTGGGCCAGATGATGAAGGGCGTCCAGGTGGTCGGTGCGGCCCACGACGGCGTGACCCGGGCCTACTGCTCGCACTGGGTGTGTCAGATCTCCTTCGAGGAGCCGCTGGTGATGGCGTCGGTGTCGCCGCGTCACGACACCCACCCTCTCATCGTGGCCAGCGGACGCTTCGCGGTGTCGCTGCTGGCCGGCGACCAGGTCGACGTCGGTCAGTACTTCTCGTACCCGGGGCGCCGGTTCCGTCACATCGCCACCGAGTACCTCACCGAGGTGGACGGCCTGCCCGTCGTGCGCGACGCGATCGCCTGGCTCGTCTGCGAGGTGCTCGACCGCCGCGACGCGCTGGGCGGCCACGACGGCCGCGACGCGGTGGCGCTCGACCACGAGCTGTTCTTCGCCCGCGTCGTGGCCGTGGGGGAGGGTCGTCTGGGGGAACCGCCACTGCTGTACTCGTCCCGACTGGGCTGGCGGGTGACCGGCCCACCGGCCCGCGAGGCCGGTACGTCGGTGCGTGATCAGCTGCTGGCCCGGCTCGCCGCCTCGGAGGCCGACGCCGGCCCCGACGACGGGCACCCCGAACCGGGCGGCTCGTGAACCTGTTCTGGCTCCTGGTGCTGGTGGCGCCGGTCGCCGTCTACGCCGCCGTGGCGCGCAACCAACGGCAGCGCAGCGCCGAGCGCAGCGCCACCGTGGAGCTGGTCGTCGACGAGTTCGGCGTGCGACGGACCATGGCCGACGGGCGCGAGGAGGCGCTCGACTGGGGTGAGCTGGTCGAGGTCAGCGTGTTCACGGCGACCAAGGGCCCCCACGCCGGTGCCGGCGGCGCGGTGATGCTGCGAGGCGACGACGTACGGGGCTGCCTGGTGCCGCTCGACCGGCTGGAGGAATCCGGCCTGCTGGAGGCGTTGACCCGGCTGCCCGGGTTCGACGTGCGGACCCTCACCGAGGCCATGAGCGCCAAGAGCCACACCTGGACGACCTGTTGGAGCCGGTCGCCGATGTCGTGACGGCGGCGGCGCCGGTGCGGGTCGGGGACCGGCCGACTCCTACGATGGGCGGGCCCGCCGTCGCACCGGACGGCCAGTCGTGCCCAAGGGGAGTGAACGTGACCGACGAGGAGCTCGTGCTCGACCGCTGCGAGGACCTGCTGGCTTCGCACCCGCCCGAGACCACCCCCGTCGAGGAGCTCCTCGGCGTGCAGTACGACCTGGGGCTGGCGTGGGTGCACTTCCCCGAGGGCTGCGGTGGCCTCGGTCTGGCACCCGGGCTGCAGAAGACGGTCAACGAGCGGCTGAGCGCCGCGGGGGTGCCGGTGGCGGCGTCGCGCAACCCCATCGGCCACGGCATGGCGGCGCCGACCCTCGTCTCCCACGCCAGCGACGAGCAGCGCAAGCGCTACCTGCGTCCGCTGTTCACGGGCGAGGAGGTCTGGTGCCAGATGTTCTCCGAGCCCGGTGCCGGCTCCGACGTGGCGTCGCTGGCCACCTCGGCGGTGCGCGACGGCGACGAGTGGGTGGTGAACGGCCAGAAGGTGTGGACCACCCTCGCCCACGTGTCGCGTTGGGGCCTGCTGCTGGCGCGCACCGATCCGGATCTGCCCAAGCACCGCGGCATGAGCTACTTCGTGGTCGACATGCACGCCCCCGGCGTCGAGGTGCGACCGCTGCGCCAGATGACCGGCGAGGCCGAGTTCAACGAGGTGTTCTTCACCGACGTGCGGATTCCGGACGCCGAGCGGCTGGGCGAGGTGGGCGACGGCTGGCGGGTGGCCATCACCACCCTCATGAACGAACGGGTCTCGATCGGCGGCGCCATCCCCCGCCGCGAGGGCGGCCTGATCCGCGAGCCGCTGGCCCTCTGGCGGTCCCTGCCCGCAGAGCGGCGTGACCCCGTTCGCCGCGACGAGCTCACCCGGCTGTGGATCGAGGCCGAGGTGCTGCGGCTCACCAACATCCGCTCCTCCCAGCAGCGCTCGAAGGGCACGCCCGGTCCCGAGGGCTCGGTCGGCAAGCTGCACGCGGCGGAGCTGAACAAGCGCCTGACCGCGTTCTCGGTCGACCTGCTGGGCGCGGAGGGCATGCTCTACACCAGCTACGAGCTGGTCCGCCCCACCTCGGCGCTGGCCTGGGACTGCCCCCAGAAGGGCTTCCTGCGCATGCGGGCCAACTCCATCGAAGGGGGCACCACCGAGGTCATGAAGAACATCCTCGGCGAGCGGGTCCTCGGCCTGCCCGGCGACGTGCGCACCGACAAGGACCAGGCCTGGAAGGACGTGCCCCGGAGCTGACCGCGCCCGGCGGCCGACCGGCCCGTCAGGCCGGGGGGTGCAGCAGGTGGCCCGCCTCGTTCAGCGAGCGCAGCGATCTGGTGCCGTCGCGGGCGACCAGGACGCGGGTCAGGCTCGTGTACGCCGGTTCGAAGAACAGGACCTGCTCCAGGCCGAGCACGTCGGCGGCGACCACGTTGATGACACCGCCGTGGCAGACCACCGCGACGCGCTCACCCGGATGGTCGGCCGCGATGGCGGCCACCGTGGTCAGGACACGGCGGCGGAAGGCCTCGATGTCGACGCCCAGCTCGTCCCAGCGTTGCGCGGCCAGGGCGTCCCAGCGGGGGTCGCCCGTGGCCTTGAGCTCTTCCACGGGGATGTAGTCCGCGGCGTCGCGGTCCCACTCGGCGAGGCCGTCGCGGCGCCGGGGGGTGAGGCCGACGGCGGCGGCGACGGGCGCCGCCGTCTGCTCGGCGCGGCGCAACGGGCTCGCGTAGACGGCGTGGAGGGGCTCCGTCGCCAACACCCGGCCCAGCGCCGCGGCCTGGCGGCGCCCCTCGGGGCTGAGCTCGGGGTCGGCGACGCCCCCGGGGACGACCAGGCGATGGGGCAGGGCGTGGCGGACGAGGACGAGCTCCATGGCGGCCGGACCCTACCGCCGGGAGCGGGAACGGACGCGCCGTGCCGTGCCGTGCTGTGGCCGATGACACGTCCCCCTGGCGTAATCCCGCGCACTCGAACGGGTCATGGAAGGTGAGCGATCCGCTGACCCCCCGGCCCGCGACGAGGAGCCCCCGATGTCCACCACCTGGCCCGACACCACCACCGTCAGCACCCTCGAGCGGCGTCCGATCACGTACCTGCCCACGCAGCGACGCGCCGACTGGCCCTTCTGGACGCTGATCGCCCTGATCGCCATCACCCTGGCGGGTCTCGCCGTCGTGGCGGTGGACCTCTCCGACGACGCCCGGGCCACCGGCGCCGAACGCAAGGTCACGGCCACCACCGTGGTGATCGAGTCGGACGCCGGCTGAGACGCGCACGGGCGCACCCGCCGCGGCGGGGGATACTTGGGGCCATGGCCCGTCGCACCAAGATCATCGCCACCGTCGGTCCCGCCTCCGACGACCCCACCACGCTGCAGGCGATGATCGACGCCGGCATGGACGTGGTGCGCCTCGGGCTCGCCCACGGCACCCTCGAGGCCGCCCTCGAGCGCTACCACCGCATCCGTGGCGTGGCGGCCCAGGCACACCGACCGGTCGGGGTGCTCGTCGACCTGCCCGGCCCCAAGGTGCGCGCCGGGCAGTTCCCCGAGGCCGGCGCCACGCTCGTGGACGGTCGGCGCCTGCGCCTGGTGCCGGGCCGGGAGGCCAGCAGCGACGAGGTCGTCCACGTGGACTACGACGAGCTCGTCACCGACGTCCACGTGGGGGACCGATTGGTGTTCGGCGACGGCGGCGTCGTGGTGCAGACGATCGACAAGACGGCCGACGGCCTGGTGGCGACCGTGCTGCACGGGGGCCGGCTCTCCGGCCGACCGGGCGTGCACATCCCCGCGGACCGTCTGCGGCTCACCACCCCGACGGCCGAGGACCTGCGTCAGCTCGACGCCTTCGTCGAGGCGGGGGTCGACATGGTGGCCCTGTCGTTCGTGCGATCGGCCCACGACGTGCGACGGGTGGGCACCGAACCCCATCCCCGCGGTCCCCTCATCGTGGCCAAGATCGAGACCCGCGCCGCGGTGGAGAACCTCGACGGGATCATCGAGGCGTCGGGCGCGGTCATGGTGGCCCGCGGCGATCTCGGAGCCGAGTGCCCCATCGAGGAGCTGCCCCACCTGCAGAAGGAGATCATCCAGCGCTGCATCGCCCTCGGGCGACCCACCATCACGGCCACCCAGATGCTCGAGTCCATGTTGCAGGCGCCGTCGCCGACCCGGGCCGAGGCGTCCGACGTGGCCAACGCCGTGTTCGACGGGTCCAGCGCCCTGATGCTGTCCGGAGAGACGGCGGTCGGTGTCGACCCGGTCAACGCGGTGGCCACCATGGCCCGCATCGCGGAGCGGGCCGACCAGCAGTTCGACTACGTCGGTTGGCCGGAGCGGCTCTCGAAGCTGCGCGTGCACCCCACCGGCTCCAGCAACGACGAGGCGGTGACCGACGCCATGACCATGGCCGCCTGGCGGGCGGCGACCGAGACCGACGCCGCGGCCATCATCTGCCTGTCCCGGAGCGGGTTCACCGTGCGCTCCATCGCCCGGTTCCGTCCGCAGGCCAAGATCCTGGGGTTCTCCTCCAACGAGCGCACGGTGCGCCAGCTCACCATGAGCTGGGGTGCGACGCCGTACCTGCTGGCGCCGACCGGCTCCGCGGAGGGCGCGGTGCGGGCCAGCATCGAGCAGTCGGTGGCCGCGGGCGAGGTCCGCCGGGGCGATCTCGTCGCCGTGCTGTCGGGCTCGCCGGACTACCCGGGTCAGGCCACCGACACGTTGCGCATCGTGCGCATCCCGTAGCGTTCGGCCCATGTCCGACCGCCAACCCGTCCACCTCACACCATCGGGCCCGCCCGAGACCGTGCTGCCGCCCGCCGACCCCGACGCCAGGGCGGCACTGGACGCGGCCCTCGCTGCGCCCGTCGATGCGCGCCGGGCGGCGGTGGCCGCGATCGTGGCCCGTCGGCCCCGGTACCTGGACGCCTGGGCGGCGCTCGGCGACCTGGGCCGCGACGACGTCGAGTCGTACGCCGCGTACCGCGTCGGGTACCACCGGGGACTCGACACGCTCCGCCAGAACGGCTGGCGCGGGTCGGGCTACGTGCGCTGGCGTCACGACACGAACCGGGGTTTCCTCGCCGCGCTGGACGGGTTGCGCCGCACGGCGGGGATCATCGGCGAGACCGACGAGGAGGAGCGGTGCGCGCTCTTCCTGCGCCAGCTCGATCCCGACTGGCCGCCGCCCGAGCGGGCCTGAACCTCACCGGGACCGTCGGGGCAGGTCGCGCCGCAGCTCGTCGGCCGACGCCTCCGCCAGGTCGTGGAGGCCCGGCGAGCCGCCCGAGCCGGCGACGTCGAGGCGCAGCGTGGCCAGCCCGGCCCGCCGCTGGAAGAACGAGCGCGAGCTCCGCGCGCTCTGCACGCGGGCGTGGGGCACCAGCTCCAGGCGGTGCACGAGCGCGCCGGAGGCGAACGCCGAGAGGGTGGGCGACACGCCGTGGCCGGCACGGCGGTGGGCGGCCAGGCCCCAGGGGACGCCGAGCAGGCCGAGCAGCAGGAACGCCAGCCCCCCGGGGAACGTGAGCACCGCGGGCGGCAGCAGGGGCAGAGCGACGATCGCCACGCGCCGCACGACGGCCCGTCGCCGGGCGCTGGCGGTGCGTGGCACCACATCCGGTGGCACCCAGCCGGCGTCGTCCATGAGCGCGGCCACGAACGCAGGGAGGTCACGGCGGGGCAGCGACAGGACCTCGAGTCGTCGGGCGGCGTCCTCACCGCCGCCGGTCGCCGCAGCCGAGTGGACGGTGAGCGAGACGATCCCCAGCGCCCGCCGCAGCGGGTTGTCGACCACGGTGATGCGCTGGACCCGTCGGCGCGGCACGGTGAGTTGGCGGACCTCGAACAGCCCGTGGCGCAGGTGCAGGTCGTCGTCGATGACGCTGAGCCGGTAGCCGTGGAAGGTGAACAGCGCGCCGACGCCCTGGATCACCACCAGGACCGCCGTGCCGACCAGCACGAAGGCGAGCACCCCGACCGCGCCGAGATCGGGAGCGCCGCCGTCGGCCAGGGTCCAGGCGCCGACCCACACCGCGGCCAGCAGGCCCAGTCCCACGATCGCCACGGGGCCGGCTGCGGTCAGCACGGCCAGGGCCACCCGGCCCGCGTCCAGCTCCAGCAGGCGGCGCTCCACCGGTGGTGGCGGCGCCAGCCACGGCGCGGTCGTCGTCGCACCGGGTGCGCCCCCGACGGCGACGGCGCCGGTCGCTGCCGACGCACCGGGCGCAGCCGCGGGCCCGGCCTGCAGCGCGGCCCGCCGGGCCAGCGCCCAGGCCCGGAGCCGTTCGGCCGAGGCCAGGTCCAGCAGCGCCAGTCGCACGGTGGTCTGCTCGCCGCCGGCGGTGTCGATGCGCAGCTCGGCCAGGCCGAAGAGCTGGGCCAGGAAGCTGCGGTGCAGATCGATCTGCTGGATCCGTCCGTAGGGCACGACGCGGTGGTGGCGGGTGAGCACCCCCTCGTCGATCACCAGCTGGTCGGTGCCCACGTCGTAGGTGCGGAACCACCACTTCACGATCTGGTTGAGGCCGAACACCGTGAGGGCCAGCTCGAACCACAGGCCGCCGATGCCCTCGTCGGTGCCGCCGAGGCCTGCCTGCTGTTCGATCCAGGCCGTGGCCAGGACGCTGAGCACGGCGAAGCCGAGCGACGCGAAGCCGAACGCTGCGGTGAGGGGGCTGGTGCGACGGGCACCGGCGGGCGGCCGGTCGACGGGCACGACGGGCTCAGACGGCGTCATCGACCCCGGCCCGCACGAGCAGCAGGCGCCGCAGCGCGTCGGCGTGCTCGGCGGGGATGCCCGGCAGCCGGGCGTCGGTCGTGGCGGCCGCAGTGCGCAGCACGAGGCTCGACAGCCCGAGGGCCCGCTCCACCGGCCCGCGCTCGACGTCGATCTGCTGGATGCGGTGGTAGGGCACCAGCGAGGCATGGCGGACCACGACGCCGTGGGTCAGCTCGAGGGCGTCGTCCCACGCCGACCAGCACCAGGTGCGCCACTCCAGCACGGCGAGCACGGCGGCGAGCACGACGCCGACGACGCCCAGTAGCCCGACGCCGGCCGTGAGCAGGCCCGGCGCGCCGACCAGCGAGAGCACGACCACCGCCGCCACGGTGACGGCGAGCAACGGGAGCGCGCTCCCCGCCGCCCACACCACCCGCACCCGCGGGTCGAGGCGCTGGGGCGTGCCGTCGAGCAGCGCCGGTGGCGGAAGGGGAGGAACGGGCTGCACGTCAGCGGTCGCTCGCGCGGGGACGGCTCACGCCAGCGCG
This sequence comes from Acidimicrobiales bacterium, assembly GCA_025456085.1. Taxonomy (GTDB): domain Bacteria; phylum Actinomycetota; class Acidimicrobiia; order Acidimicrobiales; family Acidimicrobilacustridaceae; genus JALOLF01. The sequence continues at coordinate 32,729 of JALOLF010000007.1, forward strand.
TCCTCGAGGCGCGTCAGCACCGGGTCGATGGCGTCCTGCACCACCAGCTCGTCGGGTGTCGGCGGGTCCTCGCCCAGCTCCACCCCGAGGAACGCGAACAGGGCCAGGCCGCGGTCGATGCGCACGAAGCCGAAGGTCATGCCCAGGCCGGCCTCGAGCGACTGGGGCTCCACCGTGGTGGAGACGGTGGCCTGCAGGCCCCACGCCACGGTCTCGTCGCCGAGATCCACGTCGAGCTCCTCGATGCGGATGTCGCTGATCTCCGCCGTGGGGTCGCCGCCGGTCTCGGACGCGAAGAAGCTCTCCAGGCACTCGGTGAGCCGGTCGTCGCCGAAGACCTCCATGACCCCCTCGGCCGTCTCGACGTCGCCGAAGATCACGACGTTGTTCTGGATGCCACGGATGGAGAGGCCCTCGTTCTCCTCCACCTCGAAGTCGGGCGACGTCGCCTCGGGGACGTCACGCAGGGCGTCCAGGAACTCGCCGTAGTCCTCGTCCAGGTCGGGGCAGTCCTCCACGAGCTCGGAGGTGTCCTCGTCCCCGTCGTCCTCGTCGTCGTTCGGGGTCGCCTCCCAGCCGGGCAGGTCGCTCTCGCGCAGCACGACGTCGTCGGCGATGGCCTGGTCCGCCTCGACGTCCTGGTCCGGCGCCTCCGTGTCGTCGGGCTCGTCGGTGGTGTCGGGCTCGTCGGTGGTGTCGGGCTCGTCGGTGGTGTCGGGCTCGTCGACAGCCCGTTCCTCGGAGGACCCGGTGTCGGCGGTCACGGATGCCTGCTCTTCGCCATCGTCGCTGCACGCCGAAGCGGCGACCGCCACGGCGACGAGCGCGAGGGACAGGGCACGCAGCAGACGTCGGGACATGCCGCGACAGTAGCGACCGGCACGTGCCGGCTACCGCACGCGGCGGGCGCAGTGCTAATCAATGGGCGCACCGACGTCCGAGGGGGAGCATCGATGACCGACACCCTGGCCACCGCCAGCGACGAGCAGACCACCGCCGTGCTCGAGGCGCTCGAGGACCTGCTGGCCGCGCACGACCCCGTCACCACCGATCGGGTCGTCTTCCTCGGCGAGCGCTTCGACCGTGGCCTGGCCTTCGTGCACTTCCCGGTCGGCTTCGGCGGCCTCGGGGTGCGGCCCGAGCTGCAGACGCTGGTCGAGCGTCGTCTGCGGGAGCGGCGCGCCCCGCAGGCCGAACCGGCCCAGTTCTTCATGTACCTGGCCGGACCCACCATCGTCACGCACGGCACCGACGAGCAGAAGCGCCGGTTCCTTCGTCCCATGTTCACCGGCGAGGAGCGGTGGTGCCAGCTCTTCAGCGAGCCCGGCGCCGGCTCGGACTTCGCCAGCCTGGGTGCCCGCGCCGTGCTCGACGGCGACGAGTGGGTGGTCAACGGCCAGAAGGTCTGGAACACGCTGGCCCACCTCGCCGACTGGGGCATGCTCGTCACCCGCACCGATCCCGACCTGCCAAAGCACAAGGGCATGACCTACTTCGCGGTGGACATGCGCAGTGAGGGAGTGGAGGTGCGGCCGCTACGCCAGATCACCGGCGAGGCGGAGTTCAACGAGGTCTACCTGACCGACGCCCGCATCCCCGACGAGAACCGCATCGGCGCGGTGGGTGAAGGCTGGCGGGTGGCGCTCACCACCCTGATGAACGAGCGCACCGCCATCGGGGGCGGGGGCGGTGGAGGTGGCCGGGGGAGCGGCCCCATCGCCGAGGCGGTGCGGATCTGGAACGCCATCCCCGAAGCCGAGCGGCGCGCCGCCGACCGGGACCGACTCCTGCAGCTGTGGTGTCGCAGCGAGACGCTGCGTCTCACCAACGTGCGGGCCGGCGCCAACCGCAAGGCCGGCAACCCCGGCCCCGAGGGCTCCATCGCCAAGTTGGCCATGGCCGACCTGAACAAGCGCATCTACGAGCTGTGCATCGACCTGCTCGGCCCCGAGGGCCTCGTGGGCTTCGACTTCGCCTTCCGTCGCCCCGAGGAGCTGTCCGTGGACGGCTCGAACCAGGGACCCCGGCATGCGTTCCTGCGCTCGCGGGCCAACTCCATCGAGGGCGGCACGTCGGAGATCATGCGCAACATCCTCGGCGAACAGGTCCTCGGCCTGCCCGGCGAGCCCCGCGTCGACAAGGCGCTGCCCTGGAAGGACGTCCCGCGGTCCTGACCGCTGGCCGCGGCCGCCCGGGGATCGTGCCGCGCCGGGGCGGCGATGTGGCAGCCTGAGGGCATGCGATCCGCACGCGTCCTCGCCGTCCTCGCCTCGTGCGCCGTCCTGGCGTTCGGCGCGGCCTGTTCCGACGACGACCCCGTGGAGCGCGCCGACGACGCAGCCACCACCACGACCGAGGCCCGGTCCGACGACGACACCGAGACCGACACCACCGACGAGACCGACACCACCGACGAGACCGACACCACCGACGAGATCACCGGCACCGCCACCTGGCAGGTGACCCGGGACGTCGAGATCCCGTGGCCGGGCGGCTTCCCCGAGGCCGACGACATCGACGAGGCGCAGGTCTGCGACGACCTGACCGACGAGGACATCATCCCCGGCTACGCCGAGACCTACGCGCTGTTCAACGGTGAGCTGACGTGCACCGTGACGCTCGACGACGCCGCCGAGGCCCCCGAGGACCTGGACCGGTTCCCGGCCCTCTACGTCGAGGCGCTGGAGTCGGTGGCGGTCGAGGACCTGCCCGAGGACGACTTCGGCGACATGAGCAGCGTCACCTACCGGGTCGTCATGGAGTTCGACGGAGAACCCGGGGCCGACCTGCCCGACATCGACGACACGGAGCTGGGCATGTTCGCCTTCGAGGACTACGCCTGCGCCGCTGCGGGCGAGGACCTCGACCTGCCCGGCGACTGGGAGTTCGACTCGAGCTCGGGCTTCGACGACGAGTGGACCGTGACCTGCCGGGCCTACGAACCCGACGCCGAGCCGGTCGAGGTCGATGCGGCCGCCGTCGAGGCCTTCGCCCAGGGCTACGAGTTCCCGCGGGACTGAGCAGCGACCATGGCCGCTCCCGGAGGCACCCCGCCCATCCCGCCCTACCCGCCCGGCGTCGACACGCCCGAGCAGGAGGCCGAGTACGACAAGCTGCGCCGTCGTGTGCTGTGGAGCCTGCCCTACGGCCTGTACGTCGTGGGCTCCCGGGCCGGCGAGCGCCGCAACCTGATGACGCTCAACTGGGCGACCCAGGTCTCCTTCGAGCCCAAGCTGGTGGGCATCGGCGTGGACAAGCACGCCTTCACCCACGAGTTGATCACCGCCGGCGGGGTGTTCAGCCTCTGCACCGTCGACCGTGAGGACCGGGCCATCGTGCGGAAGTTCACCAAGCCGGTCGAGGTCGACCTGGCGGCCGGTACCTTGAACGGCTTCGCGTTCCGCGACGGGCTCTCCGGCGCCCCGGTGCTCACCCAGGCGGTGGCCTGGCTCGACTGCGAGGTGCGCCAGTCCGTCGACACGGGCGGCCACACGTTCTTCATCGGCGAGGTCGTGGACTGCGGGTTCCAGGCCGACGAGGAGACGCCCGTGCTGCGGATGGAGGACACCCGCATGAACTACGGGGGATAGGGACCCGGGACCGCGGCGCCCGTCGGCGGGAGGTGGCAACATCGGCGCCCATGACCGACGCGGAGATCTTCCCCACCCGGGGTGAGCCGGCAGCAGCGGTGCTCGAGCAGCTCGGCACCCTGCGTGCCGGCGACATCGACTGGCGCAGCGGGCGGGCCTTCAGCCTCGTCTACCACCCCGACGACGCCGAGCTGGAGGAGCTGCTGCACACCGTCGGACGGTGGTTCCTGCACGAGAACGCCCTGAACCCGTTCAAGTACCCGAGCCTGGTGACCATGGAGGCCGAGCTGGTGGCGATGGCCGCCGACCTGTTCGGCACGGTCCCCAAGGCCGGCACGTTGTCCAGCGGCGGGACCGAGAGCATCTTCCTGGCGGTGCACACGGCGCGCAGCGTCGGCGACCAGCGGGGGATCGTCGCCCCCAACATCGTCACCGCCGACACGGTGCACCCGGCCTTCGCCAAGGCCTGCCACTACCTGCGGGTGGAGCACCGGCGGGTGCCGGTGCGGGCGGACCTGCGCGCCGACCCGGAGGCCATGGCCGCCGTCGTCGACGACGACACCGTGCTGCTCGTCGGTTCGGCGCCGTGCTACCCCTACGGGGTCATCGATCCCATCCCCGAGATCGCCGCGGTGGCGTCCGGTCACGGCACGCTGTGCCACGTCGACGCCTGCCTGGGCGGGTGGCTGCTGCCGTGGTGGGAGCGCCTGGGCGAGCCCGTGGCGCCCTGGGACTTCCGGGTGCCGGGGGTGACCTCGCTGTCGGCGGACCTGCACAAGTACGGCTACGCCTTCAAGGGGGCCTCGCTCGTGCTCTACCGCGACCCGGCCCTGGTGCAGCACCAGTGGTTCGTGTACGACGCGTGGCCCGGTGGCCTGTACGGGTCGATCACCACGGCGGGCACGCGGCCGGCCGCACCCATCGCCGGCGCGTGGGCCGCGGTGCGGTTCCTGGGCGCCGAGGGCTATCTGCGCAAGGCCGCCCAGGTCCGTGACGCGACCGCGGCCTTCCGGCAGGCCGTCGAGTCCCACGCCGGCCTGGCGGTGACCGGGTCGCCCGACCTGAGCCTGTTCGAGTTCGGAGCCACACCCCACAGCGGTCTCGACATCGGCGGTGTCGGAGACGTGCTCGACGAGCGGGGCTGGAACCTGGACCGCCAGCCCGGCGGCCTGCACCTCATGGTGTCGCCCTACCACGTGCACGTGGTGGAGGACTTCGGCCGCGACCTCGCCGACGCCGTCGTCCACCACGGCCGCAGCCGGGGGAGGACGGCGGGCTACGGCGGCATCGCCGATGCCTGAGCCGGCCTTCAGCGGCATCGTGCTGACCGGCGGGGCCTCGAGCCGGATGGGGCGCGACAAGGCGCTGCTGGAGGTGCGGGGACGGCCGCTGGCCGTCATCGCCGCGTCGGCGCTGCAGGAGGCGGGCGCCGACGAGGTCCTGGCCGTCGGGGGCGACCGCGAGGGTCTGGCGGCGCTGGGCCTGCGGACCGTGGCCGACGACGCGCCCGGTGAGGGTCCGCTGGGCGGCATGGTGACCGGCCTGGCCCGTGTGCACCACGCGCTCGCCGTCGTGTTGAGCTGCGACCTCCCCGACGTCGACGCCGCCACCGTGCGGGCCCTGGTCGACGCGCTCGCCGCCGCGCCGGCGGCCGACGGCGCGCTGGGGGTGCAGGACGACGGCTGGCAGCAGCTGCTGTGCAGCGCCTGGCGGGTGGAGCGGGCCCTGCCGGTGCTCGCTGCGGCCTTCCGGGCGGGGGAGCGCGCGCCGAGGCGCGCCGTGGTCGGCCTGCACACCGTGGCGGTCACGGCGCTTGAGCCGGACGCGCTGCACGACGTGGACCGTCCCGAGGATCTGCGCCGGTACGATGCAGGCCGTGAACATCCCTGAGATCGACGTCCACGCCTTGGCGCACCTGCGTGACGCGGGCGCGCCGATCATCGACGTGCGCCAGCCCGACGAGTACGTCCACGCCCACGTCGCCGGCGCGGAGCTGATCCCGCTCGGCGACCTGGCCTCGCGGCTCGAGGAGATCCCGAAGGGCCAGCGCGTCTACCTCATCTGTCGCAGCGGCGCCCGCAGCATGCGGGCCTGTGAGTTCCTGGCCGCCCAGGGCTATGACGTGGCCAACGTGGCTGGCGGCACCATGGGGTGGATGGAGGCCGGCCAACCCGTCGTCAGCGGGCCGATGCCCGGGTGAGACGGCGGCGTGGCGGGCCCGCCCCCGAGAGCTCCGAGCTCGAGTTCACCCTCGTCGAGGACGACGTCGCCTTCGAGGCGGTCCTCCGGGCGCTCGGCGACGCACCGGTGTACGCGCTCGACACCGAGTTCCACCGGGAGCGCACCTACTACCCGCAGCTCGCGCTGCTGCAGGTGGCCTGGCCCGACGGTCTGGCCCTGATCGATCCGCTCTCGGTCGATCTCACCCCCTTCGCGGCGGTCCTCGACGGGCCCGGCGTGGCGGTCCTGCACGCCGCCGACCAGGACCTCGAGGTCCTCGACCGGGCCTGCGGCACGATCCCGGCCCGGCTGTTCGACACCCAGGTGGCGGCGGGCTTCGTGGGCCTGCCCAGCGCGTCGCTGGCTTCCCTGTACGACCGGCTGCTGGGTCGTCGGCTCCCGAAGGCCGACCGGCTCACCGACTGGCTGCGCCGGCCCCTCGAACCGAGCCAACTCAGCTACGCCGCCGCCGACGTGGCCTACCTGCTCGATCTGCGCGCCGTGCTGTGCGACGACCTGTCGGCCCGCGCCCGCACGGCCTGGGTGGAGGACGAGTGCGAGGAGGCCCGACGTCGCCAGCGCGGCGCCCGGGACCCCCTCGAGGCCTGGCGGCGCATCAAGGAAGCCCGCCAGCTCCGCGGCCGGGCGTTGTCCATCGCGCAGACCGTGGCGGCCTGGCGGGAGACCACGGCCGCTCGACTCGACGTACCACCCCGCTTCGTGCTGCCCGACCTGGGTGTCGTGGGGATCGCCCAGCGCCCGCCGTCGACGGCGGCGGAGCTGCGGGCCGTGCGCAGCGTCGAGGATCGTCATCTGCGCATGTTCGACGTCACGGAGTTGCTCGCGGTGGTGCGCGACGCTCGCAACGCCCCACCGCGGCCGGTGCCGGAGTCGGTCCCGCCGGAGCTCGAGCGCGAGCTGCGCCCCGCGGTGAGCCTCATCTCGGCGTGGGTGAGCCAGCTCGCCCGGGAGCTCGAGATCGACACCGCGGCGCTCGCCACGAGGGCCGACATCGAGGCCCTCCTGCGCGGCGAGGACGGCCGGCTCTCCCACGGGTGGCGTGCCGACGCGGTCGGCGACGTGATCCGCCGGCTGGTGGCGGGCGAGGGCGCGCTGGCCTTCGAACGGGGCACGCTCGTGCTGGAGCAGCGTTCACACCAGCCGCTGGGCTGACCCGTCGCGCCGCGGCGCTCAGTGCACGGCGGCCACGCCGATGCCGATCACGGCGAGCAGGCCGATCCCCGCCCCCACGAAGCGCCAGTCGCGCCGACCGGTCCAGCGCACCACCAGCCACGCCACCCGCACCAGCGGCACGGCGATCAGCAGCGCAGCCAGCGCCAGCCCCAGCGTGCGGGCCTCCTCGGTCGGTGCGACGAGCGAGGCGACGGCCAGACCGAAGGTCACCACCAGCAGCAGTTGCAGGAACCGCACCAGGTAGCGCTGACGGCCGATGCGGGGGTTGTGCGGGCGACCACCCGGTTCGGCTGGCGCACCGTCGGGTGGTGTCGGCGCGCTCATCCCCGCACCGCCAACAGCACGCCGATGAACACGAGCAGCGCGCTCAGCACCTTGCGCGCCACCTGGGGATCGAGCCGCGCCTGGACCGCGGCACCGAGCACGCCGCCCACGAGTCCACCCGCCACGACGGCGGCGCCGGCCCGGTAGTCGACGCGGCCCTGCCCGGCGAACACCAGGAGGCTGGCCGAGGACGTGATGCCGGCGGTGAACGTGGTGGTCGCCGAGGCCACCTTGACCGGGACCTTCATCACCTCGCTCATCACCGGGGTCTTGATGAACCCGCCGCCGACACCGGCCAGCCCGGCGACGAGACCGGCGCCGCTCATGGCGGCGAGGCCCAGCGGGACGTTGCGGGCCTGGTACGGCACGATCTCCTCACCCAGTCGGTAGCTGCCCCCGAGCGTCCCGGGCCATTCGCCCGGAGCCTCCTCGGCGAAGGTGACGTCGGGCCTGTTGCGGATCCCCTTGCGCCGTGCACCGGCGACGGCGGACACGATGGCCACCGCGGCCAGGAACCGACTCAGCACCGAGCCCGGCACGACGTCGCCGAGGACCGCACCGAGGATGGCGCCGGCGGAGGCGGTGATCTCGAGGGTCACCCCCAGACGGTGGTGCACCACGCCCTCGCGCAGCTGACGGGGTGCGGCGGCGAGGGAGCCGGCGGCGACGGAGAGGATGCCGAGCGGCGCCGCGATGCGGGGATCGGCGCCGAGCAGGATGAGCACCGGGACCAGGATGATGGCGCCACCGACCCCGCCCAGGGTCCCCACCAGGGCCGTGGCCAGGCTCAGCGCCACCAGCGCGGCGTCGGGCGGGAGGTCGTTCACGGGCCGGCCCGCACGATGACGGCCTCGTCGCCGCCCAACGTGGCGTCGAAGGCGGCGGTGGACCGGCGCTCCGGGCACGAGCTGACCTCGACGGTCCCGTCCACCCCGGGCACGGCCACGTCGCCGGCGGTGAAGTTCACGAGCACGACCCGCACGTCGTCGCGGTACCGACGACGCCAGCCGACCACCCCCTCGGGTAGGTCGAGCAGCTCCTGGTCGCCCCGGACCAGCGCCGGTGAGCCACGTCGCACGGCCAGGAGTCGCCGGTACAGGTGCAGCATCGAGTCGGGATCCTCCCGCTGGCTCGCCACGTCCAGGCGGTCCGAGTGGGGCGGCCAGGGCAGCCAGGGGTCGAGCGACGCCCAGCCGTGGCCCTCCGAGGCGTCCCACGGCAGCGGCGCCCGGCACCCGTCGCGTCCACCGGGATCCACGACCCGGTCGGCGGGCACCGCGGCGTCCTCGAGACCGAGCTCCTCGCCGGCGTACAGGAAGGGGGTGCCCCGCAGCCCGAGCAGGAGCACCGCCGCCGCCCGGGCCCGGGCCGTCGAGCCGTAGCGGGTGCGGTGCCGGGGGTTGTCGTGGTTGGACAGCACCCAGGTCGGCCAGGCGCCGATCGGCTCGAGCTCGGCCTGGGTGCGGGTCAGCACGTCGCGCCACCGGGTGGCGTCCCACGCGGTGTGCAGGGGAGCGAAGTTGAACGCCAGCTGCAGCTCGTCACCCCGGCCGTAGTAGCTGGCCACCAGGGCCGGGTCGAGCAGCACCACCTCCCCGACCATCATGCGGTCGCCCTCGTAGCCGTCGAGCAGGCGGCGCAGGTCGCGCAGCATCGGATGGGTCTCGGGCCGGTCGTTGAGGATGCAGTGGGGCAGCGGCACGTACTCGGGTGGATCGTCGTCGAGCGCCGGTGCCTTGCCGATGCAGTGCACGACATCGGCCCGGAAGCCGTCGACACCCCGGTCCAGCCAGAAGCGCAGGGTGTCGTGCATGGCCGACCGCACGTCGGGGTTCGCCCAGTTCAGGTCGGGTTGCTCGGGCAGGAACAGGTGCAGGTAGTACTGCCCGCTGGCCTCGTCGAGCGTCCAGGCCGGGGAGGGGCTGAAGGCCGCCACCCAGTTGTTGGGCGGCCCGCCGTCGGGGCCCGGGTCGCGCCACACGTACCAGTCGCGTCGGGCCGCGTCGGGCCCCGAGCGCGCCTCGCGGAACCAGGCGTGCTGGTCGGAGGTGTGGTTGGGCACCCAGTCGAGGATCACCCGCAGGTCCCGCCGGTGTGCCTCGGCCACGAGGGCGTCGAAGGTGTCGAGGCTCCCGAAGAGCGGGTCGATGTCGCAGTAGTCGGCGACGTCGTAGCCGAAGTCGGCCATGGGCGAGGGGTAGACGGGCGACAGCCAGAGGGCGTCCACGCCCAGCCACGTCAGGTGGTCGAGGTGCCGCCGGATCCCCTCGAGGTCGCCGACGCCATCGCCGTCGGTGTCGCAGAACGACCGCGGGTAGATCTGGTAGACGACGCCACTCCGCCACCACGGTTCGGCCACTTCGGTGCTCCCTCGGTCCATCTCGATGCGTTGTGCTCGACCGGAGTGTCGCTCCCCCCGGGGGCGTGGCTACACTACCGGGGCTGCACTATCGGTCCGGGACGGGAGTACTGCCCGTGAAGAAGGGGCGACATCGGCGCTTCGAAGAAGCCCGAGCACTCAAGCGCACCAGTGACGACCTCGACGCCCTGCTGGGCGATCGCGACGACCCGTGCCCGGAATGCGACACGCTGCCCGGAGACGAGCACGCGTCGTGGTGCCGGTACGAGGAGTCGCTGGAGGCCGACGACTCGACCCGCTGGTAGCGGGCCCCTCGGCTCCGGGAGGCGTCGGCGCACCGGGCCGTCGGGCGGGGCGCGGATCCCGGCTCGGGAACCGGGTTCAGGCGGGGGACTGCACCAACTCGATGGCGCGCCGCAGCGCCGCGTCGATGTCGGCCTCCTCCATGACCACCATCGTCTCGCGCCCCGTGGCGCGGGCCCGCATCCGCTCCTCCGCCCGGGAGCGGTCGGGGTCGGTGATGTGATCGGGGACATCGATCAGCAGCGAGCCCAGCACGATGCCCGACAGGTGGGTGGCATCGCCCAGCACGCGGCCGTGGTAGTACTGCACGGGCCCCGAGTACAGCGCCCCGCGCTCCACCCGGAAGTCGGGGAGGCGGTTGCCGGTGCCCTCCAGGCGGTGCACCAGCCCCATGAGGACCCGGTGCTGGGCCCGGGTGCGGCGGTCGCACAGGGCGAGCACCTGCTCGGGCCGCAGAGGGTTCGCGGCCCGGTCCAGCATGTCGAGCGCCGGCTGGTACGTCTTGCGGTTCTTGCCCGAACGCGTCTTCTTGATGGCCCGGGCGTTGGGCCGCTCCCGGCTCACGGACTGCAGCGACGGGTGCTCGACGTACTTGGCGGCCTCGTTGCCCAGCCGGCGCGCCTCGCGCAGCAATGGGTCGGCGGCGCCGCGATCCACGGCGCTCTCGGTGGCCAGGCGGGCGGCGTTGCGCACCGTCACGAGTGCGGCCCGCAGCACCCGGTTCTCGTCGATGTCGTAGGCCCGTGACGGGGTCTGGCACACGTAGAGGTCGGGGTCACCGAAGCTCGACGCCCGCGCCGAGAGCGTCTCGCTCCACAGCACCGGCCCCCGCAGCTCGCCCTTGCAGCGCTCCACCTGGGTCTGCATCGAGGTGGCCAGGCCGCGCACGGTCTGGGGCATCGTGGCCACCAGTCGGCGCGCCTCGGGTGAGGTCGCCAGCGCCTGGCCGACGAGCTGGCTGACGACCGGCGGGGACAGCCCGACGAGCGCCGCCACGGTGCGCACCACGTCGAAGGGCCGCGCCAGGCGGTCCCACAGCTCGAACAGGGCGTCGTCGCCGTCGCCGGTCGGTGTCGCTGCGGGCGGGACGTCGGTGACGGCCATCGGTGGCTCAGATGGCCAGCTCGACGCCGAGCACCTCGGAGATGGTGCGGGCCGCCTCGGCCTGCTCCGGCGGGTCCATGTTGGCCGCCACCGTGCGGTAGAGGGTGGTGGCCCGCCGATCCTCCATGCCCTCGAACTGGGGCAGGAAGTACGCGTAGAAGACCTCGTAGAGCAGCCGCGAGGGGGTGGGCCCGTCCTTGGCCCGACGAGCCGCGTACTTGGCGGCGTCGAGGTAGATGGCGGGCCCCAGATCGCTGAACTTGCGCAGGGGCAGCAGCTTGGTGACGATCTCGCCGGGGCCTTCCAGCAGCTTCTCGTAGGCGGCGTCGGGCGGGGTGCCCACCTCGATGAAGGCGAACCGTCGCATGAGGGCGTAGGACATGTCGAACAGCAGGTTCTTGTCGAACACGTTCATGGTGGCGATGATCCGCCAGTTCGCCGGCACCCGGATGACGTCGGTCTTGTCGGGGGGCTCGAGCCCCGGCGGCACGATCGAGATGGGGTTCGGCTGCCCCTTGCGCTTGAACGGCAGCACCACGGCGGAGCCGGCCAGCACGGTGAAGAGCTGGCCGAAGGCCCGGTCGAAGTTGGACCGGTTGAGCTCGTCGATCACCAGCCAGCGCCCGGTCTCGATGGCCTCCACGAACAGGCCGGGCCGGTAGATGAGCCCGTCGGCGGTGGGCTGGAGGCCCCCGATGGTCTCGAAGGTCGTCCACTCGCTGGTGGCGGTGGTGGGCAGGTAGCCGGTGCAGAACATGGCCTGCTGGGCGACCTCGGCCGCCAGGTAGGCCAACGTGGTCTTGCCGGTGCCCGGAGGGCCGGTGAGGATGAGGTGCTTGCCCGCGTCGATGGCGGCGACCATCTGGTCGACCACGTACTCGGGCAGCAGCAGGCCCGACTCGAGGCACGTCTGGGCGACCTCTTCTTTGGTGAACTGCTTCACGGCACCACCTCGGAGGGCTGTCGGGGCCTCTGTTTTAGCGCGGGATGCTCCACGAACTGCTCGTCGGCACGCGTCGCGAGGTAGTCAAGGAGTCGGGCGTAGGGAGCCTCGCCCACCATCTCGATGATCTCCTCGCGCATCTCGTCGACGACGGCGCGGCCGCCGACGAAGGCCTCGCCGGCCTCGGTGCACCACCAGTGGAACTCCTGGCCGCCCTCGCCCCAGTCGCGCCGCTGCCACTCCCGCAGCCAGTAGGTCGCGTGGCCGTTGTCGTCCACGTGGCTGTCGAGCCGCAGGGGGACCTGCCAGCACACGGCGGGCTTCCAGTCGAGGGGGCGCTCGCCGGCGGCGAGCGCGGCCTGGTGGAGCGCGCAGCCGGGCCCGGTGGGGGCGCCGACGCGGTTCAGGAAGATGCAGGCGTCGTCCCACGTGCGGGTCACGACGTCGCCGTCCTCCGTCCGCTCGATGGGCCCGCCCAGCTTCTCGGCGCGCTTGCGGAGCTGCCACTGCTTGCCCGTGAGCTGCGCCGCCTTCTCCTCCACCCGCCTGCGGTCGGCCTTGTCGATGAAGTGCGCGCCGTGCGTGCAGCACCCGTGCACCAGCTCGGGGGCGGGCTCGTCGGCGATGCCGGGGCAGCCCCGACCGTAGATGCAGGTCCACGGGCTGGTCAGGAAGGTGAGGTCGAAGCTGTAGGTCGCGCCGTCGACGTCGAAGGACACCCATTCACGGAGGCCGTCTGGTTGGATCGAGTCGTGCGGCATGGGCCCTCGGTGGTCGGCGGTGCAGCCCACAGGGTACCGCCGGACCCGTCACCGGCCCGACGGCGCCGCCGCGGGCGAGCGCAGCGCTCAGTCGTGCTCGTCGGTGCGCCGGTCCGTCGCCTCGAGCACGGCGACCGCCTTCTCGACCGCTCGTCGGGCCCGGGTGAGGCGCCTCTCCGCCTCGGGCCGCTCGGTGCGGCCGGCCTCCACGGCGTCGTGCAGCTCCCGGAGGGCCAGGTCGGCCAGCTCCTCGGCGATGTCGCGCAGGCGGGAGGCGAGGTCGTCGAGGTCGTGGGCCATGTCGCTCCTGTGGTTGGATGCGGAGGGGCGGCGGGCTCAGCCGCCCGGCGCCGCCGACAGGTTGATGCGGTCGATGAGCTGGCGCAACCGGGCGTAGCCGACACGGTCGAACTGGAAGCCGATCCGGGGCAGCTCGGGCACGTCGGCGTCATCGACCTCCGAGGGCGCAGCGGCGACGCGCTCGATGCGGCCCGCCACGACGATGTCGGCGAAGGTCTCGTTGAGGTCGTCGAGCGCGTGGTCCGACACGTGGTCGCGCAGGCGCAGCACCAGTTTGCGTCCCACGTAGCGAGACGAGTGGTAGAGCCGGTAGAAGTCGAGGATCTCCTGCACCGCCTCGTCGATGGAGTGGCAGATGCGCACGAGTCCGAGATCCTGGGGCGAGATGAGGCCGCGGGCGGCGAGCTCGCGGTCCACGAAGTCGCGCCAGGTCTCCCAGTAGGTGCCCGCCGGGGAGTCCAGGAGCACGACGGGGGCGATGGGGGAGCGGCCCGTCTGCATCAGGGTCAACAGCTCGAAGGCCTCGTCCATGGTGCCGAAGCCGCCGGGGAGCAGGGCGAAGGCCTTGGACTCCTTCATGAAGGTGACCTTGCGCGTGAAGAAGTACCGGAAGTTGATGAGCTTGGGGTCACCGGCGATGAGCGGCGACGCCTCCGACTCGAAGGGCAACACGATGTTCACCCCGAAGGCGCGCTCCGCGCCGGCGCCCTCGATGCCGGCCTCCATGATCCCCGGGCCGGCTCCGGTGATGACCATCCAGTCGTGCTCCGCGATGGCGCGCCCGAAGTCGCGGGCGACGACGTAGGCGGGGTCGTCTCGCCGCAGCCGGGCCGAGCCGAAGATCGACACCTTGGGCACGTCGGCGTACGGCTCGAACACGAAGAACGAGTACCGCAGCTCCTTCAGCGCGGCGTTGACCAGCTTCAGGTCGCCGCGGTCGGCCGCCTCACGGCCCATGCGCACCGCGGACACGACCATCTCGAAGACCAGGTCCAGGTCCCGGGTGGCCCCCGCGGCCTCCACGAGCTCCAGGATGCGCTGGTCGAGGGTCTCGTTGCCGGTGCGGTAGCGCGGGCGCCGGGCGTTCACCCTGCGACCCTACCGTGCGTGGTCGGGCGTCCTGCGCACCACCTGGCGCCGACCGCGGTGGCGGCGCGGGGAGCTGTCGGGATCCGACAGGAGGACGCAGGTTCCAGCTGCGGTGGCGGCGGACGGGCGGCACGCCCGCTCAGGCCACCGCCACCCGGCCGTAGAGCGTGGTGCGCTGCTCGAGCGGGCGCCCCAGCGGCGCCACGAGCGCCGCGAAGCCGGACTCGTCCATGCCCTGGCCGTGGGTCGCCCCGGCGGCGCGCGAGATGTTCTCGTCCATGAGCGTGCCGCCCAGGTCGTTGCAGCCCGCCTGCAGGAGCTGGCGGGACCCCTCCACGCCCATCTTCACCCACGACACCTGGATGTTGTCGATGAGGCCGCGGTAGGCGATGCGGGCCACGGCGTGCAGCAGCAGCGCCTCGCGGAACGTGGGCCCTCGGCGAGCCTTGCGCTGCAGGTAGATGGGGGCGGCCATGTGCACGAAGGGGAGGCCCACGAACTCGGTGAACCCCCCGGTCTCGGCCTGGAGGGCCCGGGTGCGCAGGAGGTGACGGGCCCAGCTCACGGGCTGCTCCACCGCGCCGAACATGATGGTGACGTTGGAGTTGAGGCCCACCTCGTGGGCGGTGCGGTGGGCGTGCAGCCATTCGTCGGTGCTGATCTTGTCGGGGCAGAGCAGCTCACGCACCGGGTCGTCGAGGATCTCGGCCGCGGTGCCCGGCAGCGTGCGCAGGCCGGCCTCGAGCAGACGGCGCAGGTAGACGTCGAGGGGCTCGCCGAGGCGGCGGGCGCCCTCGGTCACCTCCAGGGCCGTGAAGCCGTGGACGTGGATGTCCGGCGCGGCCTCCTTCACGGCGCGGGTGACGTCGAGGTAGTAGTCGCCGTCGAAGTCGGGGTGGATGCCGCCCTGCAGGCACACCTCCGTCGCCCCCAGCCCGACCGCCTCCCGGACCCGGTCCTGGATGTCGGCGAGCGTCAACAGGTAGGGGTTGCCCCGCAGGTTGAGCGACAACGGTCCCTTGGAGAAGCCGCAGAAGCGGCACTTGAAGGTGCACACGTTGGTGTAGTTGATGTTGCGGTTGCGCACGTAGGTGACGGTGTCGCCCACGCTCCGGCGGCGCAGGTCGTCGGCCACCTCGGCCACGGCGACGACCTCCCGGCCCCGGGCGCCGAACAGGGTGACGAGCTCGTCGATCCCCGGGTCCTGGCCGAGCAGCACGCCGGCCAGGACCTCGTTCACCGCGCCGCCGGCGGCGGCTCGACCGGGCACGAGCACGGGGGGCGCGACGTCGGCGCCGGAGTACCAGGCCGTGGAGCGCGCCCCGATGTGGAGCACCTCGGCGCCGTCACCGGCCAGGGCGTTGGGCCGGATGTTCTGCACGTACACCGCGCCGGGGTCGTCTCGTCCGAGGGCTTCGGCGTCGCTGCGGTCGAGCACCGGGAAGTGCAGCGCCGGGTCGAGCCAGCGCTGCGGGTCCAGGGCGTACTCGGGGTAGATCGTGAGGCGGGGCGCGAGCGTGAAGCCGGCGTCCTCCGTGACCGCTCGGAGGCGTTCCAGGGCGGGCCAGGGGCGCTCGGGGTTCACGTGGTCCGCCGTCACCGGCGACACGCCGCCCCAGTCGTCGATGCCGGCGTCGAGCAGCACCCCGAAGTCGTCGGACAGGTTCGGCGGCGCCTGCAGGTGCACCTCGGGCGGCAGGATCAGGCGGGCCAGGGCGATGGCCTCGAGGTACTCGTCGGCGGGGCACGGCGGCGCGTCGTGCAGGGCGGTGCCGGCCTTCGGCAGGAAGTTCTGGACGATCACCTCCTGCACGTGGCCGTGACGGGCGTGCGACGCGGCGATCGCCTCCAGGGCCGCGATACGGTCGGCGCGCGCCTCTCCGATGCCCACCAGGATGCCGGTGGTGAACGGGATGCCCAGCTCACCGGCAGCCTCCAGGGTGGCCAGGCGCCGCTCGGGCAGCTTGTCGGGGGCGCCTCGGTGGCAGGCCAGGTCGGCTCGCAGCGTCTCCACCATCATCCCCTGCGAGGGT
The DNA here is from genome assembly GCA_025456085.1 of Acidimicrobiales bacterium. GTDB lineage: Bacteria > Actinomycetota > Acidimicrobiia > Acidimicrobiales > Acidimicrobilacustridaceae > JALOLF01. The sequence goes on from JALOLF010000007.1 coordinate 48,949, forward strand.
GACACCGTGCGCAGCAGGGCGAGCTGGTCGCGGTCGAGCGCGCCGGCGTTGGCGTGGGGGAGCAGGCCGACCTCCTCCACGACGAGCCGGCACATGGCGGCCAGGTAGTCGACGGTGGAGGCGTAGCCGTGCTCGTCGAGCCAGTCCCGGGCCACGGCGTAGCGATCCTCGGGCTGCTCGCCGAGGGTGAACAGCGCCTCGTGGCAGCCCTGACGGGCACCCGACCGGGCGATGGCGAGCACCTGCTCGGGGCTCAGGTAGGGCGCCTCGAGGCGGGCCGGCGGCTGCGCGAACGTGCAGTAGCCGCAGCGGTCGCGGCACAGCATGGTGAGGGGGATGAACACCTTGGGTGAGTAGGTCACCCGGGTCCCGGTGGCTGCGTCGCGCACGGCGCGGGCGCCGGCGAGCAGGTCATCAAGCGACGCTCCCGAGAGGTCCGGTCCCGACATGGGAGGCACCTTACCGGTCCGCGCCCGCAGCCCGGCGCCCCGGGTCAGGTCTCCGACAGGTCGCCGGCGGCGGCTTCGTCAGCCAGCCACACGACCCGGGTGCCACGGATCCGGGCCCCGGGCACGTCCTCGCCCCGGGCGACGGCGGCCAGGGCGTCGCGCTTGTCCTCGCCCATGACGGTCACGATCACCAGTCGGGCCCGGGCGATGCCGGCGAAGGTGAGGGTCATGCGGGGCCACCGGTTGCGGCCCGACGGGTCCTCGTTGAACACCACGAGCCGCCCCGGATCGGCGTTCATGGCCTCGGAGCCGGTGAACAGCGACGCGGTGTGGCCGTCCGCGCCCAGGCCGAGGTGCACGAGGTCGAACTTGCCCAGCTCACCGACACGGAGCTGGTACGGATCGGCGCCTTCCTCGCAGCGCATCGGGTAGTGGGCGTTGGCGACCCCGATGCGGTCCAGCAGCGCCTCGCGGCCGAGCCGGTAGTTCGAGTCGGGGTGGTCGGCGGGCACGCAACGCTCGTCGCCCCAGTAGACGTCCACCTTCCACCAGTCGATCTGGGTGCCGGCCTCGTCGGCCAACCGCTCGTAGCAGCGGCGCGCCGTGTCCCCGCCCGACAGGGAGAGGGCGAACGTGTCGTCGGGGCGGGCCAGGAAGGCCTCGATGACGCGCTCGGTGAACTCGCCGGGAACGTCGTCGACGATGACGAGGTCACCGAACATGGGGCCGGCCTCCTCAGGAGCCGAGCTCGCCGGCCTTGGCCGAGAGCGCGTCCAGCAGTTCGTCGAAGGCCTTGGCGAAGGCGGCCACGCCCTCCGCCTCGAGCTGCGCCGTGACCTCGGGCAGGGCGATGCCCAGGTCGGCGAGCTCGTCGATGACGGCGCGGGCGTCCCCGAGGTCGGCGTCGACGGTGCGGCCCAGCACACCGTGGTCCTCGAAGGCGGCGAGCGTGGCCTCGGGCATGGTGTTGACGGAGTGCGGTCCGATCAGCGTGTCGACGTAGAGGGTGTCGGGGAACGCCGGGTTCTTGGTCGACGTGGACGCCCACAGCGGCCGCTGCACCCGTGCCCCCCGTGCGGCCAGGGCCGCCCACCGGGGCCCGGTGAAGGTGCGGGTGAACAGGTCGTAGGCGAGCCGGGCGTTGGCCACCGCGGCTCGACCCCGCAGCGCCAGCGCCCGGTCGGTGCCGATGGCCTCGAGCCGACGGTCCACCTCGGTGTCGACCCGGCTCACGAAGAACGACGCCACCGACGACACGCCGGTGAGGTCCCCCTCGCAGGCCTCGAGGCCGGCCAGGTAAGCCTCCATGACCTCCGCGTAGCGCTCGACGGAGAACAGCAGCGTGACGTTCACGCTGCGACCGCGGGCGATGACCTCACGGATGGCGGGCAGGCCCGCCGCGGTGCCGGGGATCTTCACGTACAGGTTCGGGGCGTCGATGCGATCGTGCAGCGCCAGGGCGGCGGCGAGGGTGCCGGCCGCGTCGTGGGCCAGGCTCGGGGCCACCTCGACCGACACGAAGCCGTCGCGTCCGTCGGAGGCGTCGTGCACGGGGCGCAGCACGCCGAGGGCGTCCACGATGTCGCGCACGACCAGCTCCCAGTAGCCGTCGCTCACCGACACCCCGTCGGCGATCAATCGGGCGAACTGCTCGTCGTAGTCGGCGCTCGACGTGATGGCCTTCTGGAAGATGCTGGGGTTGGAGGTGACCCCGCGCACCCCGCGGTCCACCCAGCGCTGGAGCTCCCCGTCGGTCAACCAGCCGCGTTGCAGGTTGTCGAGCCAGGGGCTCTGGTCGAAGCGGTCGTGCAGGTCGGTCAGCGTGCTCACCACAGGTCCTCTCCCTCGGCCGGCTCGCTCAGCGCCCGGCCACCAGGGCGCGTGCCGCCTCGGCGACGGCCGCGGCGGTGATCCCCAGGCGTTCCATGACGACCGGACCCGGCGCGCTGGCGCCGAAGCGGTCGATGCCAACGCTGGCGTCGGCCCAGCGCGCCCACCCGAACGTGGTACCGGCCTCCACCGACACGCGGGGCACCTCCGGGGGCAGCACGTCGGCCTGGTAGCTCGGGTGCTGCTCGTCGAACAGCTCCCACGACGGCATCGACACCACCCGGGCGGCGATGCCCTCCGCGGCCAGCAGGTCCGCGGCGGCGATGGCCACCGACACCTCGCTCCCCGTGCCCATGAGTACCACCGCGGGCGGTCCCTGCGCCTCGCGCAGCACGTAGGCGCCCCGCGCCACGCCGTCGCCGCCGGCCGTCCCCTCGAGCACGGGCAGGTTCTGACGCGACAGGATCAGCGCCGTCGGACCGGCCGCCTCGACCGCGATCCGCCACGCCTGCGCCGTCTCGTTGGCGTCGGCCGGCCGGATGAGGCGCAGACCCGGCACGGCCCGCAACGACGCCAGCTGCTCGATCGGCTGGTGGGTGGGGCCGTCCTCGCCCACGCCGACCGAGTCGTGGGACCACGCGTACACGACGTGGGCCCCGGTCAGCGCGGCGAGGCGCACGGCGGGGCGCATGTAGTCGCTGAAGATGAAGAAGGTGCCGCCCACGGGGAGCACCCCGCCATGCGCGGCCATGCCGTTCATGACCGCGCCCATGGCGTGCTCCCGCACCCCGAAGTAGAGCTGGCGGCCGGTGCGGTCCTGCGGGCCGAAGGGGACGGCGGCGTCTCCGGTGAGCAGCACGCCCGTGTTGGCGGTGAGGTCCGCGCCACCGGCCAGGAGACCCGGCACGCGGTCGGCCAGTGCGTCGAGGCAGGCTCCCGAGGCCACACGGGTGGCGACCTTCTCGCCGGCCTCCCACGTCGGCAGCGCGTCGGCCCAGCCCTCGACGCCGCGCCCGGCCAGGACCGCGGCCAGCTCGGGGTCGCCGGTCAGGCGATCGGTCACGGTTGCGTCCCACGCCTCGCGCTCGGCGCGGTGCCGGGCGCCGAGCGCGTGCAGGTGCTCCCGCACCTCGTCGGGCACGACGAAGGCCTCGTCGGGGGGCAGACCCAGCAGCGCCTTGGTGGCGCGGACCTCGTCGTGGCCGAAGGGGCTGCCGTGGGCCGCAGCCGTGTCGGTGAAGCGGGGAGACGGCGCGCCGATGTGGCTGCGCAGCGCCAGCAGGGACGGGCGGTCCGTCACGGCCATGGCGCGTCGCAACGCGGCCTCGAGGCCGTCGACGTCGTCGGCCAGCTCGCCGAGGTCCTCCACGTGCCAGCCGTAGGCCGCGAAGCGCGCCGGCGCGTCGTCGGAGAGGGTGAGCTCGGTGGCGCCGTCGATGCTGATGTGGTTGTCGTCGTAGACGACGACGAGTCGGCCCAGGCCCAGGTGGCCCGCGAGCGAGGCCGCCTCGTGGCTGATGCCCTCCATGAGGTCGCCGTCACTGGCGATGGCGAACACGTGGTGGTCGCAGACCTCGGCGCCGAAGCGGGCCCGCACCGAGGCCTCGGCCACCGCCATGCCCACCGCGTTGGCCAGGCCCTGGCCGAGCGGGCCGGTCGTCACCTCCACGCCCGGGGTCTGGTGCACCTCGGGATGGCCTGGCGTGCGGCTGCCCCACTGGCGGAAGGCACGCAGGTCGTCGAGGCTCAGGTCGTAGCCGGTCAGGTGCAGCAGGGTGTACTGCAGGATCGACGCGTGCCCGGCCGAGAGCACGAACCGGTCACGGTCGAACCAGTCCGGCGCGGCCGGGTCGTAGCGCAGCACCCGGGCCCACAGGGTGTAGGCCAGGGGAGCGAGGGCCATGGCGGTGCCGGGATGACCCGAGCTCGCGGCCTGGGGGCCGTCCATCGCGATGCCGCGGATCGTGTTGACGCTGCGCTCGATCAGCTCATCGTCGGGACTGCTCACCTGGCCTCCTGCTCGCCCACCCGCGGACCGGTCCACCCTAGTCGGCGGTCACCGCCCGACGGTCCGACGCGAACAGCACGGCGGCCGCCGTCGGGCCGTGGCGCAGGCTCCGACCCCCGGCGGGTGCCACGACGCCGTCGCAGAACACCCCGGCGACGGCGTCGGTCTGCACCGCCCGGCACACGGCGGCGGCATCGTGATCGGGTCGGCCGAAGAGCCGTACCCCCCGGGTGGCGTCGCTGAACACGAGGGCCGAGGCTGCGCTGTGGCCGCTCAGCGCCACCGACAGGTCGTCCTCCGCGCCGATGGCGTCGCAGACGTGGAACTGCACCGTGGTGCCGATCGCCACCTCCCCGTCGACCAGCAGCGAGCCGCGTGTGGCGTCGGTGGCCAGCACCTCCCGCACGAGGAAGTCGCCACGACCGAAGTCCATCCGGTGCTCGTCGAGGGCGAGGCCCAGGTGCAGCCCTCGTCTTGCCCCGCCGCGGTCGTCGGGATGCAAGGTGGCGAGCGCCTCCCGGGCGCGGGTCAGCGCCGGTCGCCCGGCGATCTCCAGCACGGTGTTGCCCGCCGAGCGGGTCACGACCAGGGGCTCACCGAGCGGACGGCCTCCTTGCGACAGCACCGGCTGCACCGACTGCCCGGGGCCCAGCGCCACGCCCACCGCGCCACGGTGCAGCACGCGGTCGCCGACGACGAGGCTCGTGCCGGGGTCCGTGCCGGTGGGACGTCCCCCGACCACGACGAGGCCGGGGTGGTCCCGGGCCAGCTCGGTGAGGAGCGCGTCGAGGGGGAAGTCCTGCGGATCGGCCAGCAGCACCAGCGCCGTGGCGCCCGCCAGCGCCTCGTGGTGACGGGCGGCCAGCAACGGCTCCGGACGGCGCCGGTCGTTGCCGGCACCCGTCTCCCGCGTCTCGAAGTCCAGCACCTCCGCCGGCCCGCAGCGGGCGGCGAAGAGGGCCACGCCGGGGGCGTGCTCCACCTCGCGGTCGCCTCCCAGCACGGCTGCGGAGGTGGCGCCGACCAGGGCACGCGGCGCGAGACCGGCCAGCACGACGTGGGCCAGCTCGGCCATCACGCCCCGATGCTCGTCGGTGGCGAACAGCACGGCGAGATCGGGCGCCACCCCGACCTGGTCGAGCACGTCGCCGACCACCTCACCGATCGCGGCGGCGGGCTCGGGGTGCTCGGACAGCGCCGCCGCGAAGCAGCGGGTGAGGTGCACCGGCGTGGTGCTCTCAGCTCACCGGTGGCAGCAGCGTGTAGGGCACCACGGTGACCGGGCCCAGGTCGAGACGGCAGTGCGCCTCGACGGTGCCGTAGTCGGGGAAGGCCAGCTCGGCCCGGACCAGCCGGTAGTTGAACTTGCCCGGCTCCACCTGCAGGGGCTGCACGTTGCGGGCGATCTGCTCGCCGTCGCGCAGGAACCGCACCTCGAGCGCGGCGTCGCTGCGCCCGCCCCCGTCGGGGTCCACCGGGTTGTGGACGATGACCACCAGATGCGGCTCGATGGTCACGGGTGCCGGTGCGGGCGCCGGGCCCGAGAACTGGATGCCCGTGAGATCGATGCGGGTGGACGGGCCGGGGACCTGACGGAGGTCGATGCCGTCGATGAAGAGCGCGGCGAGGATGTCCATGGACTCGGACCCTACCGCCGCCGTCTCACGCTCCGACGAGCCCGGTCGCCTAACGTGCCCCCATGGCCGACCCCGAGCCGCTGTCGACGCGAGCCGCCATCCTCGTCGAGGCACGGCGCTGCTTCGCCGAGCACGGCTACGACGGCACGTCGCTGAACGACATCGCCGCCGGCGTCGGCATCAAGCGCGCCAGCGTGCTGCACCACTTCCCCTCCAAGGAGGCGATCTACCGCGAGGTGTTCGACGACGCCCTCACCCACTGGATCGAACGGGTCGTCGACGCCTCGATCCTGGAGAGCGCCCCAGGCGGATGGGCCCAGGTCGACGCGGTCCTCGACGCCGGCTTCGAGTTCTTCATGGAGAACCCCGAGTTCGTGGCCATCGTGCGCCGCGAGGCGCTCGATCGGGAGAGCCGGCTGGGCATCGACCTCGGCGTGGCGCTGCGGCCCATGTTCGAGCAGGCAGCCAGCTTCTTCCGCCGGGAGATGGCGGCGGGTCACTTCCGCACCTTCGACCCCGAGCAGCTGCTGCTGACCGGCTACGGCGCCCTGCTCAGCTACTTCTCCGACCAGCCCTTCATCGAGGGGCTCCTGGGGGCCGACCCCCTCACCCCGGCCGCCATCGAGGTGCGCCGGGAGCACATCAAGAGCTTCTTCCGGGCCGCGCTGGCGCCCTGAGCCCACGCCGACGGGCGGGTCGGGCCCAGCAGGTACGCTGCCGCGCCTATGGCGAGCAGCACGGGTCGAACCCTGTCCGAGGCGGCGTCCAAGGAGCTGTTGGGACGCTTCGGTGTGCCCTTCCTCCCGGAGCGAGTGGTGGCCACGCCCGACGAGGCCGCGGCCGCCGCCGAGGAGCTCGGCCTGCCGGTGGTGGTGAAGCTGGGCGGCGACGCCATCGCCCACAAGACCGAGCGGGGCCTGGTGCGCCTGGGCCTCGAGGACGCCGCCGCCGTGGCGCGTGCGGCGGGCGAGCTGCTGGCCGCAGCACGTCCCGACGACGGTGCGGTGCACTTGCTGGTGGCCCCGATGGTGAAGGGCAACCGCGAGCTCATCGCCGGGCTGGCCACCGACCCGCAGTTCGGCCGCACCGTGATGCTCGGTGTGGGTGGGGTCCTGGCGGAGGCGGTCGCCGACGTCAGCATCCGACTGGTGCCCATCGAGCGCGTCGACGCCGAGGACATGCTCGACGACCTGGCCACGCAGGCCCTGCTGGGGGCGTTCCGGGGCGAGCCGCCCGTGGACCGCGAGGCGGTGGTGGCCGTGCTGTTGGGGTTGTCGGCGGCGGCCGAGTCGACGCCGGAGCTGCGCTCGGCCGACCTGAACCCGCTGATCGTGGTGGACGGACGGCCCGTGGCCGTCGACGCACTCGTGGAGGTGGCGAGCTGATGGCCCCGACGACACAGCACTACCGGGCGCTGTTCGAACCCGCCGGGGTGATCGTGGCGGGGGCCTCGACGCATCCCGGCAAGTTCGGGTTCGTGGCCCTGCACAACATCTTGAGCTGCGGGTACGCGGGACGGGTGTTCGCCACCAACCGCGACGGCGGGGAGATCCTCGGCGTCGAGACCCTGACCGGCCTCGAGGAGGTGCCCGACGGCGCTGCGGACCTGGTGTTCGTGTGCACGCCGGCGTCGACCAACGCCGCCCTGTTGCGGGAGGCCGCGGCCAAGGGCGTGCAGGCGGCCTTCATCGCCTCGGCCGGCTACGGCGAGGCGGGGGAGGACGGCCGCCGCGCCCAGGACGACCTGGTGGCCCTGGCCGAGGAGCTCGACCTGCTGGTGGTGGGCCCGAACGGGCAGGGCGTGGTCTCGACCCCGGCGTCGCTGTGCGCCCAGATCGTGGCGCCCTATCCGCCGCGGGGCCGCATCGGCATCGTGAGCCAGTCGGGGAACTTCGTGTCGTCGTTCCAGAACTACGCCCGCCAGAGCGGGGTCGGGGTGAGCCGGGCCGTGTCGGCCGGCAACGCCGCCCAGGTGGGCGTGGCGGACTTCCTCGAGTTCTACGCCGAGGACCCCGAGACCGACGTGGCGCTGGCCTACGTGGAGGGCGTCAGCGACGGGCGACGCTTCTTCGAACGGCTCCGCGCCGTGAGCGAGCGCATCCCCGTGGTGCTGGTGAAGGGCGGCGCCACCGCCGGGGGTGCCCGGGCCGCGGCGAGCCACACCGGCTCGCTGGCCACCGACGACCGGGTCTTCGACGGGATGTGCGCCCAGGCGGGCGTGGTGCGGGCCGCCACCATCGAGGAGGCCTTCGAGGCCGCGGCGTCCTTCGCCACCCAGCCACTGCCCCCGGGGCCGAACGTGGCGGTCGTGAGCACCGCCGGGGGCTGGGGGGTCGTCACCGCGGACGCCATCGCCCGCACCGACCTGCAGCTGCTCGCCCTGCCCGAGGACCTGCGAGACGAGCTCGACGGTCTGCTGCCGCCCCGCTGGAGCCGCAACAACCCCGTCGACCTGGCCGGCGGCGAGACCAAGGACACCATCCCCGCCGTGCTCGCCACCGTGGCCCGGCACCCGTCCGTCGACGCCGTGGTGCTGCTGGGGATGGGCATCCAGGGCAACGTCGCCGCCATGGAGCGCGACGGCGGCTTCTACCCGGGACACGGGCTGGAGCGCATCGTGGGGTTCCACGAGCGCCAGGAGCAGCGTTACACCGCGGCCGCAGCGGAGCTGAGCGCCGAGCTCGGCAAGCCCATCCTGACCGCCACCGAGCTCGCGGTGACCGCCCCCGACAACGCGGCGGTGCAGGGCGTGCGGGCGACCGGCCGGTATCCGTACCCCTCGTCGAACCGGGCGGTGACGGCGCTCGAGCACCTGTGGCGCTACGCGCGTCACCGGCAGCGCCGCTCCTGAGCGCGTCCTCGGCTGCGGGGGGCGGCACCGGTGGTGACGCAGCTGGGGCCGGGCCCCACCCTAGGCTGGGCTGGATGGCCAGACGCTCGACCCTCGCGGCGCTCGCCCTGACCCTGGTGGTGGGCGTGGCCGCGCCCGTCGCCGCCCAGGACAGCGGCGACGGCACGATCCCCCCGTCCCCGCTCCGGCTCACGACGCCGCTGTTGTCGGCCCGACGGGTGCCCGAGCTGCTCACGTCGCACATCGCCGACACCCGTCTGACCACCGCCGTGCAGGGCGTGCTCGAGGAGTCCCCCGACACGACGTGCCTGGTGGTGAGCGACGCCGGTCGACGGATCGTCGAGGAGAACCCGGAGCTGCCCCTGGCGCCCGCGTCCACCGAGAAGCTGCTGACCGCCACCGCCGTGCTCGACACCATCCCCCTCGACGAGCGCCTGGTCACCACCGTCGTGGCCGAGGACACCCCCGACGACGGGGTCCTCGACGGGGACCTGTGGATCGTGGGCGGCGGCGATCCGCTGTTGACCACCACCGGCTACACCGTCGCCTTCGACAACCCGGCCCAGGTCTGGCACGACTACGCGCAGTTGGCCGACCGGATCGAACAGTCCGGCATCACCGAGATCCGGGGCTCGGTGATCGGTGACGACAGCCGCTACGACACCGAGCGCTGGGTGTCCACGTGGCCCACCCGGCACCAGCGCCAGGGCTTCGTCGGGCCGCTCAGCGCGCTGACGGTCAACGACGGCAACACCGGGTACGCCGATTCCCCCGACGCCCTGTCCGGTACGCGCCTGCCGGGGGACCCGCCGTTGCTGGCCGCGGAGACGCTCGTCACCCTGCTCGAGGACCGGGGCATCACCGTGGAGGGCGAGGCCGGCACGGGTCGTGCGCCCGAGGGCGCACAGCAGGTCGCTTCCCTGGAGTCGTTGCCGGTGCGCGATCTGGTGGGGGAGATGCTCGCCGAGAGCGACAACACCACCGCCGAGCTGCTGGTGAAGGAGCTGGGTCGGCGCGCCGGCGGGGGCGGCACCACCGCCGCCGGCACGCAGGCCATCGGCGCTGCGCTCGCTGCCCGCGGCCTGCCCCTCGACGGGGTGGTGACCAACGACGGGTCCGGTCTCGACGAGGGCAACCGGGTCACCTGCGACCTGCTCGCCGAGCTGCTCGACCAGCACGGCCCGGACTCGGTCCTGGCCGGCGGCCTGGCCGTCGCCGGCGAGAAGGGGACGCTGCGCAAACGCCTGCTCGACACGCCGGTCGAGGGGCGGGTGGTGGCCAAGACGGGCACCCTGAACACGGTGTGGGCGCTCGCCGGATGGGTCGAGACCGCGAGTGGCAAGGACCTCACCTTCGCCTTCCTCGTGAACGGCGAGAACCCCGCCGGCACGACCACCCAGGACGACCTGGTCACCGTGCTGTACGACTACCCGCAGGCACCGACGGCCGACCAGCTCGATCCCGAACCCCCGGCGCCGACCTGACCTGCGCCCACGCGGACCACCTAGCCTGGCCGCCGTGCAGGTCCTGCCCATGTTCCCGCTCGGCTCGGTGCTGGTGCCCAGCATGGTGCTGCCCCTGCACGTGTTCGAGGAGCGGTACCGCACGCTCACCCGGGACTGCCTCGCGTCGGAGGTGCCCGAGTTCGGCGTGACCCTGATCGAGCGGGGCAGCGAGGTGGGTGGTGGCGACCTCCGCTTCTGGGTGGGCACGGTGGCGCGGATCCTGGAGGCGGTGGAGCTGGACGACGGCCGCTTCGCCCTGGGCACGGTGGGGATGCGCCGCATCCGCGTCGTGCGGTGGCTGCCCGACGATCCCTATCCCCTGGCCGAGGTCGAGGACTGGGAGGACCCTCCGCCACCGGCGGAGCTGACCGGCCAGGTCGAGGCGGCCACGGCGGTGCTGCGCCGGGTGCTCGCCCTGGCCACCGAGCTGGGACGGCCCGCCGCGCCGGCCACGATCCCGCTCAGCGAGGAGCCGGTGCTGGCCAGCTACCAGCTCGTGGCGCTGTCGCCGCTCGGGCCCGCGGACCAGCAGGACCTGCTCGAGGAGCCCGACGCCGTCGGTCGTGTCGAGCGGGTCGCGGACCTGCTGGCCGAGCACGAGTCGCTGCTGCTGCGCGAGCTCGAGCTCGACGGCGGGTCCGCATGATCCCGCACTGCTTGCGGCAATCGCCGACGACGGGATAGACAACCGGGTGCGCCGGCGAGCCGTCCGGTCGCCGCGGCCGCGCCGTGCTGGGCAGACGGATCCGAGGGAACAGGTGGCCAACGCCAAGAGCGTCCCCGAGGTGCTCCAGGAGTTGTGGGAGCTGCTGAAGGTGTACGCCCAGCAGGAGACGCTCGACCCCCTCAAGGGGCTCGGACGCAACATCGGGATGGGCCTGGGCGGGGCCCTCGCCATCAGCATGGGCACCTTCCTGCTGGCCTTGTCGGTGCTGCGCCTGTTGCAGCGCTTCTCGGTCTTCGACGAGGCGTGGTCCTGGGTGCCCTACATCGCGACGTTCGGCTTCCTGGGGATGGTCATCGCCATGCTGGGCATGGGCATCCGACGCGAGGTGGAGAAGAACCGATGAGCGTCCCCGTGCGCCGGGTCAGCCCTGACGACATCGAGTCCAAGTTCCGCGAGCTGCAGGGCGAGGTCGACGTCGTCACCGACGAGATCCGCTCCTATGCCGTGACGGTGGGGGCGGCCGTCGTGGTGGGCCTGGTCCTCGTGGCGTTCGTGCTGGGGCGCCGCAAGGGCAAGCGCCAGCGGACCTACGTCGAGATCCGGCGGGTCTGAGCCCGTGGCCTCCACCGGGTCCCGCCTGCGGTCCCTGTCCGTCGAGCGGGGCCTGCTCGGCGGCGACCACCGCTGGATCGGGGTCGGCGCCGCCGTCTGGGGCGTGACCGCCCTGCGTTGGGCGTTGCGCAACACGAACGAGCCGATCACCATCACCGAGCCGCTGCGCCCCGGTGAGACGATCGTCATCACCCACCAGGTCCCTCCACCCAAGGTCTCCCGGCGTCGGCGTCGCCGCCAGGCCAAGCGGGACCGGCGTGACGCGAAGCGGCGGGCCGAGGAGGCCGAGCGCCAGGCCGAGGAGGCCAGGCGCCAGGCCAAGCGGGACCGGCGCGCCGCCCGTCGCCGCCGCGCCACCTCGTCCTGATCGTCGGCGCGTGCCGCGCCCGGCGCCGCTCGGGCCACAATGGGTCGGTGAAGGTCCTGCTGCGCAACCCCCGCCGGGAGATCGAGATCCCCGGCCCGCTGAGCGTCACCGCCCTGCTCGGCCGCCTGGAGCTGAACCGGGAGGCCGTGCTGGTGATCCGGGGGGACACCCTCGTACCCGGCGACGCCATGCTCGGCGACGACGACAGCATCGAGATCCGTCCGGTCATCTCCGGGGGCGCGGCGTGAAGTGCCGGGTGTGCCGCGAGCCGGCGGTCATCGACATCCGCCGGCACAACGCCAACTTCTGCGTCGAGCACTTCCTGCGCCTGTGTCGCGACCAGGTGGCCCGCGCCATCCACGACTGGGACATGATCGGTCCGGGCGACCGGGTGCTGGTGGCGGTGTCGGGCGGCAAGGACTCCCTCGCGCTGTGGGATCTGCTGCTCGAGTCGGGCCACGACGCCGACGGGCTCTACCTGGGCCTCGGCATCGGGGAGTACTCCCGGGACTCGGGCTGGTACGCCCGCGACTTCGCCGAGCGCCGCGGGGCGAACCTGATCGAGATCGACCTGCAGGAGACCTACGGCTACGACGTGCCCGGCGGCGCCAGGGCGGCCCGCCGGGTGCCGTGCTCGGCGTGCGGGCTGTCCAAGCGCCACCTGTTCGACCGGGCGGCGCGTGAGCACGG
>JALOLF010000007.1:61576-64773 GCA_025456085.1 Acidimicrobiales bacterium
CGACGTCGTCGTCACCGGCCACAACCTCGACGACGAGGCTGCGGTGCTGTTCGGCAACGTCCTGCACTGGCACACCAACTACCTGGGCCGTCAGCTGCCGGTGCTGGCCGAGCGCGACGGCTTCCCGCGCAAGGTGAAGCCGCTGGTCCGCCTCAGCGAGCGGGAGATGGCCGCGTATTGCGTGCTGCGCGGCATCGACTACCAGGTGGAGGAGTGCCCGATGGCGGCCGGCAACAAGCACCTGGGCTACAAGGAGGCGCTCAACGCCATCGAGGTGGGTTCGCCCGGCGCCAAGCACGACTTCTACTTCGGGTTCCTCGACCGCGCCTCGGAGCACTTCCGGCGGGGCGCCACCGACCACGACGACCCCTTGCGCGCCTGCGCCACCTGCGGGGCACCGACCCCGGGCGAGGTCTGCGCCTTCTGCAGGCTGGTGACACGGGCCGGCGGGACGCCGCTGCCCGCCCCGGCGCGCCTCGGGATCCGTACCCCGTCCGAGGGGGAGGACCGGTGAGCCACCCCCTGTCCGACGGCGAGCGCGTCCTGCTCGTCGATGCCAAGCGCCGCCGCTACCTCGTGACCCTCAAGGCCGGCGGCGAGTTCCACTCCCATGCCGGCTACGTACCCCACGATGACATCATCGGCGGCGACGAAGGGGCCACGGTGCTGTCCACCAGGGGCTCGCGCTTCGTGGTGCTGCGGCCCACGCTGGCCGACTTCGTGCTGAAGATGCCGCGCGGCGCGCAGGTCATCTACCCGAAGGACCTCGGACCCATCCTGATGCTGGCCGACATCGGCCCCGGTGTGCGGGTGCTGGAGTCGGGGGTCGGCTCGGGGGCCCTGTCGAAGGCCATGTTGCGCGCCGGTGCGTCGATCGTCGGCTACGAGCTGCGCCAGGACTTCGCCGACCGGGCCCGCAAGAACGTCGCCGGCTTCCTCGGCGCGGACGTGCTGGAGCGCTACCGGGTCGAGGTCCGGGACTGCTACGAGGGCATCGACGAGCCCGCCGTGGACCGCGTGGTGCTCGATCTGCCCGAGCCCTGGCAGGTCGTGGGCCCGGCCGAGCGGGCGTTGCGTCCCGGTGGCATCCTGGTGGCGTACACCCCGAGCATCGTGCAGGTCAGCCAGCTGCGCGAGGCGCTCGATCGTGGGCCGTGGTCCGGTGTGGAGTCGCTCGAGGTGCTGCAGCGCACCTGGCACGTCGAGGGAGCAGCGGTCCGCCCGGACCACCGCATGGTCGCCCACACCGGCTTCCTCACCCACGCCCGCCTCCTGCGGCCATGAACCTGCTCGACGTGGTCGTCGTCCTGCTGGCGCTCGGGGCGGTCGTGGCCGGGTTCCGGCTCGGCTTCGTGACCCGGGTGCTCTCGTGGATCGGGATGGCGGTGGGACTGCTGGCGGCGGTGCGCCTCCTGCCGTGGCTGATCGAGCAGCTCGGCCTGCGCTGGGCGCTCCTCGGCCTGCTGGTGAGCGTGGGCGTGCTGTTCGTGGGGGCGTCGATCGGTCAGGCCGTGGGCCTCGCCGTCGGCAACCGGCTCCGGCCGGTCGACGACGACGGCACCGTCACCGTCGGCGACGGCGTGGCCGGCGCGCTCGCCGGGCTGGTCGGGATCGTGGTGGCCATCTGGCTCGTCGTGCCCCTGCTGGCCGACACCCCGGGCTGGATCGCGGGCCAGGCCCGGGACTCGGTGGTGATCGGGACCATCGACGACCACCTGCCCGACGCGCCCGACAGCATGCAGGCACTGCGGGCGCTGCTGGGCGAGGACAACTTCCCGGCCGTGTTCGACGTGCTGCGGCCCACCCCGGACCTGGGGCCGCCGCCGAGCGAGTCCGGCCTGAGCGAGGACCAGGCGTCGTCGGTGAGCCGCTCGGTCGTCAAGGTGGAAGGCATCGCCTGTCGCAAGGTCCAGGACGGCACGGGCTTCGTGGTCGCCGACGACGCGGTGGTGACCAACGCCCACGTCGTGGCCGGCGAGGAGGACACGCGGGTGCAACGGGACGACGGCGAGTACCTCGATGCCGTCGTCGTGGCCTTCGACCCCGACCGGGACCTGGCGGTGCTGGCGGTCCCCGGTCTGGACCGGCCGGCGCTGCCGGTGGGGGACAGCGACGTGTCGGCCAGCGGCGGCGTCTTCGGCCACCCCGGCGGCGGTCCGCTGCGCATCGCCCCCTTCGAGGTGGCTCGGCGCATCCCCGCCGTGGGCCGCGACATCTACGGCACCGGCCTGACCGAGCGCGACGTGCTCGAGCTGCGGGCCTCGCTGCGGCCCGGTGACTCGGGCTCGGCGCTCGTGACCCCCGCCGGCGAGGTGGTCGGGGTGGCGTTCGCCATCGCTCCCGACGATCCCGACGTCGCCTACGCGCTGTCGACGGCCGAGGTGCGCGACGTGCTCGCCGACGTCGGTGGCTCGGAGGTGGACACCGGCCCCTGCGTGGGGTGAGCGAGGCGCGCCACGTACCGAGCCGGCCGCGGGCGCCGGGAACGGCGTCGGGGCCCCGGAGGGCCCCGAACGTCAGGTGGATCGGCCGAGGTCGTCGACCGTCGTCAGTCGATCTCGATGAAGATGCACTCGCCCGGGCACTCCTCGGCGGACTCGATGACCGCCTCCTCCTGGCCGGCGGGCACGTTCGCCAGGCCATCCGGGCCGCCCGGGTCGCTGAAGACCTTCGAGCCCTCCTTGACGTAGGCCAGGCCATCGTCGAGGAGCGTGAACACGTCGGGGGCGATCTCTTCGCAGAGGCCGTCGCCCGTGCAGAGATCCTGATCGATCCAGACCTTCATTCGCCTGTACCTCGTGGTGCGTCGGGGTGGTCGGGCGGTTGCCCTCACCTGGGCCGCCGCTTCGTGACGAGTGTAACCGCTCCACCGAATAAGCACGGGATTTCGCGTGGAAACTCGGTGTGATCCCGGGGCGGGCCCCGGTAGCGTCACGCGCCTGGGGGAGCGTGCCCCGAGGCGGCCCCGTGCGGCAAATCGGACCGGGCTGCGCCGGGTCCGAGAAGCCCCGGTGTAGGGTCCGAACAGCCGCCGAGACCGCCGGGAGGTTGGTAGCAGTGGACCAGGCCGAGTACAGCAGGCACCTCGCCGCCTACGAGTCCGAGCTCGCGGAGCTGCGTGAGCAGGCCGCCGCGCTCGAGCAGGAGGTCGTCTCGCTGCGCCGCCGCCTGCAGGACGCCCCCAAGCGCGTCCGCAC
>JALOLF010000178.1 GCA_025456085.1 Acidimicrobiales bacterium
AGCCGGTTCGCCCCTCCTGCCAGGCGGCCAGGCCGTCGGGGTCGTGGCGCCAGTCGGGCTCGTGGGGCGACAGCGAGGTCGTGGCGAGCGTCGGGTGCGCCACGAGCAGGTGGGCGTACCAGTCGCGCCAGGCGAGCTGGCGCACGAACGCGGCCCGACCGGGCGTCGAGGTGCCGACCACGGAGGCCACCGTGCGGGGCGACAAGGTGCCGAAGCGCAGGTCCACGGACAGCCGTGACGTGGCGTCGAGATCCGGACGATCCCGCACCTCGGGATAGGCGTCGACGCGCTCGAGGAAGGCCTCGAGCCGCCCGACGGCGGCTGCGGCGCCGGCCTCCACCGGCGGCGCGTCGCCCGGCGGCGGGAGGACGTCGCCGACGTCGCCGTCGACGTGTGCCCCGCCCGGAGTCGGCCACGGATCCCAGGGGGTGGCCGCCCACGTGCGGTGGAACGGGGTGAAGACCCGCGACAAGGAGCCGGCACGGGTCAGCACCGAACCGGGCGGCAGCACGAGCGTCCCCCACGACCGCTGGGTTCCGATGCCCGCCGCCGTCAGCGCAGCGGCCACCGCGGCGTCTCGCCGACGGGCCCGGGGTGAGGGGTCGTCGTTCCAGTGGACGACCCGGGCGCGGCGGGCCCGGGCCTCGGCCGGCACCACCGAGCGCGGGTCGCCGACGCGCACCAGCAGCCGGCCCCCGGCACGCGTCCGCAGCTCCTCGTCCAGGGCCGCCACATCGGCCAGCAGCTGGCGGCGCCGGAAGGGCCCGACGCGATCGAGCAGGCCGAGGTCGGCGACGAACAGCGCGGTGACCACGTCGTGGGCGGCCGTCGCCGCCGCGAAGGCGGGGTTGTCGTCGAGACGGAGGTCCCGGCGGAACCACACGACGGCGCGGGTCGGTGCGGCCATGACGACAACCTAGGACGCGGTCGGGCCGAGGCGCGACCCTCAGGCCAACGGACGGCCGAACGGGAGCGCCTCGCACCAGGTTCGCAGGAAGGCCTCGGCCCGGTGGCATGCCCCCAGCAGTGCACCGTCGGGATGGTCGAGCACGTCGCGCAGCACCGCCGGCACCTGTTCGGCGATGGCGGCCCGGGCGGACTCGGCGGTGGCGGCCGGGCCCAGCAGACCCGCGATCGTGGGGCCGGCGAGCGTCACGAAGTCCGGCAGCACCTCGATGCCGGCTCGCCGCAGCACGGCCAGCGCCTTGGCCGTCACGGGCACGGGCCCGTTGGGAACCAGCACCCGGGCGCGCACGTAGCCGGCGCCGTTGTGGTCGACGACCCCGGCCCTGGAGCCGACGAAGAGCACGTCGACCTCCCGGCCCAGCACGAGCTGGGTCTTGTGGGTGTCGAGACCCAGCTGGGCCACGAAGGACGGCCCGTGCTCGGCGTGGGACAGGGCCAGACGAGCCGGATCGAACCCGGCGGTGTCCTCCACCATGCCCTCCGAGGTGGCCACCGCCACGACCCGGCCGCCCCGCTCCGCCACCTCGGCCACGAGGGCGTCGGCGGCGGCGTCGAACCCCTCGATGGCCACCGTGCGACCCTCGAGCGACCCCCCCAGCGCGGCCTCCGCGGCCAGCACCACCGAGCGCGCCGTCAACTGGTGCCGCTCCACCCGGCACACCGGGGGGCGGGGGTCGATCGGGGCCAGCGGGGCGAGGTCGGCCTCGACCACGCCCTTGCCCGGGTCGAGCACCAGCCGCCCGTCGCCCACCAGCGGTCCCACCTCCTCCACGAAGGCGGCCACCGCCTCGTCCCGGCCGGCGGGGGGCGTGTTGACACCGGCGCTGGCGCCGCCGGCGCGCACCTCGAACGAGGCGAACTGGTAGGTCATGGACCGTGCCAGCCACGTCGCCCCGTCGAGGAGGATCTTGGGCGCGGCGCGCACGATCCCGGCGGAGCGCTCGGCGTGCTCGAGGTCGAAGACCACGAACCCGTCGGTCCCGGTGAGCTTGTGGAGGTGAGGCTGCAGCGTGGGCACGGCCGCATTCTGGCCGGCCCGGGGACCCGGCGCGCAACAACCGGCCCCGGTCACGGGGAGCGGGGCCGGGGAACCCACCGCACGAGGTCCGCATCCCCGTCGGAGGTTCTAGAGTCGACGGGACGGGACGACACGTCCCCGGTTGTGCTCATGACCGAACCCTCTGCGCCCGAATCCCCACACGTCCTGGTCGTCGACGACGCGCCGGAGTTCATCGACCTGCTCGTCCCCCTACTGGAGCGGGAGGGGTACACGACCACCACGGCGGGCGACGGGGAGGAGGCGGTGGAGGCGGCGCGGACCACGTGCCCCGACGTGATCGTGCTGGATCTGGGCCTGCCCCGCCTCGACGGCGTCGAGGCCTGCCGACGGATCCGCCAGTTCAGCTCGGCCTACATCCTGATGCTCACGGCCCGTGCCGACGAGGTCGACCGCATCGTCGGCCTCGAGGTCGGCGCCGACGACTACCTCACCAAGCCGTTCTCGCCCCGGGAGCTCGTGGCCCGCATCCGGGCCATGCTGCGACGCCCGCGGACCGTCTCGGGACCGGCCGAGGGCAACGGCAGACACCGGCGGGTCGGCGACCTCGAGCTCGATGCCCCCGGCCGTCGGGTCATCGTGGACGGCCACGACGTCGTGCTGACCCGCATCGAGTTCGACCTCCTCGAGGCGCTGACCGCCAACCCCACGATGGTCTTCTCCCGCACCCTGCTCCGGGAGCGGGTCTGGGGGCCCGACTGGTTCGGTGACGACCACGTGGTCGACGTCCACATCGCGAACGTCCGCAAGAAGATCGACCCGCCGGACGGGCCGAGTCGCATCACCACGGTGCGCGGCGTCGGCTACCGGATGAGCTGAGCGCCGACCGGGCCACGGGGGCGGTCCGCGCTCAGGACTCCCGAGTCGATCCCGACGCGGGCCGGCTCGACTCGAGGCGCTCCAGCGCCGCGTGCAGACCGAGCTCGGTGGTGCGCTGCCCGCGCCGGAGATCGGCGAGCGACACCGGCACCGGGGCCGTGGAGGAGGCCGGATCGCGCGCCGCGACCTCGAGCAGCGACGCCAGCTCGGCCAGGCGCTGCGCCCCGATGGTGGCGCTGGTCGACACCAGGGTGTGGGCGACGGCCGCCAACGCGCCGCGGTCGTCGGCGCGCACGGCCGCCTCCACGCTGTCGATCCGCGCCGGCAGCTCACGCAGGTACGTGCGCACCACGGTCGCCACCAGCTCCCGGTCCTCGAGCTCCTCCACCAGCGCCTCGAGCACCCGGGCATCGACCGGCGACCGGGGGCCGGTCGACTCGTAGCGCGTCGGCGCCGGCACAGCGGCGGTCCACCGGTCCAGCACACGTCCGAGCGTCGCCAGGTTGACGGGCTTGGTCACGACGTCGTCCATGCCCGCGTCGAGGCACCGTTCACGGTCACCGGGCAGCGCGCTGGCGGTGAGTGCCACCACCGGAACGGGCTCGCGACCGCGGTCCTGCTCCTCCAGCCGCAGCCGACGCGTCGTCTCCAGCCCGTCGATGCCCGGGAGCTGCCAGTCCATGAGCACGACGGCGAAGCGCTCCGTGGCCAGCAGCTCGAGTGCGGCGAAGCCCGAGTCCACCACCACGGACGCGTACCCCAGTCGGTCGAGCTGGCGCCGTACCAGGAGCTGGTTGACGGCGTTGTCCTCGACGACCAGCACCCGTGGCGACAGGGGCGCCGGGCGCACCACGCCGATCGTCTCGGAGAGCGTGGCGTGAGCCGGAGCAACCACCGCGGGCAGCGGGAGCGTCACCCAGAAGCGGGACCCGACGCCCGGGGTGCTGTCGAAGCCCAGCACCCCGCCCATCAGCTCCACGAGTCGCCGGGCGATGGTGAGGCCCAGACCGGTGCCGCCGAACTCCCGGGCGGTGTCCCGGTTGGCCTGGGAGAAGGGCACGAAGAGCGAGTCCGACACCTCGGGTGGGATACCCAGACCGGTGTCCTCCACGATCATCCGGGTGATGCCACCGGCGGCCCGCTCGAACTCGAGACGGACCCGACCGACCGAGGTGAACTTCACCGCGTTGGACACCAGGTTGGCCAGCACCTGGCGAACCCGCAGGGCGTCCCCCTCCACCCACGCCGGGTGCTCCGGATCGACCACGACGTCGAAGGCCACCCCCTTCAGCTCCGCCTGCGGCGCGTAGAGCGTGCGCAGGTCGGTGACGAGCTCGGCCACGGGGAACGGACCGGGGCTCAGCTCCAGGCGGCCGGCCTCGATCTTGGCGAAGTCGAGGATGTCGTCGAGCACCATCCGCAGGGTGTCGGTCGCCCGGAGGATGGAACGGGCCATGTTCCTGCCGTCCTCGTCGAGGTCGGAGGACGCCAGCAGCTCGGCCAGGCCGAGGATGCCGTGGATGGGGGTCCGCAGCTCGTGGCTCACCGTGGCCACGAACTCCATGCGCTGCTCCAGCGCCCGGAGGGCGTCGTCGCGGGCCCGGGCCAGGGCCCGCTCGGCCTCCTTGCGCTGCGTGATGTTGCGGGTGGTGAGCACGATGGCCGCGACGTCGGGGTCCTCGAGCAGGTTGGCGCCGCTCACCTCGACGTGGGCCCACCTGCCGTCGGCGGCCCGGACCCGGAACTCGTCGGTCATCTCCCCGCCGGGCATCGACAGCAGGCGCTCGAGCGCGGCGCGCGCCCGGTCCGCGTCCTCGGGGTGACACAGGTCGAAGGCGTTGCGCAGGCTCCAGAAGTCGACGGGATAGCCCAGGATCTCCTTCACGTTGCCCGTCGTCGACTGCACGTGTGCGTCGGCGCCGATGAGGGTGACGGTGTCGGAGATGTTCTCCAACATCCGTCGGAAGCGCTGCTCGCTCAGCTCCAGGGCGACCGCGACCGCCTCGACATCGGTGAGGTCGCGCAGGTTGACCACGATGCCGCGCACACCCGGGTCGTCGAGCAGGTTGGTCGCCACGGCCTCCACCACCCGGGTGCTGCCGTCCCGGCGGAGCACCCGGAACCGCAGGGGCACCTGTGGACCCGGGGACTGCGCCGTGTTCTGGAACGACAGCGCCACCACGTCCCGGTCGTCGGGGTGGACGAAGCCCAGGACGTCCAGCCCCATCGCGTCGGCGGCCGAGGCGCCGGTGAGCTGCTCGGCGGAGGGCGAGGCGTAGGCCAGCCGCCCGGCCGCATCGGCCACGACGATGGCGTCGCTCACGTTCTGCACGAGGGACTTGAACCAGGTCTCGCGCTCGGCGAGTGCCCGCTCCGCGTCCACCCGACCCGTCACGTCCTGCACGGTGCCGAGCAGCGCCCAGGGCTCGCCGGCGCTCGTGTGCAACGAGGTCGCCACCAGGTGACCCCAGAAGACCGATCCATCGGCGCGCACGTAGCGCTTGTCGGTCTCCACCCGGGCGAGGGTGCCGCTGACCAGGTCGCGCAGGAAGGCGTCGGTGCGCAGCCGATCGTCGGGATGGGTGAGCTCCAGGAGGTGCAGTCCCGCCATGTCCGCGGGAGGGACGCCGAAGAGGTCGCCGTAGGCGTCGTTCGCCAGGAGCAACCGGCAGTCCAACCCGTACAGCGCGTAGGGCACCGGCGCCTGCTCGAACAGGTCCCGCCACATGCCCGACGGACTCCAGCGACCCGGTAGGTCGACCCCGGCGGACGACGTCGGTTCGGCCATACCCCACGTTCTACCGGGTTCCGCCGGCGACGACGTCGACGAGACGCCTCCCGATGCGCCGACCGGACCGGGCGCCGGTCCATCATGGGGCGGTGCGCGCCGCCGTCCACCCGTCCGACGAGGTCGAGCTGGCGGTCGTGGGCGCCGGCATCGTCGGACTGGCGACGGCCGTTGCGGCACTGGAGACAGGGGCCGTGTCGTCGGTGGCCGTGCTCGACAAGGAGTCGACGGTCGCCGCGCACCAGAGCGGCCACAACTCCGGGGTCGTGCATGCCGGCGTCTACTACCCCCCGGGATCGGCGAAGGCGCGGCTGTGCCGGGAGGGGCGGCTGGCCCTCCAGGGCTTCTGTCGAGCCCGGGGCATACCCCTGGAGATCTGCGGGAAGGTCATCGTGGCCACCTCCGCCGAGGAGGCTGCCCGCCTCGAGCTGCTGCGTGAGCGGGCCGTCGGCAACGACCTGCGGGTGCGCACGCTGAACCGTCGGGACCTCGCCGAGCTGGAGCCGCAGGCCGAGGGCCTCGTGGCGCTCCACGTGCCGGAGACCGGCGTCGTGGACTACCGGTCGGTGTGCGACGCGCTGGCTGGTGAGATCACCACCGGCGACGGCGTCGTGCTGCTCGGCCGGGAGGTGCGACGGGTGCGCCCTGAGCGCGGGCGGGTGCTGCTCGACACGCCGGCCGGGACCGTGGCGGCGAGACGGGTGGTCAACTGCGCGGGTCTGCACAGCGACCACGTGGCGATGCTGGCGGGTCACCGCCCGGGAGCCCGCATCGTCGGCTTCCGGGGCGAGTACCACGAGCTCCGGGCGGACCGGCGCTGGCTGGTGCGCTCCCTCGTGTACCCCGTGCCCGACCCGCGCTTCCCGTTCCTCGGCGTGCACCTCACCCGCGGCATCGACGGTGCCGTGCACGCCGGACCCAACGCGGTGCTGGCCCTCGGGAGGGAGCACTACGGCTGGCGACGTCCGACCCGGGCGGAGCTGGCCGAGCTGGCCCGTACCGCCGGGTTGGTCAGGCTGGGCCTGCACCACGCCGGCACCGAGGCTGCCGAGGTCGTTCGATCGCTGAGCCGGCAACGGTTCGCGGCGGCGCTGCGCCGTCTCGTGCCCGCCGTGCGCACCCGCGACCTCGTGCCCGCCGGAGCCGGCGTGCGAGCCCAGGCCCTGCGGGCCGACGGCACGCTCGTCGACGACTTCGCCATCGAGGTCGACGGGCCGGTGGTGCACGTGCTCAACGCCCCGTCACCGGCCGCCACGGCGTCGTTGGCCATCGGTCGCGAGATCGTGCGCCGGCTGCCCGACTGAGGGCGGGGAGGACGGGGGGGACCGGATGGTCGCGACGGTCGGTCCCGCCGTGCGAGGATGGGCGCATGTCGGCGGGCGGAGGCACACGGGCGGTCGTCGCGGCACTCGTGGCGAACCTGGGGATCGCCCTCGCGAAGCTGGTGGCGTTCGTGTTCACCCGCTCCGGCTCCATGCTGGCCGAGAGCATCCACTCCTTCGCCGACACCAGCAACCAGGGCCTGCTCCTGCTCGGCCATCGCCGGTCCCACCACGAGCCCACCGCCCTGCACCAGTTCGGGTTCGGACGGGAGCGCTACTTCTGGTCGTTCATCGTCTCCATGATCCTGTTCTCGCTCGGCGGCGCCTTCGCCATCTACGAGGGCATCGAGAAGATCCGCCATCCCCACGAGCTCGAGTCGCTGCAGTGGGCCATCGGCGTGCTGCTCTTCGCCATCGGGGCGGAGGCCTTCTCCTTCCGGACGGCGGTGCAGGAGTCGCGCCCGCTGAAGGGTGACGTCAGCTGGGCCCAGTTCGTGCG